>NZ_JAVRHM010000026.1:0-47693 GCF_031846525.1 Autumnicola patrickiae
CAAATCATTTTTATTTGTCTAAACGAAAAAAGGATCAGCGGTTAACTGATCCTTTTACAATGTATTGCAGAATGTCTTTGTGCTTACACCGCTGGTAAATCCCCTTTTCCTTTTGTAGGGAGTTTGGTGCTTCCCATTAGGAATTTATCTACGTTATATGCGGCTTCGCGTCCTTCGGAAATTGCCCAGACTATGAGTGATTGTCCTCTACGCATATCACCGGCAGCAAAAACGTTTGGTACGTTAGTTTGGTAACTTTCGTCGCCTTTTATATTAGTCCTGTTATCCAGATCAAGACCTAATTGTTCGCTTAACGTTTTTTCTGGTCCAGTAAATCCTAAAGCCAATAATACAAGGTCACATGGCCATTCTTTTTCTGAATTTGGTACTTCCTGAAGTTTAGGTCTTCCGTTTTCACCTTTTACCCACTCTATTTTTACTGTTTTAAGGGCTGTTAGCTTTCCTTCTTTGTCTTTTACAAATTCTTTGGTAGATATACTCCAGTTTCTTTCGACTCCTTCTTCGTGAGAAGAACTTGTTTTTAAGGTGAAAGGCCAGTATGGCCAAGGATTCTCTACAGTACGATCTTTAGAAGGCATTGGCATAATTTCAAAATTGGTCACAGATTTTGCTCCGTGACGGTTAGATGTACCAACACAATCAGATCCTGTATCACCACCACCAATTACAATCACATTCTTCCCTTCGGCATGTAATCTTTCTATGGGTTCGGCCAGACCGTCTACTACTTCATTATTTCTCTTTAGGAATTCCATTGCCTGTACAACTCCTTCGGCATCTGCACCTGGAATTGGTAATGGTCTTCTTTGAGTCGCGCCACCGCAAAGTACGATAGCATCGAATTCTTTTAGTTTTTCGATTTCATAATTGACACCAACATTAGTGTCTGTCAGGAACTCTATCCCTTCTGCTTTAAGAACTTCCAGTCGTCTGTCTATAATATGCTTTTCCATTTTAAAATCCGGAATACCATATCGTAATAATCCTCCAACTTTTTTATCCCTTTCAAAAACTGTAACAGTATGTCCCGCTCTGTTTAACTGCTGTGCTGCGGCTAAACCTGCAGGGCCAGATCCTACTACAGCAACGGTTTTCCCCGTCCTGTGTGTTGGGGGTTCCGGTTTGATCCAGCCTTCTTTAAAGCCTCTCTCCGGAATGTACTTTTCAATCATTTCTATGGCAACAGGAGGTTCTATTATTCCCAGTACGCAGGCAGATTCGCATGGTGCGGGGCATAAACGTCCTGTAAATTCGGGAAAGTTATTGGTACTGTGCAGGATTGTGTTCGCCCTTTTCCACTCGTTCTTATAAACAGCATCGTTAAAATCTGGAATAAGATTTCCTACCGGGCAACCACTGTGGCAAAACGGTATCCCGCAGTCCATACAGCGTGCACCCTGCTCATTTAGATCCTCGTTATCAATTTCTTTTGTAAACTCTGTATAACTCTTAATTCTTTCCGGAATATCATAAGTTTCCTCTTCGACCCTTTCGTATTCTAAAAACCCTCTTAATTTTCCCATTTCCTAAGCCGTTTTAAGTTCTTTTTCCTTCTTCTTCATTTTTTCTTCTTCAATTATTTGTAGTGCCCGTTTGTATTCTTCGGGCATTACTTTTATGAATTTGTTTTGGTTTTCTTCCCAATTGTCCAGGATTTCTTTTGCAAAATCACTTTCAGTATATCGGTAATGGTTTTCGATAAGCTGAAGTAATTCCTGCTTATTTTCTTCAGAAGGCTCTTCAAGATTTACCATTTCCATATTGAAATTATTCGGGTCCTGAACATTATCTGGGTTATATAAGTAAGCAATCCCGCCACTCATTCCGGCAGCAAAATTTCTACCTATACTACCAAGGATAACTGCTATACCACCTGTCATATATTCACAACCGTGATCTCCAATTCCTTCTATTACCGCTTTGGCACCAGAGTTTCTTACGCAGAAACGCTCCCCGCCAATTCCGTTAATATAAGCTTCCCCGCCTGTTGCTCCATAAAGCGCAACGTTACCAATAATGACATTTTCGTTAGATTTAAAAGTAGCTTCCTTAGGTTTTCTGACTGATAATGTAGCTCCTGAAAGACCTTTCCCAAAGTAGTCATTGGTGTTTCCAATAACATTGAGGGTTAAACCTTTTGTAGCAAAAGCTCCAAAGCTTTGTCCTGCAGATCCTGTGAAATTGAGCGTAAGCGTATTTAATGGAAGTCCGTTCTCTCCATGAATTTTCGAGATTTCATTACTTAATATTGCTCCTGTAGTACGGTTAATATTACTAATCGGGAAGTCCAGGCTCATTTTTTCTTTTCGGTATATTGCCGGATGTGCCTTGTTCAGAATTTTGAAATCCAGAACGTTTTCCAGGTTGTGATCCTGCTTTTGTGTACAGTACAGCGGCATATCTTCGTCAATTTTAGGCTTGTAGAGAATTTTTGAAAGATCTATTCCCTGTGCTTTATAATGTTCTATAGCCCTGTTCATATCCAGCTTCTGGCTTTGCCCTACCATTTCATTAATAGTTCTGAAACCAAAGTCTGCCATGATCTGGCGTAATTCCTGGGCAACGAAGTACATGAAGTTAATTACATGCTCCGGAGTTCCTTTAAAGTTCTTCCGTAGTTCCGGATCCTGGGTAGCGATACCAACAGGACATGTATTTAAGTGACAGGCACGCATCATGATACACCCGGAAGCTACAAGAGGAGCTGTTGCAAATCCAAACTCTTCTGCACCAAGGAGACATGCAATTGCAACATCTCTTCCGGTTTTCAACTGTCCGTCACATTCTACAACAATCCTGTTCCTAAGGTTATTTAGCAATAAAGTTTGCTGAGCTTCGGCAATTCCTAATTCCCATGGAAGTCCAGCGTGTCTTAAAGAAGTCAAAGGAGAAGCTCCTGTTCCACCATCGTATCCTGAGATAAGAACCACATCTGCTTTCGCTTTTGCAACTCCCGCTGCAATTGTACCAACGCCAACTTTAGAAACCAGTTTCACATTTATTCTTGCTTCACGATTGGCATTTTTAAGGTCGAAAATGAGCTGTGCCAAATCTTCAATAGAATAAATATCGTGGTGAGGTGGAGGGGAAATTAAACCTACATAAGGAGTAGAGTTTCGGGTTTTCGCAATATCGGGGTTAACCTTGGCTCCCGGTAGTTGCCCACCTTCTCCTGGTTTAGCACCCTGTGCCATTTTTATCTGAATTTCCTGCGCACTGCTCAGGTAATTTATTGAAACTCCAAAACGTCCTGAAGCAACCTGCTTAATGGCACTGTTTCTCCAGTTTCCATCAAGGTCCTTATTAAATCTGTCCGGGTTTTCACCACCTTCACCAGAATTACTTTTTCCCTTCATCCGGTTCATGGCGATTGCCAGGTTCTCATGTGCTTCTTTGCTAATAGAACCAAAAGACATTGCACCGGTTTTAAAACGCTTAACAATCTCTGTCCATGGTTCTACTTCATCTATAGAAATAGGATTTAAATCGCGGAATTTAAACATTCCCCTTAGGGTCATAAGACTTTCTGTCTGTTCGTTTATAGAAGTGGCATACTCCTCATAACTCTTCGGGTTGTTCTGCTTTACGGCTTGCTGAAGTTTTGCTACGCTGGTTGGATTAAACATGTGACGTTCTCCATTTCTCCTCCAGCGGTAATCTCCTCCTATTTCAAGATTTAAACCTATGTCTGTATTTGGAGGGTTAAAAGCAGCATCAAATCTTTTCTGAATTTCTTTTTCAACTTCATAAAGTCCAATACCCTCTATTCTTGTTGGGGTGTTGGTGAAATATTTATTTACGAATTTCTCGTTAAGACCAAGAATTTCGAAAATCTGTGATCCACGATAAGAATGCAGCGTAGAAACTCCAATCTTATTCATAATTTTTACAATACCTTTTCCAATAGCTTTGTTGAAATTCTGCACTGCTACTTCGGGATCTTCAACCGGAATGGTTTTGGATTCTGAAAGGTTGTAGATAATTTCATTAACCATGTACGGGTTAATAGCACTTGCACCGTAACCAAAAAGTAGTGCAAAATGATGCGGCTCCCGAGGCTCTGCAGATTCTATAATGATTCCGAAAGATGATCTTCTTTTATATTTCTTTAAACTGTGATGAACAAAAGAACATGCAAGCAGCGAAGGGATAGGTGCCAATTCTGGTGAAACATTCCTGTCTGAAAGAATAATAGCATTACAGCCGCTATCTACTGCAATCTTGATCTCCTGGATAATTTCATCCAATCTTTTTTCAAGCCCATTCATTCCTTTTTCTGCTTCATATAAAATTGAAATTGAAACAGTGTGAAAATCGGGATGTTCTATATACTTGATCTTGTCAAGATCTTCGTTGGAGATTACAGGATTCTGAATTCTCAGTTTCTTGCAATTCTCCGGGATAATATCAAAAATATTCCTGTCTGCACCTATGGCAAGACTAATGTCTGTTACAATTTCTTCCCTGATTCCGTCTAAAGGCGGATTGGTAACCTGGGCGAATAACTGTTTGAAGTAATTAAAAAGTAACTGAGGCTTTTCAGAAAGTACAGCTAACGGAAGATCTGCACCCATAGAGCCAATTGCTTCCTTACCTGCAGTGGCCATTGGAGTTATAATGGTACTAATATCCTCCAGTGTATATCCAAAGAGCTTTTGTCTTTTAATAAAATCTTCTTTCTCTACAGGAGTCTTGTTTCCTGTATAAGGAACTTCTGCTAACGGAAGAAGGTTTTTATCCAGCCATTTCTTGTACGGAAGTTTAGAAACAATACTACTTTTAACTTCTTCATCACCTAGAATTTTTCCTTCGTTCATGTCTACAAGGAACATTCTTCCCGGTTCTAAACGTCCGTGAAGCTCAACATTTTCCGGCTTTATATCAATTACTCCTGTTTCTGAAGACATGATTACGTAGCCATCTTTGGTAAGTGTATATCTTGAAGGACGCAATCCATTTCTGTCCAGTAGCGCTCCAATATAATTTCCATCTGTAAACGGAATAGAAGCAGGGCCATCCCAGGGTTCCATAATACAGGCGTTGTATTCATAAAAAGCCTTTTTGTCTTCAGACATAGAAGGGTTTTTTTCCCATGCTTCAGGAACCATCATCATAATAGCTTCCGGAAGAGATCTGCCGGTTTGAAGCAGTAATTCCAGGGCCATGTCCATAGATGCGGAATCTGATTTTCCATCCAGCACTATTGGGGTAATTTCTTTTATATCATCACCAAAAATTTCACTTTCAAAAAGCTCTTCCCTTGCTTTCATTCGACTTACATTTCCACGTAAGGTATTAATTTCACCGTTGTGGCACATATACCTGAACGGCTGGGCCAAATCCCAGGTAGGGAAAGTGTTAGTGGAGAAACGTTGGTGTACCAAAGCAAGTTTGGTTACCAGGTCTGGATCGTTTAGATCCTGGTAATAAGTGTTAATATCCTGAGGCATTAGAAGCCCCTTATAAATAATAGTATTGGTAGACATACTGGATAAGTAGAAATATTCTGCTTCCGCCAGTCCGGATTTGTATATTTTGTGTTCTGCAATTTTTCTTGCAGCATAAAGTTTCGCATTAAAAATTTCCGGGGAAATTTCTTCTCCTTTACCAATAAAAATCTGTTCTACAGTTGGTTCAGATAAAGTAGCAATACTACCAAGGCAATTGCGATCAACCGGAACTTTTCTCCATCCAAGGATGCTTAATCCCTGGCGGGTAATTTCCTTTTCAAAAATCTCCTTACATATTCTCTGTTGATTTACAGATTTTGGCAGGAAAGTCATCCCTACAGCATAAGCCTTAAATTCGGGTAAATCAAAATCACAAACTTTCTTAAAAAAATCGTGTGGTATTTCTATAAGTATACCTGCCCCGTCACCTGTTTTGCCATCTGCACTTACTGCGCCCCTGTGTTCAAGCCTAATAAGTATATCAAGGGCTTTGTGTATAATATCATTTGTACGCTTCCCCTTTAAATTACATATAAATCCTGCTCCGCAATTATCGCGCTCAAACTCTGGGGAGTAGAGTCCCTGTTTTTTTGGTGTCATATCCGTCCTTCCTTAAATTAATATTACAAAAATATCTAATTAAGTAAAGAAAATAAAGAGAAGTGACTAAAACAAAATAAGAAATTCTGTATATGGAATTAAAATCCAATTAAATGATAATTTGATATTTATAGAAGCCTCGTGTTATGAGATTCATAAACTTTTCATAATAATTTCGGAAAGAAAAAATAACTGTTTTTGAAGAAATAGCGTTGATTCGCACGATCTATTCCACTTGCTTCTCCTGAAATTTCTGGTAAAAAGTTTCCCGCTTTACGACCAAATGAATGGTTGCAAAGCGGGAGAATTTTAATTACTGAATTGTTTAATCACGAAGGATACTGCGCGAAATCACAATTTTTTGAATTTCTGAAGTGCCTTCGTATATCTGTGTTATTTTCGCATCCCGCATAAGTCGCTCTACGTGGTATTCTTTTACATAACCATTTCCACCATGAACCTGAACCGCTTCCACAGATACATCCATTGCTGTTTTGGAAGCAAAGAGTTTGGCCATAGCACCGGATAAATCATAATTATTTCCGTTGTCTTTGTCCCAGGCTGCTTTCATCACCAGGTGCCGTGCAGCTTCTATGCTCGTATGCATATCTGCAATTTTAAAAGCAATGGCCTGATGATTACAAATTTCGGTTCCAAAAGATTTTCTTTGTTTGGAATACTTTTTTGCAAGTTCGTAAGCGCCCGAAGCGATCCCAAGAGCCTGGGCTGCAATGCCAATTCTCCCGCCAGATAACGTTTTCATAGCAAATTTAAAACCGAAACCATCTTCTCCAATCCTGTTCTCCTTAGGTACTTTTACGTCGTTAAAGTTTAGTGAATGTGTATCACTTCCTCTAATTCCGAGTTTATTTTCCTTTGGACCTATTTCAAATCCTTCAGAGCCTTTTTCAACTATAAAAGCGTTAATTCCTTTATGCTTTTTTTCACGATCGGTTTGAGCAATAACAATGTAAACATCGGCAGAATTTCCGTTGGTGATCCAGTTTTTTGTTCCGTTGAGGATATAGTGATCACCTTTTTCAATGGCTGTTGTTTTTTGGGAGGTGGCATCACTACCTGCTTCGGGTTCTGATAGGCAGAAAGCCCCGAGAGCTTCTCCTGTTGTCAGCTTTGAGAGATATTTTTCTTTTTGTTCCTTAGATCCGAAGGTGTCCAGGCCCCAGCAGACCAATGAATTATTTACCGACATAACCACAGAAGCAGATGCATCTATTTTTGAAATTTCTTCCATGGCAAGAACATAGGCTATCGTATCCATACCGCCGCCGCCGTATTCAGGGGAAGCCATCATCCCGAGGAAGCCAAGTTCGCCCATCTTTTTCACCTGCTCTTTAGGAAACTCCTGCTTTTCGTCCCTCTCAATAACGCCGGGCAGCAATTCTGTTTTTGCAAAATCACGCGCTGCCTCACGAATCATAAGATGTTCTTCTGTTAATTGGAAATCCATATATAATTTTTTTAAGAAAAGATCATTTTTAATACTCAAAGATAACTTTTTGATATTATTTTTCTCATAACATTGAGTATTTTTACGAATATGAAAAAATCGGATTACAAATTGCTAGGAGTCATGTCCGGCACCTCTTTAGATGGGATCGATGTCGCCGTTGTGGAATTCAGTTTCCATGAAAAAATCAATTATAAAATTCTGAAGGCTGAAACTATTCAATATACACCTTATTGGAAGAAAAAACTAAGTGAAGCTATAAATTTTTCTGAAGCAGATCTTCAAGAGTTGAACCTTGAATACACCAGTTATCTTGCAGAGGTTCTCAATAATTTTATCGAAAAGAATAAAGTTGAAGGTCTAGATGCCATTTGCAGTCATGGGCACACCATCAAGCATGAGCCCCAAAAAAGGTATACCCTCCAAATTGGCAATTATCGGCAATTAGCCGAGTTGACTGGCCATACTGTGGTATGTGATTTCCGGGTTCAGGATGTGGAATTAGGTGGCCAGGGTGCACCTCTCGTACCTATTGGTGATCGCTTACTTTTTCCGGAATTTGATTTTTGTCTAAACCTTGGTGGGTTTGCGAATATTTCTACGGAAGTGAATAATCAGAGAATCGCTTATGACATTTGTGCGGTAAATACTGTTTTGAATTTTTATGCTCAAAAACTGGATATGGAATATGACGAAGGTGGTAAAATAGCAGCTTCAGGAGAGTTTAAAGAAGAGCTTTTTAATGAATTGAACCGTCTTAGTTTCTATTCTGAAAAACCACCAAAATCTCTTGGAATGGAATGGGTTAATTCAGAAGTATTTCCGCTTCTGAAGCAATATGAAGATCATATTCCTTCCTTGATTCACACGTACAGCAAACACGTGGCTTTTCAAATTTCCGAAGTTGTAAAATATTCCGAAGGAGTTAAGGTTTTGGTTACAGGAGGAGGAGCGTTTAACGATTTTCTGATTGATGAACTTAAAAAGATCTCCAATGCCGAATTTGTTCTTCCTTCCGAAGCGCTTATAAATTTTAAGGAGGCGTTGATATTTGCCTTTTTAGGGGCATTGCGTTTGAGAGGTGAAAATAACGTATTAAAATCTGTCACCGGAGCGGAAAAAGATCATTCTTCCGGAAGAATATATAATCCATAGAGTAAGATTCGGAATTTCTTTTAAAAAAGTAAATTGGTATCGAATAAAAATCCCACAATGAAAGAATTACTAAAAGTTTATGAAAGCAAAGAGCCTGAAATCGTGTTCAACTGGAAAGATTCAGAAACAGATGCTGAAGGTTGGGTGGTGATCAACTCGCTGCGCGGTGGAGCTGCGGGTGGAGGTACCAGAATGCGCCTGGGACTGGATCTTAATGAGGTTTTATCCCTGGCAAAGACCATGGAAGTGAAATTTACCGTTTCAGGACCTGCTATTGGCGGTGCCAAGTCGGGTATAAACTTTGATCCTAAAGATCCACGTAAAAAAGGAGTGCTCGAACGTTGGTATAAAGTAGTCTCCCCGCTACTAAAAAGTTATTACGGCACAGGAGGGGATTTGAATGTGGATGAGATACATGAAGTTATCCCGATTACTGAAGATTGCGGAGTGTGGCATCCACAGGAGGGTGTCTTTAATGGCCATTTTCGACCTTCGGAAGCAGATAAAATAAACAGAATAGGTCAATTGCGACAGGGAGTAATCAAAGTTCTTGAAAATGTTCGGTTTTCACCAGATGTTAGCAGGAAATATACGGTTGCAGATATGATTACAGGTTTTGGGGTTGCTGAAGCGGTAAATCACTACTATAAAATATACGGGGGCGATATTTGCCAAAAAAAGGCAGTCGTTCAGGGATTTGGAAATGTAGGTTCTGCCGCTGCTTATTACCTCTCGCAAATGGGCGTGAAGATTGTCGGGATTATAGACCGGGTTGGTGGCCTTATAAACGAAAACGGATTCAGTTTTGAAGAGATTAAAGAATTGTATTTGACAAAAGACGGAAATGTGCTGAGGCATCCGGAGCTTATCTCTTTTGAAGAAATAAATAACAGGATCTGGAACCTGGAAGCTGAAATTTTCGCGCCTTGTGCCGCTTCAAGGTTAATTACCAAAGATCAAATAACAAGGATGATCAATTCCCGGCTGGAAGTAATTTCCTGTGGGGCAAATGTTCCTTTTGCCGACAAGGAAATTTTCTTTGGTCCAATTATGGAATATGCCGATGAGCGGGTAAGTGTAATTCCCGATTTTATTTCAAATTGCGGAATGGCCCGTGTTTTCGCCTATTTTATGGAACGCCGGGTGCAGATGACAGATGAAGCAATTTTTAATGATACTTCCATGACCATAAAAAATGCCATTCAGAATACATTCGACAATAATAGCAGCAGGAAAAATATCAGTAAAACCGCTTTTGAAGTTGCTCTAAAGCAATTAGTTTAGAACAATAAATGAACTGTTGACAAGAATTGTTGGTACTCTCCTTTAAAATATTAGAAGCTGCCTTTAATTTTGCTAAATTTGGCGGCAATTAAATTTCTTTTATCACGTTACATTAAAAAACCTAATTAAATAGTATGTTAAACTTTTTTCAGCAGGACGGTGTTGCAGATGCAATGCAGGAAGCAGAACCGATAGTAGAAGAAAAAACCCTTTCGTTATTTGATTTAATGTTTAGCGGAGGCCTTGCAGGTACCGTAATCATTGTGATCCTTTTTGTTCTTCTTTTTGTTGCAGTATATATTTACTTTGAAAGGCTCTTTGCAATTAAATCTGCAAGCGAGGTAGATAAAAATTTCATGTTGCAGATAAAAGATAATGTACTTAACGGCAATATAAAGGCAGCTAAGATGCGCTGTTCACAGACGGACTCTCCGGTGGCGCGCTTAACTGCAAAGGGAATTTCCAGAATTGGAAGTCCGTTGGAAGATATTAACACGGCCATTGAAAATGCAGGAAGGCTGGAAGTTTATAAGCTTGAAAAGAACGTGAGTATCCTCGCAACAATTGCAGGAGCAGCACCTATGATAGGGTTCCTTGGAACAGTAATAGGTATGGTAATTGCTTTTCATGAACTGGCTACCAGTAGCGGACAAGCACAAATGGGAGCACTGGCAGAAGGTATTTATACTGCGATGACAACAACAGTTGCCGGTCTTATTGTAGGTATTATTGCTTATATAGGCTACAACCATCTTGTGGTGAAAACAGATAAAGTTGTACACCAGATGGAAGCTACAGCGGTAGACTTTCTGGATCTTTTAAACGAACCTGCTTAATATGAATTTAAGAGGAAGAAATAAAATTAGTCCCGAGTTTAGTATGAGCTCAATGACAGATATTGTTTTTCTGTTATTGATATTCTTCATGCTAACCTCGCCGGTAATAACTCCTGAAGCTTTAGACCTTATCCTGCCAAAAGCGAAAGGCAAAACAACCAGTAAACAAACACTGGCGGTAAGTATTACTAAAGATCTTCAGTTTTATATAAATGACGAGAGGATTAGCCAAAGCTCTTTGGAGAGTATTCTGAAAACCAGGCTTTCGGGAGAAGAGAATCCCACCATTATTTTAAGAGCTGAAGAAGGCGTTCCTATAGAGAAAGCTGTAAATGTAATGGATATTGCAAATAGAAACAGTTATAAAATCGTATTGGCGGTAAAACCTGAATAAAATGGCAATGTTAAACACAAAACACGAAAAGAAGTCCCTGACGATCACGGTGATCCTGCACGTGTTGTTGATATTGCTATTGCTTTTCTTCGGATTCACTTACCTGGATCCGCCACCGGAAAATGGGATCGCCATTAATTTTGGTACATCTGAGGTTGGTTCGGGAACCGAGCAGCCAACAGAGCCTGTGAAGTCCGCTCCCCAAACTTCGAGTCCGCAGGTAACTCCTCCGGAACCTGAAATAAAGGAAGAAGTGGTAACTCAGGATATTGAGGAGGCACCGGTAATAGAGGAGAAGAAGAAAAAAATTACTACTCCGGTAGAAACTCCACCAGTAGAAAAACCAAAGGAGAAAGAACCACCTAAAAAACCGGAACCAAAACCAGACGAGTCTACCACCAATGCGATGAACAGCATTTTCAACGGTCCGGAAAGGGATGGAACACAAACCGGAGGCCAGGGAAATGATAATGTTGCCGGGGATAAAGGGGATCCCAACGGAGATCCTAATGCCAGTAAATTTTACGGCAGCGGCACAGGTCTCGATGGGGATGGGAATTACCGCCTGGGAGGTAGAAGAGCCGAGAATAAAGCAAAGATTACCCCAGATTGTAATGAATCAGGAAAGGTCGTGGTGAGAATAGAAGTAGATCGATCTGGTAGAGTTATTAGTGCAGACCCCGGAAAGCAGGGGACTACGAACAGTCATCCGTGCCTGATGAATCCAGCCAGGGAAGCCGCTTTGGCAACCCGGTTTAACAGTGATCAGGAGGCGCCTCCAAAACAGGTTGGTACTATTATATACGATTTCCAATTATCTGAATAAGTGAAGACCTATAACGAAACTGTTGAGTGGATGTTTCGGCAGTTGCCGATGTACCAGCGCATAGGGAAATCGGCTTTTAAAAAAGATCTTACCAACACGCTTAAACTTTCGGATCATTTAGGCAACCCTGAAAAGAAATTCAAATCTGTTCATGTTGCCGGGACCAATGGAAAAGGTTCCAGCAGCCATATGCTCGCATCTGTTTTTCAGGAGGCCGGATACAAAGTAGGCCTTTACACTTCGCCACATCTAAAGGATTTTCGGGAACGCATCAAAATTAACGGAGATCTGATTGATCAGGAAGAAGTGGTTCGTTTTATTGAGGAAAATCAGAACTTTCTGGAGGAAAACCAACTCTCTTTTTTTGAAATGACTGTGGGAATGGCTTTTGAATGTTTCGCGCGGCAACAGGTAGATATTGCTGTTGTTGAGGTAGGGATGGGAGGAAGACTGGATTCTACCAATATTATTACTCCGGAAATTTCCCTTATCACCAACATAGGCCTGGATCATACAGCTTTTCTGGGGACAACTAAAGCAGAGATTGCAGGTGAAAAGGCCGGGGTCATTAAAAAAAATATTCCGGTGGTAATTGGAGAAAGGGAAAAAGAGACTCAGCAGGTGTTTTTTTCTATAGCAGAAGAAAAGCAGTCGGAGTTATTTTTTGCTGAAGATTTTAAGTTTCCGAAGTACGAAATAGATTTAAAGGGCAATTATCAGAAAAAGAATTTAAGATCTGTCCTCGCGGTAATTAAGGTTCTTAAGGAGAAGGGCTGGAAGATTCCTGATGCAGCTGTTTTAAGAGGCCTGTCGCATGTAAAATTAAACACAGGACTCCGCGGAAGATGGGATGTTTTACAGCAAAAGCCGAAAGTTATTCTGGACACTGCACATAATGAAGAAGGACTTAAGGTGGTGTTTACTCAAATTAGAAAAGAAATATTTAATCAATTACACATTGTTGTGGGTGTTGTAAACGATAAAGACTTAGCTAAAGTGCTGCCGTTATTTCCGGATAATGCAGTTTTTTACTTTTGTAAACCGGATGTTCCAAGAGGACTTGAAGCTGAAATTTTACAGGAAAAAGCGAAGGAATTTTCCCTGGAAGGGAGAGTATATAATTCGGTTACAGATGCTTACGAAGCCGCTCTGGAGCTGGCTTTAGATGAGGATCTGATTTTTGTGGGAGGTAGTAATTTTACTGTCGCAGAAATAATTTAAATTTTTAAAGAAATTGTTTTGGTGAATTGAAAAAGTAGCCTATATTTGCATCCGCAATCAAGAATAAGGGCGCGTAGCTCAGTTGGTTCAGAGCACTTGGTTTACACCCAAGGGGTCAGGGGTTCGAATCCCTTCGCGCCCACAACAAGTAAAGGCTTCCGATTTCGGGAGCCTTTTTTGGTTAAAATAAAGGGTGATTAGCTCAGTTGGTTCAGAGCACTACCTCGACAAGGTAGGGGTCACTGGTTCGAACCCAGTATCACCCACAAATAAATTTTACGAAACCCTACAGACGCTAAGTTTGTAGGGTTTTTTTATATTTAGGGGCGGAATGAAATGCTTTATTTATAACTGTATAATAACGAATATACTGTTATTCCTAAATTATTTGGTTACATAGGAACCAATAGATAATTAGAAGGCAGCCAGGAAAATATATAGACGAGAATAAAACTTGCTGTAACTAATTCCCCTCCATCTTCAATGATCCCTACTAAAGGATAAATACCTGGATATGGCCTAAGTAGGGTTCCGGTGATATCTACACAAACTCCAAAAAAAATAAGAACGGCAAATAAAAGAAAGAGATGTATTGAAAATTTTCTAAAAATTTTCCCGCCCATAATATAATTGTAAAGCAGCCAGCCTGTAATAATAGTGCCGATAACTGCAAAAAAAACAAGCTCTCCAGAATCCTGTTGATTTAGCCCCAGGAAGGTGATCTCCAGAAAAGTACTTATGTGGTAACCTAGTTTCTCATGTATGGAAAAGGCGTCATCGCAAAGCAGGTAAGCAAACAATAAACCCCAGCTAAGGTATCTACGGTTATCCAGATTTTTAGAGAGGGAAATGAGTAAAATTACAATTCCCAGCCATTTAAAATAGCCATAAATTTCAGCATAACCCATATCCTCCTTTAAGGAAAATAGGGGGTTACTAAGATAGTGCGTATAAAAATTTAAAAGGTGGTTAGCCACAAAAACCAGATCAAGGAGGATTAATGTCTTAAGAAGAAGTGCGGTTTTCTTTTGAGAGAACGCTTCAGAAGAATTGAAGGTCATAATTATAATTCAATAATAGATTATCCAAATATAATATTTAGATCAAGGTTATTATAACTTTTAAGCAGCGATGGTGTTTAACTGGTTCTAAATTTTTATAATCTCCTTAACCCGGCATTAACGGTATTTAGCAGGAGGATGTTTTAACTTCAGCTTTTTAATCAGCTACAAGAAATACTACCAATGAAAAAAATTATTTTACTACTTGCCATTCTTTGTACAGCTTTAATCCAGGCGCAGGACAAAGGTGTAATTTCAGAAGAAAAAGTAGGGCACATCTATAAGCCCGAAAGAAAGGAAGCTACAGAATCCCGAATTAATTCCCTCTCCAAACCCGAAGGTTTTAAGATCACGAAATTTGCTGAAGGTTTAGGCGAACCAAGAATGCTTGCCGTTAGTGAAGCGGGAAATGTATATGTAACCCGTAGGGCAGGTGATGTGATGATGTTTAAAGATGCCGATAAAGATGGTAAGGCAGAATTCCAGGAAACTGTAGTGACTAAAGAAGGAGCCCATGGTATTGCCATTAAAGACAATACATTTTACCTTATTACCGTAAACGATATTTTTAAAGCTGAAATTAATAATGACGGTTCTATAGGTGAACTGGAGAAATTTGTAGAGAATTTGCCTGATGGCGGGCAGCATCCTAACCGCACAATCCGCTTTGCACCAAATGGCGAATTATTTGTTTCTGTGGGAAGTACCTGTAATGCCTGCCCCGAAACCCGCGAAGAAAATGCCACAATGCTGCGTGTAGATCCTGAAACCGGCGAAAGAACAATATTTGCAAAAGGACTTCGGAATACTATTGGGTTTGACTGGCATCCGGAAAGTGGAGCTCTTTTTGGAATGGATCATGGAATAGACTGGCTGGGTGATGATGATCAAAAAGAAGAATTAAATAAAATTGAAGAAGGTGGGAATTACGGTTGGCCGTATGTTTATGAAGACGGAAAAGCCAACAAATCTGATGAGCCACCAAACAATTTGTCATGGGAAGAATATGCAAAGGAAACCACCTTTCCACAAATGTTATTTACAGCCCACAGTGCTCCAATGGACTTTATTTTCTACCGTGGAGATATGTTTCCTTCAGAATACAGGAATAAAGCTTTACTGACTTTTCATGGTTCATGGAATCGTAAACCGGCTTCTGGATATAAATTGATGACCGTGGATTTCGAAAATGGAGAGGCATCACAATCCGAAGACTTTATTACAGGATTTTTAACTGAAGAAGGAACTGCCAGATTTGGGCGTCCTGTTGGATTGGTGGAACTTCAGGATGGTTCGGTATTATTTTCTGATGACCAAAACGGAATAATCTACAGGATTTCTTACCAAAAATAGAATTCGCTAAGTCGATTAATAAAACTTGCTTTTATCCATTTTGGGCGCTGTCGCAAACTTTAAGCTTCAGGTTCTTTAATCCCCTGAAGCTTCCTTAATTTTAGTTGCTATGCCTCAAAAAGCTAACCTTCAAAAATGTCAATTATCGGCATTGATGCCGAAAAAGCTTAATCGGTTACTTCGTAATGGATGGGCTTAAAACTTCCGTTGTTGCTGTCTTCTGCAGAGCAGGCAGTGAGGGCCACGATAAGATCCATTTTTGCTTCAAACAGAACAAAATCCCCGGCCTTGCTTAAAGGAGGATCTACGCTTAATTTCCCGTTCTTATCAAACTGAACATTCATAAAGATATTAAAGGCAGTAGGGACATCATCTGGTTCGATATCGAACTGGCGAAGGTTCGTGTAAAGATTTTCGAAGCAACTGGGATGATAATCGGGATTATTGTACATGATCTGGAACGTTTCAGGGCTGCAGGGAGCCAGTAAAAAGTCATTTCTACCGTTGGTGTCCTCCAGGATTTCCATCATTTTCCGGCTTCGGTTACTCCAGAGGAAATTTCCGCTGGAAATAAGAATACTTTCTTCAAAATCGAGGGTTTTTCCGCTGGAAATCTTTTCGCGCTTATCTTCAGCATTAAATAATACCATATCACTAACCTGCTGGCCTTCGGGATCTGTAACTTTAAGTCGCTGTCCTTTTTTTATTCTGAAGGCTGCCCCGGTTTGTTTTTCAATTACTTTAGTCATTCGTTTTTTTATTTTTTTCTATCAGCAATTCGCTGAAGGTTTTTTTTGCAGATTTAAGGGTGGTCGCTTTTTTGGCAATTTTCGACCATGGATCTTCTTTCCTGGCCAGTCTCTAAAGATATTTTTTAAATTATATTTTTGAGCAGAATCTAACGAATTTAATTCGTCCCAATCTATAGGAGTTGCGATGGGAGCGCCTTCTATTGGTCGTACGGCGTAAGGAGCGACCGTGGTTTGGCCAAATCCGTTTCGCGCCACATCCAGAAATATTTTATTTTCCCGTTTGTTCTTTCTTATTGCGGTAGTATAGTCTTCCGGAAACTGACCTTCCAAATATCCCGCAATTTCCTGGGCAAAATCCCTTACTTCATCAAAGTTCTCTTCAGGTTTCAGCGGAACAACTATATGCAAACCCTTTGAGCCGGTGGTCATTAGAAAAACCGGAAGCTTTAGCTGCTTTTCCAGTAAACTGCTGATTCTTTTTGCTGCAGTTTTAACTTCGGAAAAGTCATCTCTGGAAGGATCGAGATCAAAAATCATCCTGTCGGGATACTCTGGTTTATCCTTTTTGCTCAGCCAGATATGCGGAGTAATGCAAGCCTGATTCGCCAGATAAACCAGGGTTGCGGTATTATTGCAGATCACGTAATTTGTGGTTCCGCCTTCCTGTTTTTCTATTTCTAAAGTTTCTATCCATTCAGGAAAATAATCGGGCGCATCTTTCTGAAAAAACTTCTGGTCTTCAATTCCGTTGGGAAATCTTAACATTGTTATTGGACGATCCTGAAGATGGGGTAGCATAACTTCAGAAATCTTTTCATAATAATCGATTATTTCCCCTTTAGTAACTCCGGACTTCGGGAAATAAACTTTATCCCGGCTGCTAATCCCGAATTGGTGCTCTCCTTTGTACGTTTCTTCAGCCATTTTTTTCAGAGTCTTTCCTGATTTCTTCCATGCTTCTTCCGGTAAGTACAGAATTCTTCTCTGTACTCGTGGGATTTCTACGCGCATCTGCATCGGAGTCTTTCACCTTCTTGAGCAGCCAGTTTTCGGTTTTGCCCTTCTTTAATCGGATAAGCGAATATGCACCTTTTAGTTTCTTGCCTTCAAGAATAACAGTAGCACGACCTTTCTCCAGTTGTTTTTCCATGGGAATGGAATTTCCCTTTTTATCTGTTTTTTGGGATTTATAGGTGCCGGCGTCCCAAACCATCACCGTTCCACCGCCGTACTGATCTTCGGGAATTCCGCCTTCAAAATCAGCATATTCTAGCGGATGATCTTCAGTTCTTATCGCAAGTCTTTTCTCATCGGGATCGGTAGACGGGCCTTTGGGTACAGCCCAGCTTTTTAAAACTCCGCTCACCAGCAACCGGAAATCATAGTGCAAATTTGATGCGTCGTGCTTCTGAATAACGAAAATTGGCTTTTTTGTACCTCCTTCAGAATTTTCGCTTCCGAAGGGTTCCGAAGAAATATCAAAATCCCGCTTCTCGTGATATTTTTCCAATAATCCTTTTTCTGCCATCGTTCCGGTTTTTTTATTAGCTCATCTTATTTTCCTTTTCGATATCTTTTTTCAGCTGAAGGTTAACAGGATCGCCGCTTTCCTGGAGGTGTTTGGTAACCGACTTTAGATCGTCTTTTTCAAAACCCTGGTGAAGTTTGGCAATAGCCTCAATTTTTACCGGCTCACACCAGAAACCTGTAATCAAAGGCAAATGATCCTGAAGCATCTTTTTTGGCAGATCTTTATAAAAAACAGGATTTTTCTGATCCTTTTCAAAATGTGCTACCAGCTTTTCCAGGGACTCTTCCAGTTCCTGATTTGTCTGAAGTTTTAGGGTTACATTTACATGTACGGCAGAATAATCCCAGGTACTAATATCTGTATCTTTATACCACGAAGATGAAACATAGCCATGAGCTCCCTGGAAGATCATCAAAGCTTCAGCGCCATCCTTTAAATATTGATATTGTTCACTGTTATAAGCAATATGGGCATAAAGAAGAAAATCATCTTCATTACCCTCTATAAGCACAGGGATATGAGTGGCTAATAATCGTTCGCCCTTCAGGACAAAAGTGGCAAAAGGATGTGCTTTTATAAACTTGTAAATATATTTTTTGTCACGTTTTTTGTAACTGTCCCGCTGGTACATGTTTTAATTTTTGCTGTTAAGAAAAGGACATTTCCACTCTTCTCCAACCTTTCTTCCACTATATTGCCTGGCTTCGCTGTTTACACCAAAATCACGCAGCATTGGATTAATACTTCCCTGTAGCTCGCTGTCGCGTTCTCTAATTTTATTTCTTACCGTGTGGTAAGTGCCCATTTCCCGGAGTTTCTCAAACTGCCAGTGTAAATTAAAGGCTATTGCCGGATAAGGCGTTTGTCTCGCCATCCTGGAACTGTTGGGGTGAAGCCCCACAATATAAAATGCCCTTCCTCCAAGGCTAAAGCTAAAGTTTCCATCCTCTGGATCGTCACTTACGTTTTTATCCCAGGCGGTATCATCTACTTTGTGAAGAAAATTTAGTTGCTGCCAGAGAAGTTTTTCGAATTCCTCTTCGGTGTATGATTCATTGCCTTTAAAGGCTGCAAGAAAAGTGAAGAAATCGTTCGATTCGAAGTCATATTTTGCAATATATTTTTTCAAATCTTCAAGAATTTCTTTTGCCGCCTCTTTTGAGCCAAAATTATTATAGGCATGAAAATCTACATGGTCCATACTAAAAACCGTTTGAGCCATCACGCATGGATGATCGTCTGCAATTATAAAATCATGAAAATCTTTTTCCAGATCCTTTTCAGAATTATCAGTAACAGGTGGATTTTTTTCTATTTTTTCCTTTTTCACCAACATAAAATTGAACTTTTGCTAAATTTAATTGTTAAACTGAAAATTGAAAAGTCTTTAAGAATTTATTAGTGCTTATTTATGGAAGATTAACTCCTAAAAACCTTTGCCGTTAAGTTTTTGGCGATTACCGTTACTTTTAACGGGAGTCCGAGAATGAGTGTAGTTGTAAGGGAGGTGTATTTCACAGGCCCGGTCAAGGAATGAAGAATTAAAGGAAATCCGTTTTAAAATTTTTTATGTTTCCTGTCTCTCGCTTCTTGTCTCAGTTTAAACTTACTTCTTCTTTTTCCGATATCGAAGCATCAGGTAGAGCATAAACGAATTTAATGCAAGCGAAGCACCATTTGTTACAATTATCGGCAAATCATCTTGTGTTATTCCGTAAATCACCCAAAGTCCAACACCAAGCATTAAGGTGGCAAACATTCCCGGTGAGACGTCGTCTACTTCTTTCGTTTTCCAGGCTTTGCGTATCTGTGGGATCACCGAAGCTGTTGTGCAAATCCCGGCTACGATTCCTAAAACATCAGTCCACTCCAAATTATTTTCGCTTTACGTCCTTAATAAGCCAGTCTTCAAAAACCTCATTTTCGTCCTGACTGTGCAATACAGAAATATCCCCGGTAGTCTCAAAAATTACTGCCCTTACCTGTGATAGATTAAGCACATTTGCTTCTCTTAATTTTGAACGTAAATCACCTTCAGTTACCCTGGCTTTTTTAAGGTTGTCCTGAAGAATTTGCTTTCCGTCCATCAGCAGCAAAGGAGAGTTATCTACATGATTGCTTACCACCTTAAATCTCCGCAGGAAAGCAACAGAAATTTGCAATGAATAAATCGCAGCCAACCCAACAATTCCCTGGATAAGCGGAACAGAAGTCGTCAAGAGCGTCGAGGCAATGATGGACCCGACAGCCACCGTCATGGCAAAATCGAAACTGGACATCTTGGAAAAACTACGTTTTCCAGCAATGCGGGTAAAAATAATTACTGCTCCATAAATACCAACTGCAGTTATACATATTGCTACCAGTGATTCCCAGGAGCTGCCGAACCATTCTTCCATCAGTTTAAATTTCTATCAAGTTACAACAAAGAAAAATTATCCTCCAATTTGCTCACCTCCGTTAATATGGATGACCTGACCCGTCATATAGCTGCTGTCTTCTGAAGCTAAAAACACGTAAGCCGGTGCGACTTCAGAAGGCTGTCCGGCCCTGCCCATCGGAACCTTTTTTCCGAAGTCCTTTACATCGTCGAAGGTTGAGGGAATTAACGGAGTCCAGATTGGCCCCGGCGCAACAGCATTTACCCTTATTTTTTTATCTACCAGCATTTGTGAAAGCGACCTGGTAAAAGTGGTAATGGCACCCTTGGTACTGGAATAATCCAGCAGGTGACTACTGCCGCGATAAGAAGTGACAGAGGTGGTATTTATCACGCAGTCGTTCTCTTTAAGATGCTTAACCGCTTCTTTTGCTATAAAAAAGTACGGATAAATATTCGTTTCAAAAGTTTCCTTTATCTGCGCTGTGGAAACATCTTCTATGTTACTCTTCGGAAATTGCACCGCGGCATTGTTCACAAGGATATCCAGCTTTTTAAATTCTGAAACGCACTTTTGTAAAGCTTTTTTGCAGAAGGATTCATCTTTAAGGTCGCCTTCAATAATTAAACATTTTTGCCCCTCGTCTTCCACCATTTTTTTGGTTTTAAGAGCGTCCTCATCTTCTGCGAGGTAAACAATGGCAACATCAGCACCTTCCCGGGCAAAGTGTACGGCAACACTACGGCCAATTCCGCTGTCACCGCCAGTAATAAAAGCTGTTTTTCCTTTCAGTTTTTCGCTTCCTTTGTAATTGTCCCTGATAATTTTTGGCTCGGGATTCATTTTATGCTGATCTCCCGGCTGAGATTGATCCTGTTCGGGGAAATTTGTTGATTGTGTCATATTTTTAATTTTATTCTGAATTATAGCAACATGCCTTTTTTAAGAGCAGGTCGATATTTTCCAATTTTCGACCTTCTCTTAAATTTCTCTCCAAAGCTAAACCCGAATTTAAGAAGTGTTCCACCAAAAAAAATGTTAAGCGGTACTAAGTCTTTCTAAAACATCGGTGGCAGATTCAGGAACTTCAGTTTCTTTTATTTAGAAGCTAATTGAATACCTTTGCGGAATGGATTCAGTATTAAAAATCGGACATCGAGGTGCTAAAGGGCATTTAGCCGAAAATACGCTCGAAAGTATTCAGCTGGCGCTGGATTTTGGGGTTGACATGATTGAAATTGACGTGCACAGGTGCAATTCCGGGGAAATTGTGGTGATTCATGATTTCACGCTAGACCGAACTACTAATGGCAGTGGTGAAATTGCCAATAAGGATTGGAGTACGCTGAAAGAGCTGAAAGTAGCGGGAGCTTATAAGATTCCGTTGCTGACTGAAGTGCTGGATTTAATCGAAGGAAAATCTGCGATAAATATTGAGCTGAAAGGTTCAAACACGGCTGAAGCTACCTGCAAAATTGTTCAGGATTATGTTGAAAATAGAAACTGGAATTATTCGGACTTTATTATTTCAAGTTTTCAGGTAAACGAACTTTTTGAAGCCAGGAAATTCAGCGAAAAGATTCCGATAGGCGTTTTAAGTAAAGCGAGTATTTCCGAAGCTATTAAAATCGGGAAAGAATTAAATGCGTTGGCCATCCATCCTTCTATAGGAATTGTGACGAAAGATAAGATCCTGCAAACAAAAAAAGCAGGTTTTAAAGTGATTGTCTGGACGGTAAACGAACCCGATGCTATTGCCAGGATGCAGGAATTTGGTGTCGACGGGATTATTTCAGATTATCCGGATAGGTTAGTAAAGGTTCAATGTTTAAAGTTAAAAGGAAAAGTTAAAAGTGAAAAAAAAGCCTAAATATGGGAAAAATTGAGAGATTTTTCTAAAAGATTGCGAGCCTTTGGCGAGCAATCGAACTGATAACTGATAACTGATAACTGATAACTGATAACTGATAACTGATAACTGATAACTGATAACTGATAACTGATAACTGATAACTGATAACTGATAACTGATAACTGATAACTGATAACTGATAACTGAGTATGCAGTATGATATTTTAATAATTGGAGGAGGGGCCGCGGGTTTTTTTGCGGCTATAAATGCTGCAGAAATGAATCCCGGGTCGAAAATTGCCATTTTGGAACGTGGAAAAGAAGTACTCTCTAAAGTACGGATTTCCGGCGGTGGCCGCTGCAATGTTACTCACGCCGAATTTCTTCCGAAAGAGCTGGTGAAAAATTATCCGCGGGGAGAAAAGGAACTCCGTGGGCCTTTTCATCAGTTTATGACGGGAGATACGATCGCCTGGTTCGAAGAAAGGGGTATTAAGCTGAAAATAGAGGAAGATGGGAGGATGTTTCCGGTTTCAGATACTTCAGAGACGATTATCAACTGCTTTTTATCAGAAGCTGGAAGGCTCAAAATTCAGGTTCACAAAAGCGAAGCTGTAAAAGCAATTATGTGGAAAGATTCACTCTGGGAAGTCGGCACTCAAAAAAGCACATTATCGGCCTCTAAGGTTCTTATAGCCACGGGAAGTAATCCAAAGATCTGGAAACTTCTGGAAAAGCTCGGTCATAGCATTTCACCCGCGGTTCCCTCACTTTTTACTTTCAATATTAAGGACAAAAGAATTGCTGATCTTCCGGGAATTTCCACACATGCCGAAGTTAAAGTGCAGGGAGGAAAACTTCAGGATGAAGGTCCCGTTTTGATAACACACTGGGGATTGAGCGGACCTGCAATTTTGCGATTATCGGCTTGGGGGGCACGGGAACTTCATGACCTGGATTACAATTTTAAAGTTGAGGTAAATTGGTTACCCGGATTTTCTTCCGAAGAAATTCTAGAGAAAATGAAAGCTATAAAATTTGAACTTGCAAAGCAGCAGGTGCTAAAAAATGCCCAATTTGAACTTCCGAAGCGATTATGGCAAAACCTGGTGATTGCCGCCAACATAGAACCTGCCGCGACCTGGGCAGACCTTAATAAAGAGGAGCTGGTTGGGCTTTCGCAGCAGCTTACTACCGCTGTTTTTGAAGTAAATGGTAAAAGTACATTTAAAGAAGAATTTGTGACTGCCGGCGGGATCGATCTTAAAGAAGTAAATTTTAAAACCTTTGAAAGTAAGCTTCACAATAACCTGTTTTTTGCAGGCGAAGTTTTAAATATTGATGCGGTTACGGGAGGCTTTAATTTTCAGAATGCATGGACGGGAGGCTTTCTCGCTGCAAAAGCAATGACTTCTAAAACTTAATTAAGCCTCCAGATTTCAAAATTAATTATCGCAGCAAAAAGTACCCAAACGGCATAGGGAACCATTAAGTAAGCCGCACGGTCACTTATAATTTTAAACCATTTTATAGTAATAAGCACCAGGATAAAAAGTGCAATTATGTCGAGTAAAGCCAATAAAGGCTGATGGAGTCCAAAAAATAAAATGGACCATGAAGCATTTAGTAATAATTGAAACCCAAAGTGGTAAAGCGCCACTTTTACCCATTTATGGTAAAAACCTTTGTGCCAAACAATCCCGGCGGCGATGCCCATAAGAATGTACATAAGTAGCCAGACTGGCCCAAAAATCCACTCCGGCGGATTGAATGATGGTTTGTCCAGCTGCGAGTACCAATCTGTAATTCCGGTTTGCGTGGCCAACGAAGCTATAAACCCAAAAAGCAGGCAGATTGCTACGGTTATAGAACTTCGTATGATTAAATTCTGGCTCATGCTAATGGTATTCTTTACTAAAATAGAAATTTATTTGAATTTCTTCTTTATACACTGCCAACATAAAAGATTATATTTGTTAAAATTTTCAAGATGACGGAAAAGGATTTTGTTCCGAAGAAATATTCAGAAATTATTGAGCAGGGAACTGTCTCCTGGCAGGCGCCAAGTAATATTGCTTTGGTGAAGTATTGGGGTAAAAAGGAGCATCAGATTCCCGCAAATCCATCGGTAAGTTTTACACTGAAGAACTGTAGGACAATTACCAAACTTGATTTCTCAAAGAAGGATGGTCAGGAAGATTTCGAGTTCGAAGTTTTTTTTGAAGGAAATAAAAAAGAAGATTTTAAACCGAAGATCAGGACGTTTTTCGAAAGAATTGTGCAATACTCTCCTTTTCTGAAAGACTACCAATTCGAAATACATTCAGAAAATACTTTTCCGCATAGTAGCGGAATTGCTTCTTCCGCAAGCGGAATGAGTGCACTGGCGCTGTGTGTTATGAGCCTGGAGAAAAAGCTAAATCCGGAAATGTCTGAAGATTTCTTCAGAAAAAAAGCATCTTTTTTGGCGAGGCTGGGATCGGGAAGTGCGTGCAGAAGTATTGAGGGTGATCTTGTGGTTTGGGGCAAGCATAAGGAAATCAAAGATAGCAGCGACTTGTTCGGAGTAAATTATGCTGATGAGGTTCACGATAATTTTAAAAACTTTCAGGACACGATTCTCCTGGTTGACAAAGGAAGGAAAGAAGTCAGTAGCAGTGTTGGTCATAATTTGATGCACGGTCATTCTTTTGCTGAAGCCAGGTTTGCGCAGGCTAATGATAATCTTGCCAAATTAAAGCCAATTTTTGCTGAAGGTGATCTCACGAAGTTTATCGAAATTGTGGAAAGTGAAGCCTTAACTTTGCATTCGATGATGATGAGCAGCCGCCCATATTTTATGCTTATGAAACCCAACACCCTGGAGATCATTATTAAGATATGGGGCTTTAGAAAGCAGACGGGATTACCGGTTAGTTTTACACTTGATGCCGGTGCGAACGTGCATGTACTCTACCCGGAAAAAGATAAAGTGAAAATTTTTGAATTCATTAAGAATGAGTTGGTTGCGTATTGTGAAAATGGGCACTATATTTGCGATTCGGTAGGAAGCGGAGCGAAGCAATTGTCAGAGGAAAATTGACAACGGATTATTGCGGGGTTCTTAGAAAAGAATGAATAAAGTTTTGGATTCAAATATCAAAATTGCGCAGGTTTTCTTTAGAGATGAAAAAATTTTCTTTCTTTTGGAAGATTGCAGAGAGATTGGCACACCCCTAGCTGGTACCCAAAACTGGAAAAAGCTACGGAAGCCGAGCGATTAAATTTTTCCATATCACCTGGAGGTTACGGGGTGCATTGGGAAGCGCTTGATGAAGATCTTTCCGCTTACGGAATGCTTTATTACGGGGAGGAATTAAATACACAACTTACATGAAAGGACCTTTATTTTATTCTAAAATTCTACTCTTTGGTGAGTATGGGATCATCAAAGATTCCAAAGGTTTGTCTATTCCTTATAATTTCTACAATGGTGCTTTAAAGGTATCGGAAGAACCTTCTGAAGAAGCTAAGAAATCCAATAACAATCTAAAGAATTTTGCCGGCTACTTAAAAACGCTGGAGGAGAAGCTTCCTGAGCTTGTTCATTTTGATCTTGAAAGTCTTAATGCAGATATAGAAAAAGGAATGTACTTTGATTCCAGTATTCCGCAGGGCTATGGAGTAGGGAGTAGTGGTGCTCTTGTTGCCGCGATCTATGATAAGTATGCGACAGATAAAATAACTGTTCTTGAAAATTTAACCCGTGACAAGCTTTTAAAACTGAAGAAGATCTTTGGTGAAATGGAATCGTTTTTCCACGGAAAATCTTCAGGGCTGGATCCGCTGAATTCTTATTTAAGTATTCCTATTCTTATTAATTCCAAAGATAATATTGAACCGGCGGGCATTCCTTCTCAAACAGAGAAAGGAACAGGTGCCGTATTTTTGCTTGATAGCGGTATTACCGGTGAGACCGGGCCAATGGTGAGTATTTTTATGGAGAATATGAAGCAGGAGCCTTTCCGGAAAATGCTAAAAAATCAATTTGTTAAGCATACCGATGCCTGTGTGGATGATTTCCTAAAGGGTGATGTAAAATCGCTTTTCACTAATGTTAAAAGTCTTTCCAACGTAGTTTTGGATAATTTTAAACCAATGATTCCGGCTAAATTTCATAAAATTTGGAAACAGGGAATTGACACTAACGATTATTACCTCAAACTTTGCGGTTCCGGCGGTGGTGGCTATATATTAGGCTTTACTGAAGATATAGAAAAAGCAAAAAAAGCCCTTAAAGGTTATAATTTAGAAGTAGTTTATAACTTCTAAAATTCTATTTACATGGCGGCCTTAATGAACAAACGCTTTTTGTTGAAGCTGCTAAGTTTGTTCTCGGTAGTACGTGGTTACAACATTTTAATTGTGGTAATTGCACAATATCTTACTTCAGCATTTATCCTTGCACCCGAGCTTCCTTTGAGACAGGTGCTTTTTGATGATAATTTGTTCTTTTTGATCCTTTCTACTGCAACAGTTATTGCTTCGGGGTATATCATTAATAATTTTTACGACAGCGAAAAGGATCTTATAAACCGGCCAAAAAAAACAATGTTGGATCGTGTTGTGAGTCAGCGTACCAAACTTTCTGTTTATTTTATCCTGAATTTTGCGGCAATATTTTTCGCCAGTTATGTGTCATTTAGGGCTGTGGTTTTTATTTCACTATACATTTTTGTAATCTGGTTTTATTCCCACCGGCTTAAAAAAATCTTGTTCTTAGGAAACCTGGTGGCTTCCATTCTTACCATTACTCCTTTTTTTGCAATTTTTATCTACTATAAAAATTTTGAAACGGTTATCTTCATTCACGCTACCTTCCTTTATTTAATGATCGTAATGCGGGAACTGGTGAAAGACCTGGAAAATATGCCGGGCGACATGGCACAGAATTATCGTACCATCCCGTTGGTGTATGGCGAGAAATGGAGCAAATTTTTCCTGGCTATCCTCACAGTGATAGCAATATTTCCAATACTTCTTTTAACCACAAGGTTCGAAATAGGCTACATGGATTATTTTTTTTATGTTTCTTTCCTGCTTTTGGTCCTGTTTCTCTTGTTTCTTTACTTCAGCAGAGCAAAATGGCAATATTTATTACTACACAATATTCTAAAATTAATAATTGTTGCGGGAGTTTTCAGTATCC
Source organism: Autumnicola patrickiae (assembly GCF_031846525.1). Classification (NCBI taxonomy): domain Bacteria; kingdom Pseudomonadati; phylum Bacteroidota; class Flavobacteriia; order Flavobacteriales; family Flavobacteriaceae; genus Autumnicola; species Autumnicola patrickiae. The sequence goes on from NZ_JAVRHM010000026.1 coordinate 27,374, forward strand.
TTCTAATAGATATAGACGAAGTTCTCAGCAGGGTGTTCTAGAAAATCTCTCCGGAAGAAAAACGAAATATTTCCAGTTTAAAACTTTTAAGAATACTTTAGTTAACTCACAATCTAACCAGTATCTTTGCAAAAAATATCAGTATGAGCAGGAACGACAAATCTTCAGGAGGAAAAATGAGTGGAAGACAAGGTGGTGGTGAACGAAAGAAATCTTATTCCAGGGGAAATGCTCCCGTTAAAAAGAGTACAGAGGCTAAAGAGAAATCTAAATCTTCTTCAGCTTCCGAAGGAATTCGTTTAAATAAATACATCGCTAACGCTGGAGTCTGTTCAAGACGTGATGCCGATATTTATATTTCTTCCGGAAATGTTACTGTGAACGGAAAAACCGTAACCGAAATGGGTTACAAGGTTCAGCTAAATGATGATGTAAAATTTGACGGGCGCAGTTTAAATCCGGAAAAACCTGAATATTTTCTACTGAATAAACCAAAAGGCTTTTTTACTACCGGAAGTGTGGTGAAAGGAGGACGTACCGTAATGGACATTATGAGTAAGGCTTCCAAGTCTAAACTGGATCCTATAGGGAAGCTGGATACGCAGGCCATGGGTCTTTTGCTTTTTACAAATGACGGTACTTTGGCTAAAAACCTGGCAAAGCCAAAGAACGGAATCAGGCAGATATATCATTTAGAACTAAATAAAGTCCTTAGCCAGGAAGACCTGGAGAAAATAAGGGAAGGTGTTTTTGTGGATAAGACAAAGCTAACTGTCCAGGATGTGAGTTATGTAACCGATAGGCCTAAGAATGAAGTCGGACTGGAAATAAAGAGCATAAAACCACATATCGTTCAGAAGTTGTTTAAAACCCTTGGCTATGAAATTGTGAAAATGGACAGGGTGGTTTACGGCGGACTTACAAAAAAGGATTTACCAAGAGGACACTACCGTTCCCTCACACAACAGGAATTAATCAACCTAAAAAACCTTTAGTTAAAAATCCTGTAGGTCGATAATTGTCATTTTAATGCATCATTATTAAAGTTTAAATTCTAAATTTTAAATTGTTTTAATCCCGATAATTGATATTTTGAGAGGTCATTCAAATTTTAAAATGCAGAATTCAGAATTTTTTCATTACAGAACACAATAGAGGTTGATAATTGCCATTTCTGAGCACTGCTTTGGGGCGATGATTTCAGTTTAAAATAATTCCTTTTAGATTATTTACTTTTTATACATTTGCATCAGTTTTATTTCAATATAAAAGCTAAAACTACTGATGACTAACATTTTAAAGGATTGAGAATTCTCTTTTTCATCCAGAAAAATACTTTCTATGTATGGAACCCGGTTTCGCGTAAAGCGGAACACTGCGGCAGTTTATACACTCAAATTTTTCTTAACAATAATTTATAAATCTATTTTCCCGGTACTATAAATTAATGCCTAATTTTTACTTTTAAAATTAAATCTACCCATTGAATACTAAGTACAGCGATCTCATAGACCAAACCTATTATTTCCCACAAGAGGAATTTAAATTAGAAGAAAACAGTCTGCATTTTCACGATATCGATCTCATGGAACTTGTTGAAAAATACGGTGCACCCTTAAAATTCACCTATTTGCCCAAGATTTCTGAAAATATTGGCCGCGCTAAAGCATGGTTTAAAGAAGCGATAGAAAAGCACGACTATAAAGGCAAGTACAATTATTGCTATTGCACGAAAAGTTCACATTTTGAACATGTTCTAAATGAAGCCCTTAAAAATGATATTCATATCGAAACCTCTTCGGCCTTTGATATCAATATTGTGGAAAAACTGAAGGCTTCAGGAAAAATTACCGATGATACGTATGTGATTTGTAATGGATTTAAGAGGGACCAATATATTTCCAATATCTCAGGTTTAATCAATTCAGGACATAGAAACTGCATCCCGATAATTGACAATTATGAGGAAATAGATCTTCTTTCAGAAAATATAAACGGCGATTTTGAAGTCGGGATTAGGATTGCTTCAGAAGAAGAGCCAAAATTTGAATTTTATACCTCCCGGCTTGGGATTGGCTATAAAAATATTGTTCCGTTTTATAATCAGAAGATTAAGGACGACGAGCGGGTAAACCTAAAAATGCTGCACTTTTTTATTAATACAGGAATCCGCGATACGGCCTATTACTGGAACGAGCTCAACAAATGTTTAAAGGTGTATACCAGCCTTAAAAAAGTATGCCCAAGCCTGGATAGTCTTAATATTGGCGGAGGCTTTCCTATAAAAAACTCCCTGGCGTTTGATTATGACTATGCCTATATGGTAGATGAAATTATTAATCAGATCAAACTTGCCTGTGAAGAGGCAGATGTGGATGTACCGCATATTTTTACAGAATTCGGTAGTTTTACCGTAGGCGAAAGTGGCGGTGCTATTTATGAAATTCTTTATCAGAAGCAACAAAACGATCGTGAAAAATGGAATATGATAAATTCTTCATTTATCACCACACTTCCTGATACCTGGGCAATCAGTAAGAAGTTTGTGATGCTGGCGGTTAACCGGTGGAATGAGGAATATGAGCGCGTACTCTTAGGCGGATTAACCTGCGACAGCGACGATTATTACAATTCTGAACAAAACACCAATGCGATTTACCTTCCGAAGTTTAGGAGGGACAAGCCGCTTTACATCGGATTTTTCAATACAGGCGCCTATCAGGAAACCATCGGTGGCTTTGGAGGCTTGCAACATTGCCTTATTCCGCAGCCAAAACATATCCTTATTGACAGGGATGAGAATGGAGCACTTACCACCGAAGTATTCAGCAAACAGCAAAATGTAGAAGATATGCTGAATATATTAGGTTATGCTTCAGGCAATTGAATTAAAAATTTATAACTTAGTTCTCATAAATTTCAGTTTAAAACAATCAACAACTAGCAATGAGCAAAAAGAATTACGCAGGCATACCAGATAAATACGCACGTATAGACGATGCAAAAGTGGTATTAATTCCTGTTCCTTATGATGGGACCAGTACCTGGCAAAAAGGAGCAGACAAAGGTCCTGATGCATTTTTAGAAGCTTCAGAAAACATGGAGCTTTATGATATCGAAACCCGGAGTGAGGTTTACAAGAAAGGAATTTATCTTGCACCCCCGGTGACCGAGGATTCTTCTCCCGAGAAGATGGTTGAGGCGGTTTATAAAACCACTAAAAATTACATTAAGCAGGATAAATTTGTCACCCTTTTTGGTGGTGAACATTCTATTTCCATAGGTTCTATTCGTGCTTTTAACGAATCTTTTGAAGAATTAACCGTTGTACAGTTTGATGCTCATGCAGATTTGCGGCCCGAGTATGAAGGTTCTAAATGCAACCATGCCTGCGCTGTTCACGAAGCAAGTAAAAACACTAACCTTGTGCAGATTGGAATCCGCTCTATGGATATTTCTGAAAGTGATCATATGGATGAGAATCAGGTTTATTTTGCACACGATTTATATGAAGATTGGCAGGATGATGCTATTGGCCAGATGACGCCAAATGTATTCATTACAATAGATTTGGATGCTTTTGATCCATCTATTCTACCTTCTACAGGAACTCCGGAGCCGGGAGGTTTGTTCTGGTACGAAACGCTGGAATTCCTGAAAACAATGTTCAAAAAGAAAAATGTTGTAGGCTTTGATATTGTAGAGTTGAACCCAAATGAAAGTGATAAATCCTCAGATTTCCTTGCGGCTAAACTTTATTATAAAATGTTGAGCTACAAATTTAAATATGCAAATTTTAACGAAGAAGACGAAGATGAGTAAAGGAGCGATCTCCCAGTTTATAGAAAAATATTATTTACACTTTAATTCCGCAGCGCTTGTAGATGCTGCTAAAGATTACGAAAAGCAGCTCGAAAGCGGTTCCAAAATGCTGGTTTCACTGGCAGGAGCAATGAGTACGGCCGAGTTGGGTAAAATCTTTGCTGAAATGATCCGGCAGGATAAGGTACAAATCGTTTCCTGTACGGGAGCCAACCTGGAGGAAGATGTGATGAACCTCGTCGCGCACTCACATTACAAGCGGGTGCCTAATTACAGGGATCTTACCCCAAAAGAGGAGTGGGAGCTGTTGGAAAAAGGTTTAAACCGGGTGACCGATACCTGTATTCCTGAAGAAGAAGCTTTCCGCAGAATTCAGCAGCATATTGTAAAAATATGGAAAGATGCTGAAGAAAAAGGAGAGCGTTATTTTCCGCATGAGTTTGTTTATAAATTGGTACTTTCCGGAGTTTTGGAAGAGTATTACGAAATCGATCTGAAGGATTCCTGGATATATGCGGCTGCAGAAAAAAACCTGCCAATGGTTGTTCCCGGTTGGGAAGACAGTACTTTAGGTAATATTTTCGCATCGTATTGTCTAAAGGGAGAGCTGAAGCCATCCACAATGAAATCTGGGATTGAGTACATGACTTTCCTTGCCGACTGGTATACAGATAATTCCAAAGAGGGAATCGGATTCTTCCAGATTGGCGGTGGTATTGCCGGGGATTTCCCTATTTGTGTAGTGCCAATGCTTTATCAGGACATGGAAAGAACAGATACTCCATTCTGGAGTTATTTCTGCCAGATTTCAGATTCCACTACCAGTTATGGATCTTATTCCGGTGCTGTCCCTAATGAGAAAATTACCTGGGGAAAGCTGGATATTAATACTCCGAAACATATTATTGAAAGCGATGCTACCATTGTAGCGCCACTGATTTTTGCATATTTGTTGGATATGTAGATTTGCTTTTAAAATAAACCAGGGGTCTAAAAGGCACAATATCGTCCTGCTGAAGATTTCAGCCAGATGAAAGTTCCTTTTAGATCCTTTTTTATTTATTGAAATGAAGAAAATATTGTGCAATAGCTGTTTAGTCCTTTTACTTTTTCTCACTTCCTGCCATATTCCTTCCTATACTTTTGATCTACGATCTACCAGGTCTGCCATAAAATTTGAAGAAGGCAAATATCTTCTGAATGATATCAAGGCTACGGAAAGTATAAGGGAGAAGCTCGAAGGAATGGTTATAGAAGAATTTTCACCGTATCTGCAGGATGATCTTACATTAGTAAGAAATGCAAGGGGAGTCTTTATTCCTTTTACTATTCCCGAAAATCCCGATACAGAATTTCTTGAACGCTTAAAAACGGGAACATCTGGTTATGACTATCTGGTAAATGTGAAAACAGAGGTTCTTAGTGAGGATATAAGTGATGTAAAGGTGGGGAACATCCAAAATTCCGAAGAGAACCTGGTGACTGTTTCTTTGGAGATATTTGATTTAGAGTCCGCTCAAAGTATCTATTTTCAGAAGGTTACAGGCCGCCTTTCTGCCCAGGATGACAGTAAGGATTTCTCGTTCGCCAAAGGGGCAAAAAACATGGTTGTTAAAAGCCTGAAGAAAATCCTGAAAAGGATCGAAAAAAACCGCATTCTCTAAAGAAAAATATTCCGGTTCTCTTAACAGAGATTAACCAGGCTTTAGGAATTTTCAATAAAGCTTTTTGTCTATTATTGAGCCATTATTGTGACTGGCGCAGTAGCGCTCGTATTCTATTATATAAAACATGAACAACTGGATTATTTTCTCAATTGGTTTCCTGGCTCAGCTGCTGTTTTCAGCGAGACTAATCATGCAGTGGTTTTTGTCTGAGAAGGCAAAAAAAGTAGAAACTCCTGTTCTTTTTTGGAAACTTAGTTTGTTCGCTTCGGTCTTACTTTTTGTCTATGGTTATTTAAGAGAGGATTTGGCTATCATGCTCGGCCAGTTCCTCATTTACGGTGTTTACTGGAGAAATCTTGAAATCCAGGGAGAATGGAAGAATAGGAACATCTTCTTCAAATTATTTGTGATAGTTTGTCCTTTTCTTATAATAGCTTATCTCGTATTTTTTGGAGAATTGAACTGGGCAGATCTTGTAAAAGGGGAAAACCTTGCTCCCTGGTTAATTGTGCTTGGAATTATTGGTCAAATAATTTACACAGCCCGATTCTATTATCAATGGTATTACGCCGAAAGAAATCATGAATCTTCCCTGCCACAGGGATTTTGGATTTTGAGCCTGATTGGATCTTCGCTTTTGCTTACCTACGGAATCTTCCGGTATGATCCTGTATTAATTGCCGCGCATTTCTTTGGTGGTTTAATTTATATGCGGGATTTGTACCTTTCCCGAAATTCTGAAGTTGAGGTTAAACCGTTGTCTGCTTCTTCTGAAGAATCTCCCAAATAAGAACGGCAAATACCGCGAGGTATTCAAACGTTACCAGCCATAGATTCTCATCGAATTGCGGATTGTCGTACGCCGAATAACTCAAAATCACAACTAGCGTCCAGATTATTACATACCGATAATTGCCAAAAACCGATAGTAATAAAGGTGTGGCCAGATACCAGGGATGAATGGTGGTGCTTAAGAATAAATAAACTGAAACACCGAACATCATGCTGCTCATTAAAATTTTAAATCTTTCATTTCTTCGGAAGAAGGCAAGCCAGATCAGGATAATTACAGTTATTATCGGGAGTATTATTCCGGCGTAGGTGATAATGTTAAAGCCGGCCAGTTTAAATCCAATCCACCGAAGCACGTAGAAAACACTGGCATTAAATTCAAATTTCTGAAACCACAGACCAATGCTCTGGAAAAAATTCTGAAAAAATTCTGAAGACAAAAATGGAAGAAAAGTACTTGCGGCTGTTACCAGGGCAATCAGGTAGAATCCGCTGAGTCTTTTAAAGTCAATCTTTTGAAAAAAAGAGTAATTTATGTTCTCAATTTCCTGCTCCGGATTTTTAAAGTACCGCAGAAATGGCGGAAGAAAGAGCAGGGGCAAGAGCTTTACAGAAATTGAAATCCCCAGCAAAGCAGCACTGGCAATCCATCTTTTCCGATGCAGGAGATAGAGTGACCATACAAGGAAAAACAGCATGACACCTTCAAAATGTAAATTCCCGGTAAGTTCTATGATGATAAACGGATTGAGAACGTACCAGAAAATCCTGTGTGCTGGCAAATTTAAACGTAGTATTAATTTTCTTCCGAAGTAAAGCGTACCAAGATCTGCAGCGATTATAAAGCTGCGCATTACAACTACAGAAGTTAAAACGGTTTTTCCTGAAATCCATGAGGCCGCAGCAAAAACCAGCTGATTCAATGGCGGATAACTGGTATAATTCCCTGCACTAAGGCTACCCATTCCGTCAATTAACTTTTGCTGCATTGCAGCCCCGGCGGGAAATATGTTACGGAATTGCGATGGAACCTCTAAATAAGGATTTAAGCCTTCGGAAACTAAAGTGCCGTCCCAGATAAACCGGTAGAAATCCTGTGATAAATTCGGTAAGGCTACTATGAAAATGAGTCGGAAAATTACAGCGGCTATTGCCAGAATCCAGAAATTCTGTTTTTCAAGCTGAATAAGTTTAAAACTAACAGCAAAAAGCGCGGTGTAGAGTGTAATTAGTTTGATAAAATCTGTCCGCTCCAGGGCGTAAGCAAAACTCAAATAGAAGGCAATTCCTGCCAGAAGGAGCAGGATTGAAAACTTATGATATTTCAGAAATTTTAAGGTCATTTAGATGTTTACATGCCTAATCATTTAAAAAACCTCTCCGTTCAACTGGTCAAATTTTTACTGATTTAAATACTACAAACCCAAAACCTGCGAAGAGCATTAAATGGAAGATCAGTAGTCCGAAATCATTCAGCGCAAAGGCGCTGTAAATTCCAAAACCAAAGTAGAGAAATAGCAGGAACTCGATTATTAAGTTTGCTGAAAATTTTCTGCTGATGTATTTATTGTTTTGTATCGTAGACTTCAGCGAATCAAGATTAAACTTAGGCGTTCTTATAAAAGCTGATTTTTTACCAAAATGGCCTTCCAGAACTGCAAGGGAATTGTGCACCGAGAATCCCATAGCGACAGAAAAGAAGATAAAAAACATTCCGATAAAGCGAAAGAAGCTTTTAATGCCTTTTCCGTGGATTTTTGAATAGGCAGCGTAATAACAAAGGAAGAAAATAACTGTGCTTACCGAAAAAACAGCGATGACATTAAAAAACCAGCTAAATTGCGGATTGTTATTTTTTATAAAAAGGACGGGAACGCTCCATACAGCCAGCAAAAGAACAATCAGGAACATACTGGAATTCAGTAGATGGAAGAAGGCATGGAATTTTGTTCTTCCCGAAACTGTTTTGCTTTTAAAGATTGTCCAGTAGTTTTTCCTGAAATTTTCGGCGGCACCTTTATTCCATCGGAACTGCTGAGACTTTGCAGCGCTCATTACCACCGGAAGTTCAGCTGGGGTTTCCACTTCTTCAAGGTATTTGAATTTCCAATTTTTAAGTTGTGCTCGGTAGCTTAAGTCCAGGTCTTCGGTTAGCGTGTCGCCGCTCCAGTTTCCAGCTTCCAGAATACAGCGCTTCCTCCAGATTCCGGCGGTTCCGTTAAAGTTTATAAAGTGTTTTCCGAAATTTCTGCCGGTTTGTTCCAGGATAAAATGAAAATCAAGGGCAAAGGCCTGGATTTTGGTAAGCAGCGAATAATCGCGGTTCAAATGGCCCCAGCGGGTTTGGACCACCCCAATTTCAGGATTTTTAAAATGCGGAACTGTCTTAAGCAGCCAGTCTTTCTTCGGCATAAAATCTGAATCAAAAATGGCTATAAATTCGCCTTTTGCAATTTCCAACCCCTCTTTTAAAGCACCGGCTTTAAATCCTGTACGATTTGTTCGGGTAATGTGAATAATATCGAGTCCGTTTTCTTGGAGTTTCCGAACAATTTCAGCGGTTTTTGCTAAAGATTCATCAGTAGAATCATCCAGAACCTGAATTTCAAATTTTTCTGAAGGATATTCAATTTCAGCTATATTCTTAAGAAGACGATCTACAACATACATTTCGTTGTAAAGCGGAAGTTGAATTGTTACAAATGGAATTTCTTCAGCATTGGAAAAATCTAAAACTTCAGAAGTATCAACAGTTTTTTTCGCCTTCAGATAATTCAGCAGTAATTGAAGCTGCGAGATGCTGTAAAAGAAAATCAGCAGCAGTGCAAGTGTGTAAAGTATGATAATTGCCAAATCCATTATTTGAAGCTATATTTAAAAATCCAGCCCAGAATTTTCACTCCTGCAAAGATAGCACCTTTGACCGTCCCTGAAACTTTTGAGACGCCAATGCGGTTTTTATAATGTACAGGAACTTCGGTATACGAAAGGTTTTGCCGAAGTGCTTTCAGCTGCATTTCTACGGTCCAGCCATAAGTTTTGTCCTGCATCTTTAGCGCCAGCAGTTTCTCGTATTTTATTGCCCGGAAGGGGCCGAGATCTGTAAATTTCGCATTGAAAAAGAGCTTCATTAAGGAAGTAGCGAGCCAGTTTCCGAAGATTTGAGGGAAAGTCATAGAACCTTTTTCACGCCATTTCTTTACTCTTGCACCAACCACAAAATCTACATCTTCTTCTATAATCGGTTTTACGATATTTGCCAATTCTGAAGGGTAGTCACTGTAATCGCCATCCAAAAAAGCCACAATATCGGGTTTGGTGTGGGACGTTTTAAAATTAGTCGCAATATATTCCATGCCTTTCAGACAGGCATAGCCGTAACCCTTCCTGTTTTCTGAAAGTACAGTGGCTCCGGCGGCTTTTGCGTTCTTTTTTGTGTCATCTGTGGAGTTATTGCTCACCACGATAACCTCATTTACAAACTCAGGAACCTCAGCGACCACTTTCCCAATGGACGCCTCCTCGTTGTAGGCAGGAATAATAACTTTAATTAGGTGAGGCATCTAAAATGGCAATTTTCGAACCTTCATTTAAGAAATGGCTGAATTTTTACACAAATAAAAGGCTTTACCTGCAAATTACCTGCTTTTCTGATTAATCAAATCCATCAGGTCCACATCATTTCCCAAAAGAACTTCTTCAGAATTAATCCTGCCTTCCTGTGGGCCATTTTCAAGCTTTAGAACTCCGCGTGGGCAAACAGCAGAGCAAATTCCGCAGCCTACACAGCTGGAACGAACGATATTCTCTCCTTTTTGCGCATAAGCCCGCACATCTATTCCCATTTCGCAATAGGTAGAGCAATTTCCGCAGGAAATACATTGCCCACCGTTGGTAGTAATCCTGAAGCGCGAAAACAATTTTTGCTGCATTCCTAAAACAGCAGCCATAGGGCAGCCAAACCGGCACCAAACGCGATTACCGAAAATTGGATAAAATCCCACTCCGACAACTCCCGAAAAAGCAGCGCCTATTAAAAAGCCGTACCATTCCCGAAGTTGCCCACCATGGAAGAAAAAAATATTGCTATTGCCGCTAAAGTAGTTAATGCTGATAATGGCCAAAATCACCACCAGAAAACCTACAGCGGCATATTTTGCATCTTTAGCCAGTTGATCTCTTTTGAAGATCATGATAAGTGCAAAAAGAAGCGTAAGAAACCCAGCCGAGCCCCAGAGAAAAACGTCCCTGGTAAGCCATGATTCTGAAGGATTTTCACTTAAAAAACTGTAGACAACCGCGATAGTCATCACCACGACAAATACGAGGACACTGTGAATCATCCAACGTTCCAGTTTCCACGAAGCGAGTGATTTATCTGAAAGGTGACGGTAAGGGTCGCCGGCTGTTTCTGCGAGTCCGCCACAGCCACAAACCCATGAACAATACCAGCGTTTGCCATATTTGTAGGTGAGGATAGGGGTTATAATAAAAACGGAGGCAATTCCGAAGAACAGCATGAGCAGACCAACATTTCCTGCGGAAAAGAAGCCTTCCAGCTTATAATCTGCAAAAAGATCGTAATTAAGCGGCCAGATATTCGCCGGATTAAAATACGGCTGATTTAACCGCATCAGGATTTCCGGAATTAAAAATGCAAAACCCAGCTGGAAAAACATTACTGAGAAAGTGCGCAGTACTTCGTAGCGGTTGTGGCGGTATTTCAGAATAAATTTATAACCGAATATGAGAATCGCCAGGGTGTAAAGTGTTCCGTAAACAAACCATTGGCTCGCGGGTTGGCCGCTAATTAGCTGACTTAAGGGGTCAAAAAGAGCAACGATTCCGGTATTTTCGCCATCAGCATTTAATCCCAGATATTGCGGAAACCAATAGAGCACGATGTAAAAAATAGTTAGCCCAAGCCCAAGGATCCAGGCCCAGAGTCCGCGGGAAGTTAGTGGCTTAAACCATAGTCCGTCGTTTTTTATTCCGGCATGTTTCCCCAGATAAGCATCATTGGCAAAAACAATGGTGCCGGTTGCTATTAGGCCAATGGCTAAACTTAGGAAGAGGGTTTTATTCGGGAAATTAACATTAAGGGTGGCTAGTAAGAGAATAAACAAACCGGTAAGTCCTATTCCTGAAGCCACTTTTTGGGTGGTGGAAATTGTTTCCGGCGGTTCTCCCGTGAGGGCCATGCTGTGGTGTATTTTGTCGCTCATTGTATTTTTAATTGTTACGCCCTCTCAAGTTCATTCTTAAAACTTCTAAAGATATCTTTTTCATGACGCGTATAGAATTCAGGATCGAAATTAGCTTCTTTGAGGTTAGCCAATACATAGCCAATACTCCTTTTTTCATTTAACCAGCGGTCAAAAAATTCGTGTCGCATTCTTATTCCGAAGGTATTTATTCCGAGAAACTGACTGGTTTCGGTATTAAAAGCAATCGTAATTGCTTTCGTATTGTCTTTATGCTGCCAGTGGAAATGTTGTTCGTTTCCTTTAGGTTGCGGCCATACCCAGCCGTAGGTTTGATATTCAATATCAAAAAACTTCGCACTGTTAAACCAGTTTCCGGGGTTATATTTCAATCTGTTTCCGGTAAGTGTTTGTGCAAGGGTTTCGCCCATCATTCTGCCGGTATACCAGACGGCTTCCACAGCTTTTCGCTGCCCGATGATTTCCCGTTGCTGCGCGCAATCGCCAATCGCGTAAACATCGGGAATATTGGTTTCTAAATAATTATTGACTAAAATTCCTTTGTCGGTTTCAAGATTTGTTTTCTTTAAAAAATCAATGTTCGGTTTTACGCCGGCGCAAAGGCCTACAAGCTGACATTCAATTTCTTCCCCGTTTTTGGTGGTAACTCCTCTAACTTTTCCATTTTCGTCTGACAGGATTTTATCCAATTCGTTTTCATGTTTTATTGTGACTCCGTGGGAAATAATATGCTGCGAAATCATTTTGGCATCTTCATCAGGTAAAACGTTTCCCCAAAACGCTTTTTCGCGTACCAGGATAGTCACTTCAGTTTTCCTGGTGCGCAGCATTTCAGCAAGTTCAACGGCAATTAATCCGCCGCCGATAATGATCGCATGCTTACATTTTTCTGAATTCTTTTCTAGTAATTCAAGATCCTGTTTGGAAACCAGTCCCTGCACACCCTGCAGATCTTCACCTTCCCAACCGAATTTATTATAAACAGAGCCTGTGGCAAGCACCAGCTTGTCGTAGCGCAAGGAGTCTCCTGAAGAGAAGTGTAATTCTTTAGATTCGAAATCTACTTCCTTTACTCGCACCGACTTTAAATTAATTCTGTTCTTCTCCCAAAACCAGTCGGCATAAGGTTCCAGATGTTCCCATTTCATATGCCCCATATAAACATACATAAGGGCAGTACGCGAAAAAAAGTACTCGTTCTCGTCAGAAATAACGGTGATTTTTTTCTGGGAATGCTTCCTGATATGCCTGGCTGCAGTAATTCCCGAAATTCCGTTACCTATAATGACGATGTGCTCCATATTTTTTATAGTTTTAAAGGCGCTGCAGGATGGTTCGATTATTGAAAGTATAAAAAATTAGACGCAAAAGTTGAAATCACCTTAATTTTAAGATTTGATGAAGCATTTAACCCTTTTATTCCTGTTGTTTTCCGCAGTTCTCACCGCGCAAGATACACCTGAATTCTTTACAAAAGCCGACAATTTTCTTAAGACTTATGTTGAAAATGGTAATGTAAAATATGCTGAAATTAAAGAAAATCCCGAGGATTTAAAGCAGTTATTGAACCTGGCGAAACGTTTCGAAACAAATCCTGAAGAGGAAGAAATTTTTAAAGCTTTCTGGATCAATGCATATAACCTCGGAGTAATTGACGGAATTGTAAAAAATTACCCTGTAAAATCTCCGCTGGAAATTGAAGGTTTTTTTGATAAACAGCCGCATAGCCTGGGATTAAAATCGGTTACTTTAGACGAGATTGAACACGAATTGGTCTTTGGTAACTTTCCGCAAGAGGAAAGATTCCATTTTGCGTTGGTTTGTGCCGCAAAAAGTTGTCCGCAGCTAATTTCTGAAGCTTATATGCCGGGAATTTTGGAGCAGCAGCTTCAGGAGCAGACTTTAAATACCCTGAATGATCCTGAATTCATCAGAATAAACGGAAATCAAGTTTTGCTTTCAGAAATTTTTAATTGGTACAAAGAAGATTTTACGAGCAAAGGACAAAGTTTCATTCAATACGTAAATCAATTCCGTACAAATAAGATTTCCGAAAGAAAGACGGTTGACTTCTATGAGTATAACTGGGAATTAAATGATTTATAGAAGAGAATTGGCTTTAAGATTTCGAGCATTATATTTTGTGTTAAATGCTAATAACCAAGTTCTTGGAGGGTAATAAAAAAGTGGGTTTAAACCTGACAGGTTTTGAAAAACCTGTCAGGTTTGGCTACGGTCGATTACTCAAAAGTAAGTGCTTTTAAGACCTCATTATTTATCGTTTTGGAATTGCGATGAACAAACTCAAAGTTACTTTTATTGTCAAACAAATTCATCACTTCTGCTCTTGCCAAAGAAGTTTCTTTAGCACTTAAAAGAGATAAAAAAGAAGAATAAGGATAATCCTGAAAATCATCAATTAGATTATGTGCTTCAGGATTGAGGTGAATGTAGACTATAAGTTGTTTCAGATAATCTTCATTGGTTAATCTTTTTCGTTTGAATGGTCGTTGAAAGAGACTTCCGGTTCTGTTGTACTTTTTGTTTAAGGCTTTAGTATATGCATTGAAAAGATTCGAAAGGTTCTTTGAGGGATGAACAGCTTCTTCTTTTATTCTCACCAGAATATGAAAATGATTTTTAAGTAGGCAGTAGGAATAAACATCTGCGACGGGCAATAGATGGGTTTTCAGAAGCTTTAGAAAATGTAGATAGTTTTCTTCTTCAAGAAAAAGGTCCTGTTTGTTATTTCCTCTATTGTAAATATGATAGAAAAAATCATTTTCCAATTTCTCCATTTAGCTTATTTCTAATTCATGATTTGTGATCATTAGAAGTTGTAATTTAGATAAAATTAATTTTGATCACACATTACTTTGATATTTAGATGTTTAAACCTGACAGATTTCGAAAACCTGTCAGGTTTGAGGCGCTAATCAAAAACTAAATAGATCTATGAAATAAAAAACCTAACAACATCCACCACCGTCATAGTGAAAAGTAGATTCGCTAATAAAAATATCTTCCCTGTTTAAATTGGCCAGCGCCCCGGCTGTTTTATCACAAACGGCCAACGGCTGATTTTGCAACAGCACATGTCCTTTTTTATCATCAAAATAGTCCTCATCTCCGTAATAAATTGCTGCTTTTCCTGTAAATACACAGGGGCCGTCTTCGGGCATAGGATCTTTAATAGCAGCCACTTCAACAGATTCAATGAAAATTAATTCGTCTGTAGGATAATGTTTGGGATCGAGGATGCGATAAGGTTTCCTCGCGCGTATTTCTATAGTTCCGAAGCCAACATCGGTGAGCGCTTTTACATAATCGTTAAGCGGAAGGGAGCCGCTAAGGCATAAAGCCCTTAAACGCTCGTCATTCCGAAGTTCGTCATTCATTGGCTGTTCGCAGATGGGATCACTCATCACCAATCTGCCATGGGGTTTTAGCACCCGGTACATTTCTTCCAGTGCTTTTTTAAGATCTTCGGTTTTAAATATATTGAAGAGACAATTTTGGGCTGCAACATCAATGGAATTATCAGCTACCGGTAAATCCAGCGCATCACCTTTTTTTAATTCTACAAAATCACTCTTAAACCAATTATTCTGAAGTTCGGCTTCAGTGAAGTTTTTCCTGGAGGCTTCCAACATTTCATCTACAGAATCCACTCCAATAACACCGCTTTTTGTTCTGGAGAAATAAGCGAACTGAAGCAGTTCCATTCCTCCTCCAACTCCTACGTACAAAATTTTCGGATTATTTGAAAGATCACGGGGATGTACCGTACTGCCGCAGCCGTAATTCATCTCCTGCATGATCTTCGGAATTTTTAGCCCCGGCAATTCCCAGATAGGATTTGTAGTGCAGCATAAACCCACATCTGGTGTTAGAGCGGCATCACGGTAAACATTTCTGGTGGTTTCGAGATAACTCATGTTCTATAGATTTTTAATTACTTCCCTGAAAAGGGTGATCATATTAGGCTCAGCCTTTTCGGCCATAGCGATTATATCTTCAATGTTCACCGGCTCCAGGTTGTCCGGATCACCTTCATCTGTAATGACAGAAACTGCCGAAACCGGTATTTCAAGGTGATTGGCTACAATAACTTCAGGAACAGTGCTCATTCCCACGGCATCTGCGCCAATAATTTTAAGATAACGGTACTCTGCTTTTGTTTCCAACTGCGGCCCAAGCACCGAGGCATAAACCCCCTTGTGCAGGGTGATATTGTTCTTTTTAGCCGATGCTTCCAGAGCTTTATTCATCTCAGGATCGTAAGGCTGGCTCATATCCACAAACCTTTCCCCAAGATGCTCCACTCCGTAAAAGGCGAGGGGAGAGCCGCCCAGGAGGTTAAGATGGTCTTCAATAAGCATGATTTCCCCTTTTTTGAAGTCCAGGTTTATTGATCCGGAAGCATTGGAAACCAATAATTTCTGAATGCCCAGATGCTTCATTACCCTCACAGGATAGGTGACATCCTGCAGCGTATAGCCTTCGTATAGATGAAAGCGCCCCTGCATCACCACTACTTTTTTGCCTTCCAGGCTTCCGTAGATAAGTTTTCCTTTATGAAATTCTACCGTGGCAGTTGGAAAATAGGGGATATGGTTGTAGCTGACTTCTGCTTCTATTTCAATTTCATCAATTAATTTTCCCAGGCCTGTGCCAAGTATAATTCCTATTTCCGGAGCAGCAAATCCACGGGAAATAAGAAAGTCTGTAGATTCTTTTATTTGTTTTATCATAATGGTGTTATTTCAGGAATTGCTGAAAAGCCGGATTGTTCCTGATGTCATCGAGAGTATCGACATCATTCCTGGTTTTAAGCAATTTTACCTGATGGTCTTGTAAATCTTTTAATGTGTCGTGAAGAACGGAATCTGTTCCCCAGTTTTTTTCTGAAAATAAGCTGCAATTTAATGATTTCATCCCTAGAAAATAATAGCCGCCATCTTCAGCGGGACCAATTACGTATTCGTTCTTCTGAAGTTCCTCAAAAGCTTCTTCCAAATCTTTTTGCTGAATGTCAAACAAATCACTGCCGATAATTGCAATTTTTCGATACCCATCCTGAAAGCCTTCTTCAAAGGCATTTTTCATGCGCTCACCTAAAGAACTGCCTTTTTGAATTCTTTTCTCGAAAAACGCTTTTTCCCAAATGTCATTTTGCTGACTTTCTTCAGAATAATATACTCTTTTGGTGATTTTTAGCTGTTTTGTAACCGAAACAGTGTGCTTTAGAAGAAATTTATAGATTTCCAGAGCAGTTTTGTCTCCTGTATCTTTTGCGAGACGGGTTTTGACCTTCCCAAACTCAGGATTTCTGGTAAAAATAAGAAGTAGATTGTCCTTTAAATTTTTCTGCATCGAAAATTGGCATTTTTAGGCCACCGTTCCCTGGCAGCTACTGCCTGCACCAGCCGTACAACCGTAACAGTGTTGGGAAATTAAAATTTCTCTGTCATTAAGCAAATTTTCATTATAATTGCTAATGTGCTTCACCTTACTGTTCACCTTTAAATCCAGCATCTGGTTAAAATCACAATCGTAAAGCCATCCATCCCAGCTAATGGAAATGGTATTGGTGCACATCACATTTTCTACAGCCGCGGGATTATAAGCTTCCACAAGCGCGTACATATAATCTTCATAATTTTCTGAAGCTATTAAAAACTCCAGAAACCGGCTTATTGGCAGGTTAGTGATAGCAAAAAGGCTATTGAAATCGATATCAAAATCCTTTTTTAGAGCGGTTTTGAAATCCCGTTCCATAGCCTCCTGATTGGTAGGTAAAAAAGCTCCGGAAGGATTATAAACAAGATCCAGTTTTAAACCTGTGCCTTGCTGGGCATAGCCAACCTGGTTGAGCATTTGCAGTGCTTTTATCGATTTGTCAAAAACTCCGCTGCCGCGCTGTTTATCGGTTTTCTCCTTTTTATAAAAAGGCAGAGAAGAGATCACATGTACATTGTGCTTTCTGAAGAATTCCGGTAAATCGTGGTATTTCTTGTTTGCCAGAATAATTGAAAGGTTGGAACGGACGATAAAATCTTTAATTCCGGCTTTGGAAGCTTCTTCCACAAACCAGCGAAAATTCGGATTCATTTCGGGAGCGCCTCCGGTTAAATCCAATGTATGGGCTCCGGTGTTTTTAATCACTTCCAGACACTGGTGCATTGTTTCAACTGTCATGATCTCTTGGCGATCTGGCCCGGCATCTACATGGCAGTGTGAACAAATCTGATTACACATATATCCCAGATTAAGCTGAAGGATTTCCAGTTTTTTTGGCTTTAGAGGAAGTTGGTTTGTTTCGGCAATTTTATCTTTAAACCGCGGAAGCTCTCCATCTTTAAAAATTCCGTTGTTTAGAAATTCCAGTTGTTTTGTAGGGCTGGAAAGATCGTCTTCTCTCGCTTTCAGGGATTTTAAAGGCATACAGAATTATTCGGTTTGTAAGGAAAAAAAATTGGATGTTGTTCGGATTTTAGACGAATAAGTTCAGAAGAAATTACATACTGAGTTTCTTATACTTATTCATCATTTGTACCCCATGCACAAGTGTAGCCCCGCTTTCTATAGCAGCTCCTGCATGTACAGCCTCCATCATTTCTTCTTTGGTAATTCCTCGTTGCAGTCCGTCTTTGGTGTAGGCATCTATACAATAAGGGCATTTTACCACATGGGAGACGGCAAGTGCTATAAGTGATTTTTCGCGGGCGGTAAGTGCTCCTTCTTCAAAAACTTTTCCGTAATAATCAAAAAATTTAGTTCCAAGTTCTTCACTCCATTCGGTAATTTCACCAAACTTCCTGAGATCTGCCGGGTCGTAATAATTATTGGCCATAATTCCTTTTTTTGCAATAAAGGTAAGGGATTATATGCAGCTCTTTGGGAACAAACAAAAGAAAAAAGCAGCGGGCTAACCAATAATACCGGCAAAAACGAGAATAATTAATACTACAAATATCAAGACAATAATTAAACCTATAATTTTTATATTGCTGGAAGAGCGTTCTACTTCTGTAGACTGGTTTCTTTCGTGTTTTTTATTGTCCCGGTCAGTAGGGTACGGCGCCGAATTTTTATCTTTTGTGCTCATGCTTTCAGTTTCAGTTTTATTTGAAGTTAATTAAAAAAAAGGAATTGTAAAAGCAGGCTCAGCCTTAGATAAGAGGAGGCTAGTAAAATTAACGATAATTGGGAAAATGGCGTGCTTGACCTGGATAAAAAAATTCTAAAAAGATTTCTCTTTATTCTTTCTTACCAATTTAATCATCTTCCTTATAAGGATATAAGAAACCACGAGGACGACAACTACTTCTAATCCTAATAATATGTAAACCAGAGTCATATACGGTAATTTTAGAAACAGAAGAATTGTATCCGCCACTATTTTAGGAAATAAAGATCATATATTTGATAAAATTTGATTACTGTTATTCGAATAAATGTTAATTCAAATGTTCAAAATATCTCCGGTTGTTAAAATTTTAGGAAGTCATCAGAAGCAAATAACGTTTTTCCCACTAGTATTGTCCTATTAAACATTATATTTTATGGGAGTTACTGTAAAAGTCGGCAAATACTAATTTTACATTTTACTCCAAAAATAAACGATAGCTTAATATAATATTAATAATTAAAAGTCTTCTGTGGCTTTGTTATAAGTGGCTTCACGCCTCAACAGAATGAGAATAGACGTTAAAACCTTACCTGTAGATGAAATTATTCAGGACATTGCAGAATCTATAAATGCTGCTACAAGAAATGGAAGCGGAGAAATTACACTGGACATTCCTGAAGAAATTGGTGAGGGGTTTATAAGAGGATCAAGTTTTGAATCTGGAATAGGATTTATTGCATATAATTGTAAATTTTATCAGGATGTTCAGATATGTTTTTCTCTAAACACGGTGCACCCCTTGAAATTTATCTTTTGTTCAGAAGGTAGTGTAGGGCATTCTTTTCAGGATTCAGAAAAGATCCATACTATTGAAACATATCAAAATATCATTGTCTCCAGCAGTGGCTACAATGGCCATGTTCTGCATTTTAAGGCCAACCAGCGAACGCATGTTTCGAGCCTGGAAATTATAAGAACAGCCTTTAGTCGCAGACCAAATTACGATTTTAAGGATCTTGACCCTACCCTCACAGGCCTTTTTAAAGATGAAGTGGCCGAACAGCAATTTTTTTACCAGGGAAACTACAGCATAAAGGCGGCAGATCTTATGGACGAAATAAGCCAAAAGGACTTAACCGGATTTTTGCGTTCTATCTTTCTTGAAGGGAAGGCCTTTGAGATGCTGGTAATTCAAATTTCGCAATATCAGGATGATGAAGATGAGAACAGGTTACCTCAAATTTTAAGAAAGTCTGATATTGATAAAGTAGATTATGTGGCAAAAAGAATTCAGGGGGATCTTGGCAGTAATTTAACCGTGGAATCTTTGGCGAAAGAAGCCGGGACAAACGTAAATAAACTTCAGGAAGGCTTTAAATACGTTTATGATCTCACGGTGAATAAATATATGCAGCACATTAAGCTGGAAGCAGCAAAGGAAATGCTCATAAATTCTGAAAGAAATATTTCTGAAATTGTTAGTGCTATCGGTCTTAATAACCGAAGTTATTTTTCCAAAATTTTTAAGGAAAAGTACGGAGTGAACCCGAAATATTTTCTGAAGACGAGAGGAAAACAGGATTAATTTTCTCCCAATTTTCCTAAAGTGACTTTACCCCTACTGCAGGCCGAAAATTGCCATTTTTTGTAGTACACCTTTTTAAAATATTTTCACGATA
>NZ_JAVRHM010000027.1:0-40767 GCF_031846525.1 Autumnicola patrickiae
TTTAATTTATAAGCTCCGGGCTTATACCTAAGTCGTAGTCCATATTTGGCAATTATCGGCATCTCCATAGTATATGTAGCACAAGCTAATCTTGAAAAATCAAGTTCCTGCTTCAAATTGTAGTTTTTACCCTTCCGGCTTTATCTGCTCCCGCTGATAAAGCCACCTTCCCTTCAAAAAAGGGAAGGAACTATATGCGTGGAAAAAACATCATGCTCCCAAAATGGCAATTATAGGCAGTCTTTGTTCCAAGATGAGCTTACTAAGGAATACTTGACGTCTATAAGTGCGTTATGAGATGAACTTTTCACTTTCACTTTTCACTTTTCACTTTTCACTTTTCACTACTCACTACTCACTCACCACCCCATTTGCGTTAGGGATAGCAGCGGCATCCTTATAGCGGAAAATAGGCTATGCCTAAATTTGGCAATTATCGGTCTCCTTATATATACCTTACCTCTTCTCTACTCCTAAAAGCGCTATAAGATACAGCGGATAGCCCGGCCGAGGGCCTAAGCCCGAAG
This sequence comes from Autumnicola patrickiae, assembly GCF_031846525.1. Taxonomy (NCBI): domain Bacteria; kingdom Pseudomonadati; phylum Bacteroidota; class Flavobacteriia; order Flavobacteriales; family Flavobacteriaceae; genus Autumnicola; species Autumnicola patrickiae. Next base: position 528 of record NZ_JAVRHM010000027.1, read on the forward strand.
GAAACGCCCAAATAAATATTTTCCCCAACTTCTATATTGCGCAACCAACTTCAACGGCTTATCTTTGCTCTTCTAATTAAAAACGAGACATGATTAAGGTAACTTTGCCAGACGGCAGTATCAAAGAATTTGAACAGGGCGCTACTCCAATGGATGTCGCGAACAGTATTAGTGCGGGATTGGCCAGAAATGTGATTTCGGCGAAATTCAATGACAAAATAGTAGAAGCTTCTACGCCTTTGACTACCGACGGCGCGCTTACCTTATATACATGGAATGACGATGAGGGAAAAAAGGCCTTCTGGCACTCGACTTCTCACGTGATGGCGCAGGCAATCGAGGAATTGTATCCCGGTTCTAAACTTACCATTGGCCCGGCTATCGAAAACGGATTTTATTACGATGTGGATTTTGGGGAGCATACGCTTTCGGAAAATGACTTCGGAAAAATAGAAAACAGGATGCTGGAGATTGCCCGCGGAAAGCATGATTTTAAGCTTCGGGAAGTTTCTAAGGCTGATGCGCTTGATTATTATAAGAAACAAGATAATCCGTTTAAAGTTGAATTAATTGAAAATCTTGAAGACGGAACGATTACTTTTTGTGATCACGATACTTTTACCGATTTGTGTCGCGGAGGACATATTCCCAATACCGGAATTATTAAAGCGGTAAAACTGATGAGTGTCGCCGGTGCATACTGGCGTGGCGATGAAAAGAAACCTCAGCTCACCAGGGTTTACGGTACTTCTTTCCCAAAACAAAAGGAGTTAAAAGAGTATCTGGAACTTCTGGAAGAGGCGAAGAAAAGGGATCACCGTAAATTAGGACGGGAACTGGAGCTTTTCACTTTTTCTCAAAAAGTGGGACAGGGACTTCCTTTATGGTTACCAAAAGGTGCTGCTTTGCGTGAACGTCTTGAGAACTTTCTTAAAAAAGCGCAGAAAACTGCGGGATATGAGATGGTTGTTAGTCCGCATATCGGGCAAAAGGAACTATATGTGACTTCCGGGCATTACGCAAAATATGGAGAAGATAGTTTCCAGCCGATAAAAACTCCGAATGAGGGAGAAGAATTTTTGCTGAAACCGATGAACTGCCCTCACCACTGTGAAATTTACAACGCGACTTCCTGGAGTTACCGCGATTTACCGAAGCGTTTTGCTGAATTTGGTACTGTTTACCGTTACGAGCAAAGCGGGGAATTACACGGACTAACCCGTGTACGCGGATTTACACAGGATGATGCGCATATTTTCTGTACTCCGGATCAACTGGATGAAGAATTTAAAAAAGTAATTGATCTTACCTTATATGTATTCGATTCTTTAGGCTTTGAAAATTTCACTGCCCAGGTTTCTTTGAGAGATCCGGAAAATAAAGAAAAGTACATTGGAAGTGATGATGTTTGGGACAAAGCTGAAAATGCTATCATCTCTGCAGCAAAAGAAAAAGGTTTAAATTATGTGGTAGAAACGGGTGAAGCTGCATTTTATGGTCCCAAGCTGGACTTTATGGTAAAAGATGCCTTGGGCAGAAACTGGCAACTTGGCACCATTCAGGTAGATTATAACCTGCCAGAACGTTTTGACCTGACATATAAGGGAAGTGACAACGAAAGTCATCGCCCTGTCATGATCCACAGAGCACCTTTTGGAAGTATGGAGCGATTTGTTGCCATTCTCCTGGAACATACCGGTGGGAACTTTCCGTTGTGGTTAATGCCGGAGCAGGCTATTATTCTCTCACTCAGTGAGAAATATGAAAAATACTCCCAAAAAGTTTTAACTTTGCTGGAAAATAACGAAATTCGCGCCCGTAAGGATAACCGAAATGAAACCATCGGGAAGAAGATTCGTGAGGCTGAAATGGGGAAATATCCATATATGCTGATCGTAGGAGAACAGGAGGCGAATGATGGTACGGTTTCTGTACGTAAACACGGGGAAGGCGACATTGGCACAATGCCAGTAGAAGCTTTTGCTGAAATTGTAAATAACGAAATAAGAAAAACGCTTAAGGCGTTTGAAGTTTAACTAAAAATAGATTAGCCATAGCAATACGAAGAAAAAAATCGAAAAGGCCCAGTACAAGGAGAAAGGAAGACGAACACAGAATCAACGATAAAATCCGCGCTGAAAAAGTGAGGCTTGTTGGTGATAATGTGGAAATGGACGTTTACCCTATTAAGGAAGCCTTAGCAATCGCTGAAGAATTAGGTGTGGATTTGGTAGAGATATCACCAAATGCTGAACCGCCGGTTGTAAAAGCGATGGACTACAAGAAGTTTCTTTATGAACAGAAGAAACGAGAAAAGGTCATGAAAGCAAAGGCCACTAAAGTTGTAGTCAAAGAAATTCGATTCGGGCCTAATACAGACGACCATGATTACGAATTTAAAAAACGTAATGCTGAGAAATTTCTGAAGGATGGTGCGAAATTAAAGGCTTTTGTATTCTTTAAAGGTCGGTCTATTGTTTTTAAGGATAAAGGTGAAATCTTATTATTGAGATTGGCCACAGACCTTGAAGAGCTTGGAAAAGTTGAACAAATGCCAAAGCTGGAGGGTAAACGTATGACTATGTTTTTGTCTCCAAGAAAGACGAAATAAAATCCTCACCCGGAATTTTAAAAAATAAATTCCGACCTCTCCAAAGGAGAGGTGAAAGAGGAAATTTGCTATTTGATAAAAGAAATAAGAGAGTTAATTATAAAAGAAGGACAGCATGCCTAAGATGAAAACTAAATCCAGTGCCAAAAAGCGTTTTAAGCTTACTGGTACCGGTAAAATTAAAAGAAAGCACGCGTTTAAAAGCCACATTCTAACGAAGAAGTCTAAAAAACGTAAGCTTGCCCTTACTCACAGTACTTTGGTACATGATGCAGATAAGGATAATGTTAAACTTCAATTACGTTTAAAGTAAGCTGAAGCTCTTAACGGTTTAAACAATTTAAAAACCCTGGAGTTGGGCAACACTTCGACTGCGCTCAGTGTGACAGCAGAAGTTTAGAAGTGCCGGTTACCGGCCGCCTGCTACAAAAACAATTAAAATATGCCAAGATCAGTAAATTCAGTTGCGAAGAGAGCCAGAAGAAAAAAGGTTCTTAAGCAAGCAAAAGGTTACTTTGGACGTCGTAAAAACGTTTGGACAGTAGCAAAAAATGCGGTAGACAAAGCTATGCTTTATGCATACAGAGACCGTAAAACCAAGAAGCGTAACTTCCGTTCATTATGGATTATGCGTATTAACGCAGCTGCCCGTCAGCACGGATTGTCTTATTCACAATTCATGGGGAAAGTAAACGCCAGTGAAATCGATCTAAACCGTAAGGTATTAGCCGATTTGGCAATGAACCACCCGGAAGCGTTTAAAGCAATCGTTGACAAAGTAAAATAATTAAATAACAGATTATACTCTCTTATAATTAAAATCCGGTTCTGCAAAGAGCCGGATTTTTATTTTGAATAAGCGCATAGCGCGGCTGAGATTCGCTATAGAAAAATTCCCTTAATACACCTCCTGCATCGGGTAAATCAGAATAAAACTATTATTCTTGAACTGGTTGTTAAGATAAGAAGGAATTTCTAGCATGTTATACTGATATGATATCTTGTTTTTGCGGCTTAGCACAATTATTAAATTATCGTTTTTTCCAACATATTTGAATAATTCCCCGAAATTGTCCCAACCGACATATTGATGAAAAGAACATTCCACAGCATGTGAAACCTGAATCTTCTTAATTAGGATTATAGAGGATGCGGTAGCATAGAATACCAATTCGGCACCGGAATTTTCAGCAATGTTCCAGAGCTTGCTTATCCAGAACGGAAATCCGATTTCCTTTTCTGCATTCTCCGGAATCACAACAATATGTTTCTTTATCGTCGCCAACGGCTGTGCAGGCTTATAGATAAAAGTTGTGGTATTACATCTCGTCAAAATTCTTTCGGTAAGTTCACTAAGATAGGAATCGGAAATTCCCTGTTTCACATGAAGACCAATAATAAGATCGGTTATTCCGTTTTCCTTAACAGCGCCTGTAATTCCATTCATTACACTAAGGTCATACCTGAGAAGCTCCTGCAGATAATTGTCTGTTGCCGAGGCTGTGACCGCCGCACGATGCATCACTTCCCTCGCCTTTCTTTCAACTCCGGGATTTGCAGAATTATTATCTATAATTGTGAGTGCATAAAGACCTTTGCTGTTTTTTGCAGATTTTATTGTTAATCCAAGATGGATGAGTTCATCAAGGGTTTCGGTATTATTAACCGGAATAAGGATCTTTTCCGAATTATCATTCTCCCCTACTGTTGCTCCTGTTGACATTCCTACTTCTGACAAAGCTAAATTCCGGGCTCCTTTTTGTGCTACAAAAGATGCTACTGTACAAGTCACCAGGATCATTAGAATCGTTCCGTTAAGAACATTCTCATTTAGTAATCTTATCGGCTCCCCTCCTTCTGTCGTTCCTAAAATAATATTGTAGCCTATCATTACAGCTGCCAGAGTTGCAGCTGCCTGTGCATTGCTTAACCCAAAGATCAGTCGGCGTTCATCTACAGAAAATCTGTAGATTTTCTGTGTTAGCCAGGCCGCCAGGAATTTTGCAGATGTTGCTACAATAGTCATAACAGCGGCTATCCATATCGCCTCCCATCCCTGGAAGAAAACCCTGAAATCTATAAGCATCCCAATCCCGATAAGAAAGAACGGAATAAAAATCGCATTACCCACAAATTCCACCCTGTTCATCAACGGCGACGTGCGTGGAATAAGCCTATTTAAAGCCAGGCCAGTCAAAAACGCACCAATAATGGCTTCTATTCCGGCAATTTCAGCGAGAATAGCACCGAAGAAAACCAGAGCAAGAACGAAGATATATTGAGATACATAATCATCATAGGTTTTAAAAAACCATCGTGCTATAATCGGAAATAAAAACATCACAATAGCACTAAAAACTAAAACGGAAATACTTAATTTCAACCAAAATGCAGTGCCCACTTCTCCTTTGGTCATCCCAACAATTACCGCAAGTACCAGGAGCGCCAGGATATCGGTAATCATTGTCCCTCCTACAGTAATATTCACAGCACGGTTTCTGGCCACGCCCAGTTTACTCACGAGCGGGTAGGCTATTAAAGTATGTGATGCGAACATGCTGGCAAGAAGCACTGAAGTTAATACCGAAAACTCAAAAATATAGAGGCCGGTAAAAATCCCGAGGATCATGGGAATACTGAAGGTAAACATCCCAAATACCAAGCTCTTTTTAGTATTCTTCTTAAAATCGGCGAGATCTATTTCCAGTCCGGCCAGGAACATAATATAGAGCAGGCCTGCAGTTCCCGAAAGAATAATTCCGCTATCGCGCTCCATCAGATTAAGTCCGTTGGGACCAATAACTGCTCCCGCCAGGATAAGTCCTAAGAGATTTGGAATCTTAATCTTGTTCAACAGAATTGGTGTGCACAAGATAATAAGAAGAATAATCAGGAATTTTAATACCGGATTCTCAAATGGTAACGAAATATCCAGTAAAGCTATAGTCATTATGTTTTCACTGTATTAGTGTCTAGTGATTACGACCTGTTCCAAAGGCGGTTAATACAAGTTTCCTTGATCCCCCATAATTTCTATGCTCGCACAAATAAATTCCCTGCCAGGTTCCCAGATTCAGTCTTCCATTGGTTATTGGAATCTGGACAGAAGTTCCCATTAAAGAAGCTTTTATATGAGCCGGCATATCGTCAGAGCCTTCAAAAGTATGCTTGTAGTACGGCTGATTTTCGGGAACCATTTTGTTAATATGGCTTTCGAAATCTTCACGCACAGTAGGATCAGCATTTTCATTAATGGTCAAACCTGCCGAAGTGTGTTTGATAAAAACCTGGAACATTCCAATTTCAATCTCAGAAATTTCCGGAAATTGACTAAGCACTTCATCTGTTACTAAATGAAAGCCGCGGGATTTCGCATTCAAGGCAATTTCTTTTTGATATATTTTATTCATGTATTACATCAATTTTTTTGTTAAGATATAAATTTACAGCTAATTAAAAAGATAACTAATTAGCTGATTAATCCCCTCTTCGAACTTTTTTCACATTTTTTTAATTTTATTTTGAACAGTTCTAAATAATATCCTATTTTCGCCTTGTTTTTAATCAATCTAAATAAATGCATAAGGCTAGTCTCCTCTTAATTTGCTTCTTTACAAGCTTAAATATATTTGCGCAATCGGGTAATTTAGCAGGAACAGTTTCATTTACAAATGAAGATCCGGTGGTAAATGCACACCTTCATTTAAAGGAGATCAATGTTTATGCTATTACCAATCTAGATGGACAATATTCTTTCAGAAATATTCCTTTTGGAAATTATACTTTGGTTATCAGCACAGTAGAAGCAGGAACCACCACTGTTTCAATAACCATAGATTCTTCTTCTGCCAATGAAGATTTAATACTTAAACATTCAGAAAACAATTTGGAAGAAATTCTTTTGAAAGGAAACTCTAAGGTTGAACAGCTAAAAACGCAGGGATTTGCTGTTAATGTGATTGAAACAGAAGAAGCTTCCCGAAGAAACATTCAGACAAATGAACTCTTAAACAGATCTGTTGGTATAAAAGTCCGGCAGAACGGTGGCCTTGGTTCTGAGGTAGATTACAACTTAAATGGAATGTCCGGTAATTCCGTTAAAATTTTTATTGATGGCATCCCGAGTTCAACTTACGGCTCCTCCTTTGACTTAAATAGCCTTTCCCCCGCCATGATCGAAAGAATTGAAGTTTATAAAGGAGTGATTCCCGCAGAATTATCTGATGATGCTTTGGGAGGGGCAATAAATGTTGTACTTAAAAGAGAGGCAAACAATCACTTGAATGCATCCCTTTCTTATGGCTCCTTCAATACAACTCAAGCCAATTTTAATGGAATGTATAGCGCTGAAAATTCCGGTTTTTATGTAAGGGCTTCCGGATTTTACAACTATTCAGATAATGATTATGAAATTTGGGGGGATCTGGTTTATAACATCCTTCCGAATGGTCGTCTGGATTACATTAGAACAAAAAGAAATAATGACGCGTACAGGTCTGTTGGGGCAGTTACAGAAGTCGGTTATAAAGATGTAGCATGGGCAGATAATTTTAGTATTGGGTATAATTACTCCGATTCTTATAATGAAATACAGCATGGATTATTTATGACCACCCCGTACAAAGGGCGGTTCATGGAAGCAAATGCCAATATTCTGACTTTGAATTACACTAAATCAAATATTATTGAAGGGCTCGATGTAAATTTTAGAGCCCTCTACAGTAACCGTGACAGGGTTTTGAATGACACTATAAAATATATTTCCAACTGGGATGGGTCCTTTAGCAGAAACTTACGTGGAGAGCGAATACTAAGACAGGATAGCCGCCTTAGGTTAGAAACTGTAGACAGGGAAATCTTTTCTATGAGGGGAGGTTTAAGCTACTCGCTGAATAACAACCACCGCATTATTTTTAACCACTTGTTTCAGGATATATACAGAGAAGATATCGATGAAATGAAAACCGTGCTGCAAAAAAGATTTGAAGGGACCCGCGGCTTACAAAAAAACATAAGTTCCCTCACTTATGAACTGCGGTTGTTTGAAGAGAAATTACAAGCTTCTCTTTTCGGAAAATATTACCAGCAAAAAATCAATAAAATGGATCCTGTAGCAGTAACTCAAAACGGGGAATCTGTTAGGATAGAAGAATATTTTGAAAAAGATACAGATGTTTCAGGTTATGGTGCCGCAGCCTCTTACGCAATTACTCCTGTGCTCAGGATCTTAACATCTGCTGAAAAAGCAGTTAGATTACCTTCAGAAAGAGAAACTTTTGGAGACGAGGGGGAAAACATTATTGCCAATCCCCTGCTAAGACCTGAGGTAAGCGACAATCTTAATGTTGGATTCAACTTAGGTTTTCTCACTTATCAAAAACATAAAATTTCCTTTGCAGCAAACGGCTTTTTACGGGATACCGAGGATAAGATCATGAGGCAAACCCGAACAAACCTTAATGATGCCATAGAATCTGCACCTAATATTAATTTGGGAAAAACAAAATCTTCCGGGTTTGATGCCGAGCTTAATTATGTGTACAACAACAACCTGAACATCTTAATGAACTTTTCAAAGTTCGATATGCGATACAATACCAAATATGATAATAATGGCAATGTTCTGGTTCATTACGATCAGCAAATTCCCAATCAGCCATTTTTAACAGCTAATGCTAATGTCCAGTATACCTTAAAAAATATAATTCAGGAAAAATCTCTATTACACCTTTTTTACAACTTCAGTTATACAGATTCTTTTTACAGTATCTGGAATTTACGTGATCTTTCTGGAATAGATGCTTTTATAATACCGCAACAATACATACAGGATGCCGGATTAACTTATGTATTCCCTTCCAAAGACATCACCGTTAGTTTTGATGCAAAAAACATTTTTAACCGGCAGGCGTACGACAACTTTGCGGTGCAAAAGCCGGGAAGAGCTTTTTACTTAAAAATCAACTATACAATCAATAATTTTTAAACTATTTACTATGAAAAAACAATTTTTAAGATTTTTTGCTGGTGCAGCTGTAATTGGCCTTAGTGGTCTTTCAATAAGTTGCAGTGAAGATGACACAACAGATGACATAGGTCCAGATCCACAACCTGAAACCGGAAGATGGTTTACCGTGGCAGGAGCTATTATGGACGAAACTCCGGGTAACGGAAATGGTGGAACCGTGATTTATTCCGTTTCCGAAGAAGATATCCAGGATCCGGAGCACGAAATAAATGTATTTGAAAACGGTTTCCAGGTGAGATCCCAAAGAACAGCCAGGCTACAATCTTCTGTGGATGGTTCTACCATGTTCAACATCGCTTATGGTGGTGACATAGGAGGACAGTTTTCTAAATATGCTGTAAATGGCGGAGATGATTTTGAGCAAATCGATGGAGAGGTAAATATCTCACAATATGCAGGAACATCTCCAAGGTGGGTAAAATTATTTGATGGTGACCAGACTGGTGTTGCTGTAAGTGTAACAAGCCCATTGGTAAACGAAGGTGAAACTTACGAATATACCAGGGGTACTGCTACCATAGTAACTTTGGATATGGAAGAAGTATTAATTTCTAATACCAATTCTTTTGAAATACCACTTTCTGAAGAAGAAGAGGCACAAGGATACTACATCTTTAGATTAGATACTCCTGTTCTTAATGCTGCCCAGGATAAATTAATTATAGGAACCTGGATGGGAAAAACAGATCCTGCAACAGGAGAACGTGACACTAATCCATATGAAAGATTAGGCACAAAAGCTTTAGTTGTAGATTATCCTTCTTTAGAAAACCCTGAACTAATAACTTCATCTGTTGGATTTGGAGATAACAGCGGTTACCGTAGCTTCAACAGCTTTTTAGCTGAAGACGGAAGCATTTACCAGGCCACGCAGAGAGATCCTAACGGCTCTCATATCCTAAGGATTACTGAAGATAACGAATACGACAACTCTTATGTTTTTAGCCTGGATGATGCTCTGGGAGTAACAAATTCTTATATTGAAAGCTGGAGATATGTTGGAAACAATATTGCCTACGTAATGTACACCCACGATGGTGCAGCACCATCTGGTTTTAACGAGGGGAACCAGCAAAGTTTTCTTGCGCGTGTTGATTTAGGTTCTCAAACTGCAGAAGTTGTTGATTTGCCATACGATCCAGATATGTACTTTTTCCAGTACCAGGGATTTGTGGTAGATGGGGATAACGTTTATGTAACCATCGCCCCTGTAGGCCAGGATGGTAATGTATATATCATTAACAGTGTAACTGGTGAAGTGACCAAAGGCGCACAATTAATCAACGAGCCTGGGAACCACTTTATAGGTGTCTTCTAAATCGAAAGTTACCTGGTTCTAAAAAAGTAATTTTAATTTCTGAAAAAGCCACTTCTGAATAACTTCGGAAGTGGCTTTTTTTTGTTTAATATTGAGGGAAAATCTCTTTAGTTTTTTAGGAAGGGATTTCTATAATTTGTAGAACTTACACCGTTTACTCCGAAGATTTGATCGATAGTTACCTCCCCTGAAGAAGACAGAAGCTGTGCATAATGTCCAGAGTATCTTGATAAAATACTGCCGACATCCCGCACATTAGGATCGGCGTTTTTTTCCTAATCAAACCTGCACAAGTATGTTAGATCAAAGACTGGAACATACCGCTTTCAATATTGGAAATCTCCGAAATCCTAATGAGCTCTTTATCTTAGATTAATGATAAAACTTAATTTACTTAAATATGCATCCCTTAAAAGTTGAAAGTATGGTAATTTACGTTTTGTAATTCTTAGGTGATGATCAAATGTTTCTTCTCCTGTAAAACCATCATTTAAATGACCAATCCTAATTGCCCTTGCATAAGCTCCGTAATTACTACTTGATGGTTGAATTTTGTAAGCTACTCTAAGTTTTTATTTATCGCTTTCATAAATTCTAGTCTCTCCCGATAGCTGAAAATTATGTCTTTCATTATCTATGAGCATAATAAGATTACCAATTCTAGAATCCCAAAAACTTTGATAGGGAGACAATTCTTTACGAGGATATTTTTCAATAGCTTTTTCCAGTGCTTTAAGAAGTTCTTCTTTTCCTCCCATTAAATTTTCTAATAAATCTAAAGCGCCGAAAATTGGGGTTTCTGTTGAGTAGATAGCATTATCATCCGTTTCCAGGGTATAATTAGGGAATCTATATTTCTTATTTAAGAAATTAACCAATGTTCTTGTACTTAAACAATTGGCATTTATAAAATGTTGGAGAATATATTTTAATTCATTAGTGTAGAAATTTTCGTGTCCTAATGAAAAGTATTCCTGAATTATACTATGATCAGTTTTTATACTTTTAAAAAATTTATTTAAATTTTCTACAATTACTGATGAAAAAGTATAATGAAAAATTTCTGTTGAGTAAAATTTATCAATGTAACCTGAAAAATCTATATCACTACCATATCTGCTTCGGAAAATTTCTCTAATATTATTTATATCGCAAATCAAAACTACTTTATCAAATCCAAATTTATTTTCGTTTTCATAATCATAAAAATCAAAATGACTGGAAAATACATTCAATATTCTGAAAATATGTTCTGGGTCTATCCTGTCTAGATCATCTATAGTTAAAACAATTTTTTTATCTGGATGGGTAGCTTTTAAAGTTTGAACTAAATAATATATTAATTCCGAAATATTATCTTCTTCTCTGTAGGTTCCTTTTTTAAGTTTGAAAAATTTTAAAAAATTCTTTAATTCTTTCTCTTCATCGACACTTCTTTCTTCCTTATAAGTATCTATTTTTTCACCTAATTTAATAGTTGAATTTACAATGGCATTTAAACGTTTGTCTAATTTCGAAAGATTCTTGGCAAGTGTTTGTATAACACTTCGATAATTCTCTACTAGATAAAATTGTCCTGCAAGAAAAGTATCAATTTCCACTTTTTCGAAATCAGGATTTAAGGAAAACAGTTGAAAGCCAATATCAAATTTTATCAGTTCGAATATATCTTGATTTCCAGATACAGAATAGTTGACGGGGTTAAGTTTTATGGATATAAAACCCTCTTCTTTATCTTGAAAAAACTTCTCAATAAAATAAGTTTTTCCTATTCCAAAAATTCCTGATAGAATTATTCTTTCATTTTCTTCAGTTAGGAGATGTTCTTCAAATCTATCAGATTCATTTTTAACAGATAGTTCCTTAAAAACCATAGAATTTATTTATATATTATTGCCAACATATTCATGAATAACAGCACGGAGCTACCGGGACCTAAAGATGCATTATCCAGTAGGATCAAATTAAGAAATATTATAAAAATCACATGCTGTACCGCCCATCACCTTTTTCAAATCTTCTTCTGAATTGGTTGAAAAATAATCTTCTATAATCTTTACGCTCTCGCTATAACTCCCGCCGCTTAAAGAAACCGGCCAGTCAGAGCCAAACATCAATCTTTCTATTCCGAAGCAGTGAACCACCACATCCAGAAAAGGAGAAAAGTCTGAAGGGTTCCAATCTTTTCCGGCTTCGCTCAGTAATCCAGAGATTTTGCAAAACACATTCTTGTTTCCTGCCAACTTCTGAATCTCCTGTTTCCATTGGGTAGACGGTGCTTTTGTAACATCGGGTTTTGCCAGATGGTCCAGTACAAATTTCTGTTCAGGGAATTTTTCAGCTAAAGCTATTGCTCCGGGTAACTGATAAGGGAAAACAAGGATTTCATATACAAGGCCGAAAATTGCCAATTTTGACACTCCGCTTTGAAAAGCAGGATCTGTCATAAATTCTCCTTTTTCATCATAAACCGTATGTCTCACGCCCTTAAGCAGCTTATTTTTAGAAAAACGTGCCAAAGAAGCTTCAATTTCTTCAGAATTTAGGTCTACCCAACCTATAACGCCTTTAATAAGGTTATTTTCAGCTGCTAATTTCAGTAAAAACTGCGTTTCCTCTTCAGTTTGTTGCGCCTGCACCAGAATAGTACCCTCAAAATTGGCATCTTTGAGCATCGGCTTTAAATCTTCCGGTAAAAAATCCTTCTGAATTTTTTCATCATTAATCCAGGAATATTTTTCAGGATCATAATGCCAGAAATGCTGATGTGCGTCAATCTTCATAAGATCAGGTTTTCTGTTTCTTCTTCCTGGCTGCCGGAAAAAGCACATTATTCAAAATAAGTCGGTAACCGGGTGAAGTTGGGTGCAATTCCAGTTCGGTTTTGGGATCTCCAACCCGGTGAGTGTAATCTTCGGGATCGTGGCCGCCATAAAATGTAAAAAATCCTTTGCCTTTTATTCCGTGGATATATCGTGCTTCGCCGTTGAGTTTACTTTCCCCCATTACCAGCACATTTGCTTTTATATTTTCCGGATTATAGCTGGTGGTCTGTCCCATAAATCCTTTAACCAGCCTGGTATGATTCTGAGTCAGCATTGTTGGAACAATATCCCATTTCGCAGAAAAATCCATCAGTGTGAAATAATCACTTTCGGCCGATATTTGCCTTTTTTGGGTCATGTCTATAGAGGAAAATTCATAGACCATCGGGCTGCGTTCAAGAATAAAATCCGTAAAAGCGAAAGTATTGGAATAGTCGATTTTGGACTGATATCCCGGTTCGCTGGGATCACCATCAAACATTGGCTCTGCAATATCCACACCCTCGGCAGACAAAGCGATATCAAAACTATCTGTGGCGCTGCACATCGCGAACATAAAGCCGCCGCCTACCACGTAATCCCTGATCTTAAGTGCCACTGCCAGTTTTTCTTCAGAAACCTTATCGTAGCCAAGTTCTGCCGCCAAAGCTTCGGCTTGTTTTTTATCTTCTATATACCAGGGCGTGGTTCTAAAAGCGCGGTAGAATTTTCCGTATTGTCCCGTAAAATCTTCGTGGTGCAAATGCAGCCAGTCGTATAAAACCAGCGCATCATTCAGAACTTCCCGGTCGTAGATGGTTTCATAAGGAATTTCAGCATACTCAAGTGCCATCGTTACCGCATCATCCCAGGGCTTGTTTCCTTCCGGAGTATAAACTGCAATTTTCGGAGCTTTTTCCAGCTCTACAGCTTCCATATTTCGGGACGGACTGCTAATTTCTTCCAGGATCTGTTCCGTTTTCTGGTCACTAATTACTTCAAAAGAGACTCCCCGAATCTGGCATTCCCTTCGCAGGTCTTCAGTATCTGAAATAAGGAAGGAACCTCCCCGGTAGTTTAAAAGCCAGCGGACTTCCAATTGTTTTTCCAGGGAATAGTAAGTGATTCCGTATGCTTTCAGGTGATCTGCCTGCCCATCGGCATCCATTGGAATAAGGATATTGGAAGACCAGCCCTGAAAATTGGCAATTATCAGCCATAAAAAAACCGCCAGAAATCCCTTCAATTTAAAAGGAATTCCGGCGGTTTTATTTTCTGCTGTTTTTATTTTCCTGTTAAAAAGGCACGTCGCTATCGTCATCATTAAAGTCATCGTTCATTGAGCTGCCAAAAGCTTCGTCTGCCGTTGGGCTGGGTAAATTTTTACTACCAAAATCATTCTCGTCTTCCCCTCCACTGTTCATTTTCGAATGAAATTCAAACGGAGAATCAAACTCCTCCAAGTTATCAAATTTACCAAGATGTCCAATAAATTTCAACCTGATATTTTCGAGGCCGCCATTACGGTGTTTGGCCACAATAAATTCGGCCTGGCCATCTGTAGGAGTACGTTCTTCATCATCCCATTCGTCAATTTTATAATATTCGGGACGATAAATAAAAGATACAATATCGGCATCCTGCTCGATAGCTCCAGATTCCCTAAGGTCAGAAAGAAGCGGCCTTTTGCTGCCTCCACGAGTTTCCACGGCACGCGATAATTGCGAAAGTGCAATTACCGGAACACTTAGTTCCTTAGCCAATGCCTTCAGGTTTCGTGAAATCGTAGAAATTTCCTGCTCCCTGTTTCCTCCTTTCTGGCTTCCTCCGGCCGTCATCAACTGCAAATAATCCACAACAATCAATTTAATACCGTGTTGTGAAGCAAGACGACGCGCTTTGGCCCTAAGGTCGAAAATTGACAAAGATGGGGTATCATCTATAAATAAAGGCGCTTTTTCAAGATCCTTTACTTTAACGTTTAGCTGTTCCCACTCGTGTTTTTCCAGGTTTCCGGTTCTTAATTTTTCTGAAGACAATCCGGTTTCAGAAGAAATTAAACGGGTAATAAGCTGTACTGAAGACATCTCCAGCGAGAAAAAAGCAACGGGCATATTTTGTCCCACTGCAATATTTCTTGCCATCGATAAAGTCAGCGCTGTTTTACCCATACCGGGACGTGCTGCTACAATAATTAAATCACTGGGCTGCCATCCTGAAGTTAATCTGTCTAATCTTTCAAATCCTGAAGGAACACCACTAAGACCTTCTTTATTTGAGATCTCCTGAATCCTGTTTTTAGCCTGGATCACCAGACTTTGCGCAGTTTCTGTAGATTTCTTTATGTTCCCTTGTGTAACTTCGTATAATTTGGCTTCAGCCTGGTCCAGCAAATCGAAAACGTCTGTAGATTCATCGTAAGAATCCTCAATAATTTCATTCGAAATTTTAATCAGGCTTCGCTGTATATATTTCTGAAGGATAATACGCGCATGAAACTCAATATGCGCTGAAGATGATACTCTTTGAGTCAACTGAATGAGATAATAGTCACCTCCTGCCTTATCAAAATTCCCATCTTTCTTAAGCTGGTTAGAAACGGTTAATAAGTCAATCGCCTCTGTGTTTTCAAACAGTTTATGTATAGCTTCAAAGATGAGTTTATGAGAATTCTTGTAGAAGGCTTCCGCGGTTAGGATATCGATGATTTCGTCTACCCCTTTTTTATCGATCATCATCGCTCCAAGCACAACTTCTTCTAAATCAACAGCTTGGGGAGGTAATTTTCCTTTTTCTAAATTAACTACGTTACTTTGTTTGTAACCAAAACTTTGCGGCGCGGTGATATTTTCCATAAAGCGAAAGTAAAAAATTTGTTAAGACATTCTTAAGAATCAGCGGTCAACTTAATCAACCGGTAATCAACAATTGTCCTGTTGAAAACTTATTTATTTTGTTGAAAAGGACAAAAAAATCCGAAACTTTAGCTCCGGATTAAATTCGTGATGCGGTATAGAATGTTTTAGCCTTTGAAAACTCCCATTGCTAAATATTTATCCATTCTTTTTTCAACCAAATCTGTTGGTGATAAGTTTTTATACTCATCATAAGCATCTGAAATGGATTTTTTTACAGTTGCAAAAATTTCCTCCCGGTTACTATGTGCGCCACCAATTGGTTCTTTCACTATTTCATCAATAAGCTTCTGTTTCTTCATGTCTTTAGCAGTAAGCTTTAATGCTTCTGCCGCAACTTCTTTGTATTCCCAACTCCTCCAGAGAATAGACGAACAGGATTCCGGAGAGATTACAGAATACCATGTGTTTTCCAACATCATTACCTTATCTCCAACTCCTATACCTAAAGCACCACCGCTTGCTCCTTCTCCAATTATCACCACAATTATCGGCACTTTTAAGCGCGTCATCTCCAGGATATTTCTTGCGATTGCCTCTCCCTGTCCTCTTTCTTCGGCTTCAAGCCCGGGATATGCCCCCGGAGTATCTACCAGACATACTACAGGAAGACCAAACTTTTCCGCAGATTTCATAAGACGAAGTGCCTTACGGTATCCTTCGGGATTTGCCATTCCAAAGTTTCGGTATTGTCTTGTTTTAGTATTAAATCCTTTTTGCTGACCGATGAACATATAACTCTGGTCATCAATTTTTCCAAGACCACCAATCATAGCCTTGTCATCTTTAACGCTACGATCGCCATGTAGCTCAAGAAAAGTATCACCACAAATTGCTTTAATATAATCTAAAGTATATGGCCGGCTGGGATGCCTTGAAAGCTGAACACGTTGCCATGCCGTTAAATTCTTATAGATATCCTTTCTGGTCTCTTTAAGTTTTTTCTCTATCTGCTTACAGGTAGCAGTTACATCTACATCACTTTCCTCGCCTATAGTACAGGCTTTCGAGTACTGTTCTTCTAACTCTTTAATGGGTAATTCAAAATCTAAATATTCCATAAGAATTATGGTGTTTTTTAATTAGCCCACAAATATAACAAACTTTAAAAGGAAGATTTCTATAGTTTCCGTTTAAATTTTAAGCGCCTGAATAAGAGCTTATCTCTTGGAGGTAAACAGTAGATAGATTGCCAGAATACCAAAAGTGATATTAGGAAACCAGACCGCAAGTAGTGGTGAGAATGCAGATTGCTCTGCCATTGTACCAAAAACTTTATCGAAAAATATAAAAACAAATGCCAGTGTAATTCCTACTGCAAGGTTAACGCCCATTCCTCCCCTCCTCTTTTTGGAAGATACTGCCACGGCTATAATAGTAAGAATAAATGCTGATACCGGCAGGCTCCAGCGCTTATAAGCAACTACAAGGTACCTGTTTATATTCCCTGCACCACGACGACGCTCAGTTTCAATAAAATCGTTTAATTCAGTATAATTTAAAGTTTCTGCGATATAGGATTCGGGTGTAAGTTCTCCAAACTCAAAGGGCAGGATGGTATCAACTTTTCTCTCATGGATAATCTCATCCCCATTTTCCCCTATAATCCTTTTGTCAAAGTTAGTAAGGCTGTAGGTAGTATCTTCTTCATTAAATTCAAGATAGGAAGCACTAATTTTGAATTCCAATTTGTTGCCATTAAAATGCTCCAGCGTGAAATTTCTTGCTGTCTTGGTTTTTGGCTGAAAGTTACTGGCATAGATATACTCTTCATTATTTATCTGGCGGTAAACATCTCTTGTTTCCTGCGTTTGCTCATGCTTCTTCAGGTACTGGTATTTAAATTCGTTAAATCCCTTGCTCGCCTGTGGCGCGAGGTACATACCCAATACTAAAGCACCCACACAAACTATGGAAGCTCCAATAAGGTAAGGACGCAAAAACCTGGAGAAGGATACCCCACTACTTAAAAAGGCTATAATTTCGGTATTATTGGCAAGTTTGGAAGTAAACCAAATCACAGATAAAAACAGAAAAAGCGGAAAAAGAAGATTGGCAAAATAAATAGTAAAATCCAGGTAATATTTAGCTACCTCAATAAACGGCACCTCGTTTTCAAGAATTTTATCAATCTTTTCTGCCAGGTTTACCGTGATTCCTATCGGGATAAAAAGCAAGAGCATCAAAACAAATGTGCCCAGATATCTTTTTAATATGTACCAGTCTAATATTTTCAACTTATAAACGTTTATCCATTTGCTTTACCATTTGATTTTTCCAAGAGGCAAAATCTCCGGCAATTATATGTTTCCTGGCTTCCCGTACCAACCACATATAGAAGCCCAGGTTATGAATGGTAGCAATTTGCTTGCCAAGCATTTCGTTTACAGTAAACAAATGGCGTAAATAAGCTTTTGAATATTCGGTATCAACATAAGTCATGGCAGCATCATCAATAGGAGAAAAATCTTCCTGCCATTTCTTATTCTTAATATTAATGGTTCCGTGTGCTGTGAAAAGCATTCCGTTCCTGGCGTTTCGGGTAGGCATTACGCAATCAAACATATCAACGCCCAAAGCAATATTTTCAAGAATATTTATAGGAGTACCCACACCCATTAAATATCTCGGCTTTTCCTTCGGAAGGATATCTGTCACCACTTCTGTCATTGCATACATCTCTTCCGCAGGTTCACCTACAGAAAGTCCTCCAATGGCATTACCTTCAGCTCCTACAGATGCTATATACTCTGCAGATTGCTTTCGCAGATCTTTATAGGTACTTCCCTGAACTATCGGAAAGAGCGTTTGATTATAACCATACAGTGGCGGAGTTTTTTCAAAATGTGACATACACCTGTCCAGCCAGCGATGCGTCATATGCATAGAACGTTTGGCATATTTATAATCACAGGGATACGGGGTACATTCATCAAAAGCCATAATAATGTCTGCGCCTATAACGCGCTGAATTTCCATTACATTTTCTGGCGTAAAGGTATGGTAAGAACCATCTATATGGGATTTGAATTTTACACCGTCCTCTTTTATTTTTCTACGTGCAGATAGAGAATAAACCTGGTATCCTCCACTATCCGTAAGAATATTCCTGTCCCAATTCATAAACTTATGCAAACCTCCTGCTTTTCTAAGCACTTCCGTCTGAGGTCTTAAATAGAGATGGTAGGTATTTCCAAGAATAATGTCAGGATTAATATCTTCTTTTAATTCCCTCTGGTGCACTCCTTTAACAGAAGCAACAGTACCAACGGGCATAAAAATAGGTGTTTCAATTTTGCCGTGATCTGTTGTAACAGTACCAGCTCTGGCATTACTGCCTGGATCGACAGCTAATAATTCAAAATCCATATACAAATTTAAGTGGTGCAAAGATACTCAACATTTGTTGGAAAGAAAGAATTGAAACAATTCATAATTTAGGTGTGATTTTAACACTTAATAGTGTAACTACTTCAATTTTACTTTGAAAAAGGTATTTAAAAACCTATTTTTGTATCAATATCATAACAACAACAACCATAATGTCAGACTTTAAAAAATTAGAAGATTTTGCTACACAGGTGCGCAGGGATATTTTAAGACAGGTTCATAAGGTAAATTCGGGACACCCCGGAGGATCTTTAGGCTGTACTGAATTTTTTACGGCGCTTTATCAGGAAATAATGGAGCACAATACAGATTTTGATATGGATGGTAAAGATGAAGATCTCTTCTTTCTTTCCAACGGCCATATTTCCCCTGTATTTTACAGTGTTCTTGCGAGAAGCGGGTATTTTCCGGTTAAAGAACTGGATACTTTCAGACTTATTGACTCCAGATTACAAGGACACCCTACAACACACGAAGGTTTGCCGGGAATACGTATTGCTTCCGGATCTCTGGGACAGGGAATGTCTGTAGCACTTGGTGCTGCCCAGGCCAAAAAATTAAATGGAGATAAGCATCTGGTTTATACCCTTCATGGAGATGGTGAATTGCAGGAAGGACAAAACTGGGAAGCTATTATGTATGCTGCAGGAAATAAAGTAGATAATATTATCTCTACCGTAGATTTAAACGGCCAGCAGATAGACGGTAGTACTGAAACAGTTTTACCTATGGGAAATCTAAAAGCTAAATTTGAAGCTTTTGGATGGGATGTAATGGAGATTGAAAATGGAAATGATCTTAAGCAGGTTATAGAAGGCTTGAAAGAAGCGAAAACACGAACTGGAAAAGGAAAGCCGGTTTGTATTCTTATGACCACCGTAATGGGACATGGCGTAGACTTTATGATGCATACCCACGCGTGGCACGGAAAAGCTCCTAATGATGAGCAACTGGAAAAAGCGCTTTCTCAAAACCCTGAAACCATGGGTGATTACTAAACCAAAGATTTCCTTTTAAGGAAATGACAAAAAGCTAAAAATGAAAAAATATACAGATACAGGAAAAAAAGATACACGTTCAGGCTTTGGTGACGGACTAACAGAACTTGGACGCACCAACCCTAACGTAGTTGCACTTTGTGCCGATTTAATAGGTTCTTTAAAAATGCAGGATTTTATAGATGAAAATCCGGAGCGTTTCTTTCAGGTTGGAATTGCTGAGGCTAATATGATTGGAATGTCTGCAGGACTTACCATTGGAGGTAAAATACCTTTTGCCGGTACTTTTGCAAACTTTGCTACAGGTCGGGTTTACGACCAGATTCGTCAAAGTGTGGCGTATTCTAATAAAAATGTGAAAATTTGTGCTTCACACTCAGGAGTTACTCTTGGGGAAGATGGGGCAACTCACCAGATACTGGAAGACATTGGCCTCATGAAGATGTTACCTGGTATGACAGTAATCTGCACCTGCGATTATAATCAAACCAAAGCAGCTACAATTGCAATAGCTGAGCATGATGGACCGGTATATTTAAGATTCGGACGTCCAAAAGTGGCAAATTTCACACCTGAAGATCAAAAATTTGAGATAGGAAAAGCGGTTAATCTTTATGAAGGGGACGACGTAACTATTATTGCTACAGGACATCTGGTATGGGAAGCTATACAGGCTGCTGAAAAACTTTCTGAAAAAGGAATTAGTGCTGAAGTAATAAATATTCACACCATTAAGCCTTTGGATGCTGAAGCTATACTTAAATCTGTTAAGAAAACAGGATGTGTGGTTACTGCTGAAGAACACAACTTCCTTGGTGGATTAGGAGAAAGTGTTGCAAGAACGTTATCTGAAAATTTCCCGGCTCCTCAGGAATTTGTGGCTACACAGGATACATTTGGAGAAAGTGGAACACCAGAGCAACTAATGGACAAGTATGGTCTAAATGCTGAAGCAATAATTAAAGCGACAGAGAAAGTTATCAAAAGGAAATAAAACCCTTTTTTAAATACAGTCACAAAAAGCCTTTCAAAAAATTGAAAGGCTTTTTTTTGCTTTAGAAATAAAATAGTAACCTTCTTCGTTATCTTAGTACAACCTAAAAAATATTATTTATGAAAAAACTCATCTTACTTGCGCTTCCGCTCCTTCTTTGCGGATCAGCAATGATAGCACAAGAAGCTTCCTTTGGTATTAAAGGTGGTTTAAACTATGGAGCTACCGGGGAATACCATGGCCCCATAGATGTAGCAGATGAAGTTTCAACTAACCTTTCTGAGGATGGTGAAAATCAAAGAGGATTTCACGTTGGGATTTTTTCCAAATTTGAAATAGTGGGAATTTTTATCCAGCCGGAACTTCTGTATACCAGCATAAATTCAGAATATAGTAATTTTGATTATAAAATTAACAAATTAGATCTTCCGGTACTTGCGGGAATAAATGTGCTTGGGCCTTTAAATATAAAAGCCGGCCCTTCATTTCAGTATATTTTAAAAAATGAACTGGAAAATACAAGTCTGCAAATTGGGGATGTTGAAAATGAAATTAGTGTAGGCTACCAATTAGGAGCCGGATTAGAATTGGGTCGTCTGGGTATAGATTTGCGCTACGAGGGTGCTTTCCAGGAAAATAATGCTTTTGCAGAAATGGCATCAGAAAATGATTTTACCATCGATTCCCGTGCTTCACAATGGATTTTAAGTGCTTCTTATTCGTTTTAAAAAAATTGAAATATCAAAATCAAAAATAAAAAAGAGCCCAAAGCGGGCTCTTTTTCAGTTATAACCAATAAGATTATTTAAAGAAATCCGGATCCAGATAATCCGGAGTTCCGTCGTTGTTCGTATCTGTCAATTCTATAGTACCATCTTCCCTAATAAGGATTTCATCACGTGTAGGAGTTCCATCACCATCATCATCTGCATCGGAGTGGTTAGGGAAATTATCCCCATCTGTATTATCATTGTATACATCCCCATCTTCATCTAAATCTTCCATCCATGAAGGTATCCCATCCCTGTCGTGATCTGCTTCTACAGTTCGATATAAATTGACTTTAAAAATCAATGGAGCATAGCCAGGTATTCCCGCACCAGAAGGTGGAGAGGCAAAATAAGCCAGCCCGGAAGGGGAGAAAATAGCTCCTATCCCATAGTCGTTCGTCCATGAAATCGTATTATCTGGATTAACATCATATCCCGAAGCAGATTTAAACTCTACAAGACTTTCTGAAAATCCCGGAAGCACACCTCCTGCACGTGCAGGTCTTCCATTGGAATCCAAAGTAATGTACCCGGGTAAATCAAACCAAACCGGCGAAACCATATTGTCATTAAAGACTTGATCGTTCATTAACTGGCCGGTATAACCTACATAAGTAGAATCTGAAGTTGTTGGACGATCGCCTTCCCCTTCCCTAACTTTCAGGATATAAAGATTATACTCTACATCATCCTGCGTTACTGACTTTGTAATTAATTCTTCAGAATCAAAAAGAGACGTTTTATCTGCATTTTCTCCGGCAATAGTGTCAAATTCTATCCTGTAATCAAAATCTTCAGAAGGATTTTCAAAATCTTCATAATTATAGAAATGAGTAGAGAGGTACTCCACTAATCTTTCATCATCTTCTAACGCCTGTTCTCCCCGGTCCCTTTCTTCAAAAGTGGGCGCATCATCATCATCCTTATTACAGGATGAAAAAGCAATACTAAAGGTGGCACAAATAAGAAAAAATTTCTTCAATCGCATCGTCTATAATTTTAGGGCGCAAGATACAATAATCTTGTATTTTTGCTTAAGGAAAAAGATGACATTTAAAGCCGATTTATGAGAGTTGATAAATATTTGTGGTGCGTACGGTATTTTAAAACCAGAAGCATGGCTACCAACGCATGTAAGCAGGGAAAAGTTAAAATGAATGGTGCAAACGTAAAGCCTTCAAAAGAAGTTTTTCCCACAGATAAAATCCAGGTGAGAAAAAACCAGGTGAATTATGAAGTTGAAGTACTGGATCTCCCTCCCAGCCGGGTAGGTGCAAAACTTGTAAATTTATACCTTCACGACATTACTCCTAAAGAAGAATTTGAGAAAAAAGACCTGCTGAAATATTCACAGGATTATTATCGCAAAAAAGGAACCGGGCGACCTACAAAAAAAGACCGTAGGGATATTGACGACTGGTTTGAAACTGCACCTGAAGAGAAAAAATCTGAAGAGAAAAAAGATGAGCCGGAATCTTAATGAAGAATATTGGAGTGAAAGATACGCTTCAAATAACACTGGTTGGGACATTGGTGAAATTTCTTCCCCTTTAAAAGAATATATAGATCAAATCACAGATAAGGAACTAAAGATTTTAATTCCCGGAGCAGGAAATTCCTATGAAGCAGAATACTTATATCGTCAAGGTTTTAAAAGTGTTTTTGTGGCAGATATTGCGGAAGCACCTCTTGATAATTTGAAGAAAAGATTACCCGAATTTCCCTCACATCAATTACTTAAATCCGATTTTTTTGAACTACAGGATAAATTTGATTTAATACTGGAACAAACGTTCTTTTGTGCGCTGCCTGTGAACCGTAGAAAAGATTATGCTGAAAAAGCTTCTCATCTTTTAACCGAAAATGGTAAAATTTCAGGGGTATTCTTCAATTTTAATTTAACAGAAGATGGTCCTCCCTTCGGTGGAAGTAAAGAGGAATATTTACAGTATTTTAGTCCATATTTTGAAGTAGAAGTGCTGGAAAAGTGCTATAATTCAATTCCTCCGAGACAGGGGAACGAGTTATTCTTTATATTTAGAAAAAAACAGAAGTGATGAAAGACAAGGTTCTTATTTTAAATAAAGCAGAAATAAAACACAAGATAAAAAGAATTGCATATCAAATCCTGGAAAATAATATTGATGAAAAAGAAATTATCCTGGCGGGAATTGCCAAAAATGGATTTGAGCTTGCAAAGCGCTTAAAAGCAGAGCTTGAAATAATCTCCTCCATCCAGCCTGTTCTTTGTGAAGTGAAAATTGACAAAAAGAACCCGCTCTCAAAAATTACAACATCCCTCTCACCTGAAGAATATAAAGACAAATCTATAGTCCTGGTAGACGATGTACTGAATTCGGGAACAACTTTAATATATGGTGTCCGGCATTTCCTAAGCGTTCCTCTAAAGCAGTTTAACACAGCGGTTCTTGTGGACAGAAACCATAAAAAATACCCTGTAAAAGCAGATTTTAAAGGAATTTCCCTTTCCACCTCACTTAATGAGATGGTGAAATTAAGGTTTGAAAAGGAAAATGATCGGGTGGAGCTTCTATAGTTTTTCCACAATATCATTAACTATCTGCTCCGGATCACGATTATCTACATCAACAATAATCTCAGATTGGTTGTAGTAGTATGCTCTTTCAAATAAATGTTTCCTCAGGAATTCCTCTAATTCCGGTTTTGTTTGAAGGTGGCTTATTACAGGGCGATGTACCTTTTCGAGAAATAAGCGATCTGTCAGAGTTTGTACTGTAGCTTTTAAATAAACAGTTTTTGAACCAGATACCTCTTTTATCCATTTCATATTATCACCGTAGCAAGGAGTTCCACCCCCAAGAGATACCACCATATCTTCCTCTTTCTCCAATATATCCCTCAACACTTTATTTTCCAGGTTCCGGAAATAAAGCTCTCCTCTCTTCTTAAATATACTCTGAATATCTGTCTGCTCAATAAGTTCTATCTGCTCATCCAGGTCGACGTAATTATAATTTAATACTGCCGAAAGTTGACGTCCTAAAAGGGATTTACCCGCCCCCATATAGCCATTTAAAAAAATCTTCATATGCTATTTCGCTAATTTCTAGGTTAATTGAAAACATTTGCAAATTTATGTCATTTTAATCTTGAAAAGTAAAATAATGCTATTATATTTGCACCCGCATTCTGGAAAAGCCGAATGCTTTTTTTGATCTGGTAGCTCAGTTGGTAGAGCATCTCCCTTTTAAGGAGAGGGTCCTGGGTTCGAGCCCCAGCCAGATCACTTTTTTTAAGTTCTGATTTTGTTGGGCGAGAAGTTTATCCTGAGTGAAGCGAAAACGCAGTTGAGCTGAATCGAGGGAAGCCCCAGCCAGATCACGAATTATGTTCATTTAAATATTTAGAATTAGATCTGGTAGCTCAGTTGGTAGAGCATCTCCCTTTTAAGGAGAGGGTCCTGGGTTCGAGCCCCAGCCAGATCACTTTTTTAAGTTCTGATCATATTGTTGGGCGAGAAGTTTATCCTGAGTGAGGCGAAACGCAGTGAAGCCGAATCGAAGGGAGCCCCAGCCAGATCACTTTATTAAGTTCTGATCATGTTGTTGGGCGAGAAGTTTATCCTGAGTGAGGCGAAACGCAGTGAAGCCGAATCGAAGGGAGCCCCAGCCAGATCACTTTAGTTTAGTATTTTTCTAAACTACTTTAACAGCCTTAAATTGAAATTTCAATTACACCCGGGTGCTGGAATTGGTAGACAGGCATGGTTGAGGGCCATGTGTCCTTTGGGCGTGCGGGTTCAAGTCCCGCTCCGGGTACTTCTGCAAGCTGCAAAGGCTTGTTATTGCTCCTCTTCTTATTTTCTAACAACCTTTTTTTCTCCTGCTCTATAAAGTAATTTTTTATTTCTGTTCTTTATTCTCCTATACTGAATTGATGTCCTATAAGATGATACTTCAAAAATTACAATTATCGATCTGTGAGGATTGAAATTTACAGGTTCTGTTATATAATACCTCAAAATTGTCCATTTTCGATCCAGAATGAAATTCATCTCAAGCCTGAGATTCCGAAAATTAAATTTTAGTTATTAAATAGGTCTATAAATGCCATATTCGCTGCGGTGTGATTCGTGCATAGGTCTAATTTCCTTATATAATTATAGTTTATTAAAATCTGCATATTCTAATACTGTGGAAGAGCAAACTTTTTCTACTAATCCAAGGAATAAGAAGAGTCGAGTTAAGATGATACTTCAAAAATAACAATTATCGATCTGTGAGGCTTGAACTTTCCAGGTGCTATATAATGATGCCTCAGAAATGCCAATTATCGGTTTCTCCACTGCAAAAATCCTTAAGTTTTTACTTCAGAAATATTGCAATCAAAAATTGTTTAATCTATTTTAGTTTTTATTAAACATTTAACTTTCAAAAAGTTTATCAGAAGCTACAAATTATGTAGTTTTACCTAACTTGTTAAACAATATATGGAACTCGTAAAACAAAATTTCAGCATTAAGGATCTGGAACACCTTAGCGGAATTAAGGCCCACACGATTAGGATCTGGGAAAAACGTTACAATATTCTCTCTCCAAATCGTACTTCTACCAATATTCGCACCTATGACAGCTCCAATCTTCAAAAGATCTTGAACATAGCTTTTCTTAATGAGCACGGTTATAAAATCTCCAGGATTTCAAAACTTTCCGAAGAAGAAATCGGAAAAATGGTTAAGCGAATTGCAGCATCTTCCAGTGTAGAGAACCGGGCGATTAACGCATTTAAAATGGCCATGATAGATTTTGACGAAGGGCTTTTTAACAGGACGTATGCCAGCCTTCAGGAAGATAAATCCTTTGAAGAAATATTCCAGCAGGTTTTTGTTCCACTCTTAGGTGAAATAGGAACTCTTTGGCAAACAGATACTATTAAACCTATACACGAGCATTACATTGTTGAACTTATAAGAGAAAAAATCTATTTAAACATTGCTGCTCTAAAGCAAGAAGTTACACCAGATACTGACCGACTGTTTGTTCTTTTTCTTCCGGAAAACGAAATTCACGATATCGGGCTTCTTTATTTAAATTATCAGTTATTGTTAAATAAAAAAACCAGCATTTTCTTAGGTTCAAATCTTCCTCTTGACGATATAAAATACCTCCTCGAAAAGAATGATAACATTACCTTTATGAGTTATTTTACAGTAGCTCCTCAGGATCTTCAGGAATTTACTACAGAGTTTCAGGAAAAAATCAGCTCAGAAAAACACCGGGAACTTTATCTCTTTGGAAATCGCCTAAAACAATTCGAAGAACAAAAAAAGACTTTCCCTCCTAATATAAAATTCTTTTCGTGCATTCAGGATTTCATCAGAACCCTTTAATTTATATATGAAAAAAAAAATATCTATTATAGGATCTGGATTTGCATCCCTTGCAGCTTCCTGTTATCTCGCAAAAGAAGGTAATGAGGTTCATATTTATGAGAAAAATTCTGAAGTTGGAGGAAGGGCCAGGCAGTTAAAAAGAGAAGGGTTCACATTTGATATTGGTCCTACCTGGTACTGGATGCCAGATGTTTTTGAGCGATTCTTTGCAGACTTTGATAAAACTCCTGAAGATTACTACCAACTCGAAAAACTAAATCCCGCATATCAGGTTTATTTTGAAGATGGTGAAAAAATTACCATAGGGGATACTTTAGATAAAATTTATAAGGCTTTTGAAGCTGAAGAGCCAGGAAGTTCAAAAAAGCTAAAGAAGTTTATTGGCCAGGCTGAAGAAAACTACAACATTGCCATTAAGGATATGGTCTACCGGCCGGGGGTTTCTCCACTGGAACTCGTCTCGATTGAAACCGCAAAAAAACTCGGACAATTTTTCAGCACGATCTCCCGGGAAGTTCAAAAAGAATTTAACAACATAAAGCTCGTACAGATACTGGAGTTTCCTGTTCTTTTTCTAGGGGCCAAGGCCAGTAATACTCCTGCTTTTTACAGTTTTATGAATTATGCAGACTTTGCACTTGGAACATGGCACCCCAAAGGAGGAATGTATGAGGTGATAAAAGGCATCAGAACACTTGCTATGTCCCTTGGTGTACAAATCCACACTAACGCTCCTGTTGAAAAGATTAACCTCACCGGAGACACGGCAACAAGCATTACTATAAATGGTAAAGAAATAGGATCTGATATTATTCTTAGTGGTGCAGATTACCACCATACCGAAACCCTGCTACCTGAATATAAAAGACAGTATCCGGAAAAATATTGGGAGAAGAAAACTTTCGCTCCCTCTTCCCTGCTCTTTTACGTAGGTTTTGATAAAAAAATAGAGAATGTAGCGCATCACACTTTGTTTTTTGACACAGATTTTAAAAAACATGCCGATGCTATTTATGATAATCCGCGGTGGCCGAACAATCCACTGTTTTATGCAAGTTTCCCTTCAGTTACCGACACCAGTGCTGCTCCGGAAGGCAAAGAAGCTGGTATATTTTTAATTCCACTGGCTCCGGGAATAGAAGATACCCCGGAGTTAAGAGAAGAATTTTTCCAAAAAATCATGAAACGTTTTGAAGGATTAACAAAGCAGAAAGTGAAAAATAATATTATTTTTAGAGAGTCCTTTTGTATTAACGATTTTAAAAGCGAGTATAATTCTTATAAAGGAAATGCATACGGACTGGCAAATACTCTTTTTCAGACTGCTTTTCTGAGACCAAAATTAAAAAGCAAAAAAGTTCATCACCTGTATTTTACAGGTCAGCTAACCGTTCCGGGGCCAGGGGTTCCACCTTCATTAATTTCCGGAAAATTAGCAGCAGAGCTTATTGAAAATTCCAAAATTTAATGCTATGAAATCCATTTTTGATGTCGTTTCCCACGCCTGTAGCAAAACTGTAACAAACTCCTACAGCACATCATTTTCTACAGCTACAAAAATGCTTGCCCCAAGTATCCGTCAGGATATTTACAATATTTATGGGTTTGTTCGCTTTGCAGATGAAATTGTAGATACCTTTCACGATTACAACAAAGAAGAGCTTTTTAATGATTTTGAGAAGGATCTTTACAAAGCAATTGAAGCAAAGATTAGTTTAAACCCAATCTTAAATTCTTTTCAGGAAACTGTGCATAAATATAACATAGAGGAGCCTTTATACCGCTCTTTTATGAAAAGCATGCGCCAGGATTTATTTAAATCTGAATATCTTACTATAGAGGAATACAAAGAGTATATTTACGGCAGCGCAGATGTGGTAGGTTTAATGTGCTTAAAAGTTTTTGTAAAAGGCGATCAGGAGCAGTATAAAGCCCTCAGGGAGTCGGCGATGAGCCTGGGATCGGCTTTTCAGAAAGTAAATTTTTTACGGGATCTGAAGGCAGATTATGAAGATCTTAGCAGAAGTTATTTTCCAGATGTAAATCTGTCGGAACTGGACGAGGTCAATAAGTCAAAAATTATTGAAGAAATTGAGGATGATTTTAGAAAAGGCCTTTACGGAATTTCAAAACTTCCTGTAGAAGCAAAATTTGGTGTTTATACTGCTTATGTTTATTATAGAAAATTGTTACATAAACTTAAACAAGTACCCTCACTGGAAATAAAAAACCAGCGAATACGTGTTCCAGATTATCAAAAAGCCGGACTTTTGGCAAAATCATATATTTCTTATAGATTCAACCTTATTTAATACTATGGATACTTTACTTTGGATAGGCATTTTTCTAGGTACATTTTTGGCCATGGAAGGTATGGCCTGGTTTACCCACAAATATATTATGCATGGGGTTTTATGGAAACTTCATAAGGACCATCATCATAAAGACCATAGTAGCTGGTGGGAACGCAACGATTTATTTTTTGTTTTTTATGCAGCGGTTAGTATCACCTTCTTTTTGCTCTGGCAGTATAATGATTTTTGGGCTGGATTGCCTTTAGGTCTTGGGATTCTCGCTTACGGTATTACCTATTTTACTGTACATGATATTTTTATTCACCAGCGCTTCAAGATTTTCAGAAATGCTAATCATTGGTACGCTAAAGGTGTAAGAAGGGCTCACAAAATGCATCATAAACATTTGGGCAAAGACCATGGGGAGTGTTTTGGAATGCTCTTTGTTCCATTTAAATATTTCAAAAAGTAAACTTGAATATTGAAATTCTCTATGGGCATAACTTATTTTTATGTTATTGTTGGAGGCGGACTCGCCGGATTACAACTCGCTCATAAGTTAAGCAAAGAAGTTTTTTTTAAGGGCAAGAAAATTGCCATTATTGACCCTTCTGAAAAAAATGAAAACGACAAAACCTGGTGCTTCTGGGAAAAAGGTCAGGGCCAGTGGGATAAAATCGTTAGCAAAACCTGGACTTCTACAAACTTTCTTTCTGCGGAACAAGATTTAAAGCTGGATCTTAGCCCCTATAAATATAAAAGGATAAAATCCCTGGATTTTTATAATTTTATTAAAAAAGAGCTAAGTACTATTTCTGACATTATTTTTATTGAAGACGAAATTTCCAGAATAGATCCTGTCACCATGCAGGCTATAGGTGAAAAAGATAATTATTCTGCAACACACTTTTTTGACAGCAGGATACC
The DNA here is from genome assembly GCF_031846525.1 of Autumnicola patrickiae. Lineage (NCBI taxonomy): Bacteria > Pseudomonadati > Bacteroidota > Flavobacteriia > Flavobacteriales > Flavobacteriaceae > Autumnicola > Autumnicola patrickiae. Next base: position 30,951 of record NZ_JAVRHM010000027.1, read on the forward strand.
TTCATCATACGACAAGGATGAGAAATATACTAAAATTTACCAGCAGTTCAAGGGTTGGTATATAGAGACCGAAAATTGCCAATTTGACCCCTCTTCCTTTACCATGATGGATTACAGGCTCAGGCACAATAATTCTACCAGCTTTACCTATATTTTACCAGAAACCAAAAAGAAAGCTCTTGTTGAGTTTACCTTTTTCACCCCTTTTATAGCAGAAGATCATGTTTATGATGAAATGCTGAAACAATATCTTTCCGAAGTAATTGAAATTAAAGATTATAAGATAATATCTGTTGAATCTGGTTTTATTCCAATGACAGATTTTCCTTTTGAAGAAATCAACAGGAAAGAAATTACTAAAATTGGTACCGGTGGAGGTTGGGTTAAGCCAAGCACGGGTTATTCTTTTAAAAGTACAGAGAAGAAAGTAGATAAAATTGTAGATAATATTAAAAGAGGCTTACCACCAGGGAAAGATCTTATCAATAAAAAATTCCGGCGATATGATGCCATATTTTTAGATGTCCTGGCAAGACATAATGAAAAAGGCGATAGCATTTTCAGCAAGCTCTATGCTAAAAATTCCATGGAGAATATTTTTAAATATCTTGATGAAGAAACGTCACTTTCAGAAGAGATGAAAATTATGTTTTCCCTTTTCGGAATGGAATTTATAGCATCCTTCTTCAGAAAGATATAAGAATATCAGGATTTAAGAAGCTCATCCAGCGTATTTCTCATACTGGCGCTATTCCAATCTGCGGCACCCACTTTTTTAATTATTATATTTCCTTCTTTGTCTATTAAATAAGTAGTGGGAAGCGTAAAGCCATCTAGTGGCTTCGGATCTGTAGTTAGCATTCTATAGGAGGGAAATGAATAGCGCTTCCGCTTTAAAAAATTGGTGGTGGTTTCATGATCTTCACCCGAAATAAAAAAGAAAGCTACTTTATCTCCATAATCATCGTAAAGCTGCTGAAAACTTGGCATTTCTGCAATACAGGGGGGACACCAGGTCGCCCAATAATTTACAATAATTACTTCGTCTTTATATTCTGAAAAATCTACACGTTCTTTATTATTCTTTTCCAGAACCCAGTCGTAACTGGCAATTTGCTCCCTGTCTTCCTCGTCTGTCACTGAAGGGCTAAAGGCAAAAGCTTTGTTTGCGAAAATCTGTAGTGGTTTTCTGATTTGCGGAATGAGAAGAGCCAGAATAATCACAATCAGAATAATATTGAGCCACTGGTTCTTGAATAGTTTCATTGTTTCTTAATTAGAAATCACCCGAAAAAATAGTCGGTAAATTAGCACGGACGCAAAATTAGTTCTTTTTGTAAAGAAACAAAACAGCCACTAATTCTTCAATGAAATTGTAATAGAATTTATAAACGGTAATCCTTTGCCACAGTTGGTAAAATTTAAGTTCGTAAAGAACGAAAGATACTAGTGGGAAATTGCCGCTATTTTCTTATTGAGTTTATAGACCTCTTTCTTGAGCATTTCCAGCGCGTCTTCCAAAGCTTTTATTTTTCCCTTGGAAGCTATCTCATGGTGAGGCACCAGGACACCACTTATTTTACCCCTTACCATCATTAACTCCCGGATATCCTGCTTCTTTATTTCAATTTGTTCTCTTTCATTATCATCTTCAACATTATCGTTCTCCAAAATCAGGGAACCAGGATCTTCATTTAGTCGAATGCGCTTTACTAAAATAGATTCTTTGGTAATAATTAATACCAGAGAGCCGTCCAGTACGTTCTCCAGTTTTCTTTGAGTCTGACAAATCACGACATCACCGGAAAGTATTGTTGGGGCCATACTGTTTCCCTCCACTTCAAAAAGTTTTTGATTTTGTGTAGGATTAAAACCAGGTATGCGGTACCAGTCATAGTTGTCCAAAGGTGCTTCGCTATTATAGTTTTCTATAAAACCCGCATGTGCTGAAACGCCTATATATGGTACAAATCCATTTGATATTGACATTTTTATTACAAATTTGTCCCCCTTCAATAAGTAATCTGTAGTTACATCATACAATTTACTAAGGTTAACAATGTGTTCTGCGACAATCCCGTTTTGTGAACTTTCGATAAGCGAATAGGCTGCCTGGGAAATGAAAAGCCTTTCGGCAACAAATTTTTGTGAAAACTTGTGTTCTCTCCTCAGTTCCTTAATTCTTTTACCTATCTCCTGTCTTCCTTTCATATGGTGTGGTTCTCGGCCCTAATTTTATAGGGAAATTCAGTTTTAACAAAGATCGTGCATTAATTAAAAACAGTAAATCTTTATAATTAATAATGATAATCTAATGGTTTAATTTCCGGAAATGGGTTAAACACGTGTTAAAGTATAAAAGCTAATTCCAGTAAGACAGGTCTTTCCATAATTTTATAAAAAATCCTAAACATGAAGAAAGCTTAATAAATGAACCATATCACACTATGTCGAAACATTTTAAGGTTAATGAATTCCAATTTGAGTTTGCTCAATATGTATTATGCTATAATCGGGGATGGTACTAGTGAAGAATATGTGGAAGTAAAGGTTTTATTACAAGAGCGCGTAAAAATAAGGGAAAACATAAAAATTGAGTTAAAGGATTATCTGGAAAAGATTAAAGAACACAATAGACACTTCGTATTTGCCCTCGCTCCTTTTATCAAAACGGAATACTTACTAACGGCAGCCTTACGAAAAGCTACCTGGGGGAACTGCGAGGATTGTGAATTATCTAATGTAAGTCTTTACTATGATTGTCTTTATAAAAATACAAAAAACAAGGATTTTATAGATCTGCTACTTAGGCAAAAAGGAAAAATAGAAAATTATTTAATAGCACAAATGTGATAGATTGGTTATTTTAACTGGGGAGTGAAATAACCGATTAAAGAGCCCGGCAAAACGCCGGGCTCTTTTTATAAAAAAACTCCCGAAAGAATTACTTTCGGGAGTTCTGTAAATGGGAACAAAACAAACATTAAGCTGCGTTTTGTTCTTTTATAAGATTTAAGGCAGAACCTTTTCTATACCACTCAATTTGTGGCTCATTGTACGTATGATTTGCCTTTATAGTATCTTTACTACCATCGGCATGTACTACTTCAATAGTTAATTGCCTGTCGGGAGCAAAATCCTTAAGATCAATAAAGTTGAAAGTATCATCTTCCTGAATAAGATCGTAATCTGCTTCATTGGCGAAAGTGATCCCTAACATTCCCTGTTTCTTAAGGTTTGTTTCGTGGATACGAGCAAAAGATTTTACCAGTACCACCTTTACTCCAAGGTGACGTGGTTCCATAGCTGCGTGCTCTCTGGAAGAACCTTCCCCGTAGTTATGGTCTCCAACAACTATGGTAGGAACACCTGCTTTTTTGTACTCTCTTTGTACCGCAGGAACTCCGTCATACTCTCCGCTTAGTTGATTTTTAACGAAATTTGTTTTCTTATTGTAAGCATTAATAGCTCCAATTAAACAGTTATTGGAAATGTTGTCCAGGTGACCTCTGTAGCGCAACCATGGTCCCGCCATAGAAATATGGTCTGTAGTACATTTACCAAACGCTTTAATAAGAAGCTTTACCCCAGTAAGATTTTCACCATCCCATGGCTCGAAAGGAGTAAGCAATTGAAGGCGTTCGCTATCTTCAGCTACTTTTACTTCTACCGAACTTCCATCTTCTTTTGGAGCAACATATCCTGCATCTTCCACAGCAAAGCCTTTTGTTGGCAATTCAATTCCCTGAGGTTCATCCAGCATTACTTCCTCTCCATCCTCATTAATCAATTTATCCCGGGTAGGATCAAAATCCAGTCGTCCGGAAATTGCTATTGCAGCAACCATTTCAGGTGAACCTACAAAAGCATGCGTGTTTGGGTTACCATCTGCACGTTTTGAGAAGTTCCTGTTAAAGGAGTGAACAATGGTATTCTTTTCTTCTCCTTTACGGTCACTTCTATCCCACTGCCCTATACAAGGCCCACAGGCATTTGTAAAGATAGTAGCATCAAGATCTTCAAATATCTGAAGCAGTCCGTCCCTTTCTGCAGTAAACCTTATTTGTTCTGATCCAGGATTAATACCAAAATCTGATTTCGGTTTTACTTTCTTATCTACCGCTTGTTTTGCAATAGAAGCAGCACGGGTTAAATCTTCGTAAGATGAGTTGGTACAGGAACCAATCAATCCCCAATCCACATTAATAGGCCAGTCTTCTTTTTTTGCTTTTACTGCCATTTCTGAAATTGGCGTTGCAAGATCTGGTGTAAAAGGTCCGTTAAGGTGAGGCCTTAATTCTGAAAGGTTAATCTCGATTACTTCATCAAAATATTGTTCAGGATTAGCATAAACCTCATCATCTCCCGTTAAATGTTCACGCACTGCATTTGCAGCCTCGGCAACATCTGTACGGTTTGTAGCTTTAAGGTAACGCTCCATAGAATCGTCGTAACCAAAAGTTGATGTGGTTGCACCAACTTCAGCCCCCATATTACAGATTGTACCTTTACCGGTACATGACATGCTTTTTGCACCTTCGCCAAAATATTCAATAATTGCTCCGGTTCCACCTTTTACAGTAAGAATCCCGGCAACCTTTAAAATAACGTCCTTAGCAGCAGTCCAACCGGAAAGTTTTCCGGTAAGCTTCACTCCAATTAGTTTAGGAAACTTAAGTTCCCATGCCATACCGGCCATAACATCTACAGCATCTGCTCCACCAACACCAATGGCAACCATTCCCAATCCACCTGCATTCACAGTGTGAGAATCTGTACCAATCATCATTCCACCAGGGAATGCGTAGTTTTCCAGAACAACCTGGTGGATAATACCTGCACCTGGTTTCCAGAATCCAATTCCGTATTTGTTCGATACTGATTCCAGAAAATCAAAAACTTCACTGCTTGATTTATTTGCACTCTGAAGGTCAATTGCAGCTCCCATTTTAGCCTGGATAAGATGATCACAATGTACCGTTGTTGGCACCGCCACCTGCTTTTTACCAGCTTGCATAAATTGTAATAAAGCCATTTGTGCAGTGGCATCCTGGCAGGCAATCCTGTCCGGAGCAAACTCCACATAATCTTTACCTCTTTGGTAAGCCTTAGAAGGTTCGCCGTCCCACAGGTGAGAATAAAGAATTTTTTCTGAAAGTGTCAAAGGCTTTCCAACAACTTCACGTGCTTTATTTACACGATCTGCCATTTGGCTATACACCTTTTTGATCATATCAATATCGTATGCCATGTTCTAAAAAGTTTTTTGTTCTAAAAAAGTCCTGCAAATTTACGAATTTAAGACGGATTTTGAAAGTTATAGGCAATATTCAGAAATTAATAGAAATAATACACCTCTTCTTGTTATTCGCGTATAATAATCCTGTTAATACAAAAATTACATCCTTAAATTGAGAATTCCTTAATCTGAACCAGGAAACTTATGTTTTTGGTAAATTGTAGCTCGTAAATATGCTCCAGATTATTCGCAAAAGAATCTGTGATTAGGAAATAGAACTATTTCTGAAAGAATTTAAAAATTCATATCCTTACCAGCAGAACCTTCTGTAAATTTCTACTTTAAAACTATATGTAGATTTAACCTTGAGGAGCTTCAGAATAAATCTTTAATGATCTTCTCTTCAGAAATACCTTCAGCCTCGGCTTTATAATTTTTGATGATCCTATGCCGAAGGATTCCAATAGCAACTGCTTGTACATCTTCAATATCCGGAGAAAATTTGCCGTTAACGGCTGCATTTGCCTTTGCTGCAAGAATTAGGTTTTGAGAAGCTCTTGGTCCTGCACCCCAGTCTACATAATCCTTTACCAGTGCAGGTGCGGTTTGTCCAAGCGGACGCGTTTTTCCCACCAAACCTACCGCGTATTCTATAACATTGTCTGCAACCGGTATCCTCCTGATGACCTGCTGGATTTCGGAAATTTCCTTTGCCGTAAAAAGCGCCTGAACCTCTGGCTTTTTATCTGTAGTCGTACTTTTTACCACATCTACTTCCTCCTGGAATGAAGGGTATTCAAGATTAATAGCAAACATAAACCTGTCTAATTGTGCCTCGGGCAAAGGATAAGTTCCCTCCTGCTCAATAGGGTTTTGTGTAGCCAATACAAAGTAAGGAAGATCCAGTTTGTATTGATGCCCCGCAACAGTCACAGCACGTTCCTGCATCGCCTCGAGCAGTGCAGCCTGGGTCTTGGGCGGAGTCCGGTTAATTTCATCTGCAAGAATGATATTGGAAAAAACAGGGCCTTTAATAAATTTAAACTGTCGGTTTTCATCCAGAATTTCTGAACCCAAAATATCACTTGGCATTAAATCTGGTGTAAACTGGATTCTTTTAAAATGTAATCCTAATGCCTGGGCAATAGTATTTACCATTAAAGTCTTTGCGAGACCAGGTACTCCTATTAGCAAAGAATGCCCTCCGGAAAATATGGAGAGCAAAATTTGATGTATCACTTTATCCTGACCGACGATCACCTTGGCGATCTCATTTTTTAACTGCCGGTTCTTTACGACCAGCTTTTCCACAAGTGCAACGTCAGACATTACCTATTATTTCTTTAACCAGTTACTACTGTATTCGCAGTCCCTAAATTTACTATTTACTTTAATATAGGTATCGGTAATTTTTTCTGTTTGCCATTCTTCTATAGCTTCCAGTTGTTTTGCCTGCAGCGCCAGATCTTTAATCTTCAGGTAATCTGTAGCATAATTTGCCTCGTGCTCAGGAATACGCTTTACAACCTTTAGAAGTTTAAAAAAAGGTTTTCCTGTATCGTCACTATCGCTTATTCTTAAAGACATTTCTCCTTCTTCAAGATTTACAACCTGATTATATATTTTAGGATCCAGTTTAGTAAGTTCAAACTTGGTGTCTCCTGTTTGAGGATTCCTTAGTTTCCCGCCATCATTCCGGGTTTCTTCTTCATCAGAAAATTCCTTTGCAGCTTCAGCAAACTCCAGTTTACCTTCACTAATACGCTTTCTAATAGTATCTATTTTCGACTTTGCTTTTTCTACGGTTGCATTGGTAACACCGGGAATTAACAGAATATGTCTAAGGTCTACCTGCTGTCCACGAATTTTATCTATTTCAATAATATGAAAACCAAATTCCGTTTGGAAAGGTTCACTTACTTCTCTTTCCTGAAGACTAAAAGCAACATCTTTAAATTCTTTTACAAAGTTGTCTTTCCTTCCTAAAGAAAGAATAGTTCCACCGGTATTGGTATCATCAGAATATAAAATAGCCTTGGTTCTAAAACTTGCATCATTATCCACAACATCAGCCCTAAATTCGTTTAGGCGGTCAATTACTTTCTGTTTTTCACTTTCAGGAATTTCAGGACGCACCACAATTTGAGCAATTTCCACCTCATCACTAAAAATAGGAAGCTCATCTTCCTGCATTTCTTCAAAGTAAGCCCTTACCTCTTCCGGAGTAACCTCTACGCTCTCCACAATTTTTTGCTGCATTCTGGAGGAAAGTTGTCTTTCCTTATTAATTTCGAAAAGTTCGGTACGCAGTTCAGCTTCAGATTCTTTATTATAATATTCAACAACTTTTTCTACAGATCCAAGCTGCCTGCTCATTTCTGCAATTTGTTGATCGATATAACTTCTAACATCGGCATCCAACACCACAATACTATCCTGTACAGCATGATGAGCATAAAGCTTGTTCTCCATTAAAGACCCGGCCAGGTTACATTCTGTCACGTTGGCCGTAGACATATTCTGGCTCTGCATTTGTTTGTACATCAAATCGATATCACTATCAAGAATAATATAATCTCCAACAACAGCTGCAATACCCTCAACCCTTCGGCGTTCATTGGTATTTCTGGTAATGCTTTCAGCAATCTCTTCTTTAGGCTGTATGGCTGTGCTATCTGTAACGATAACCTCCTGAGCTTGTACTTCTACTACAAAAAGCATAAGCAATATACCTGTAGTTATTCTAGTTAAAAATTTCAAATTCATTGTTTTTAATTGCATCTTTTGTAATATCCTTTTCCAATTCTTTTACTAAATCCTGCTTTCTTTTATTTAGCAGTATTTGTTCTATCGTAGCCGAGGCGTATTCCAGAGGAGCCTGCTCGTTACGGGTAAGTACATCATTTACATAAATCAAATATACGCTTAGGGAATCTTCAACCTGCAGATAATTCGATTTTTTTAATAATTGTGAACGGTCCTCTACAGAGAGTGGCCCTATTTTGTCGTAAACTGCTTTGGTCCTTACCCAGATAGAATCATTCATCGAATAATTCTTAAACTGAAGGGCAAGGCTTTCTAAATCTGTTTTATCCTCATCATTAAAACGAATTATCCCTGTTTTAATTTTATCCAGATTGGTATTATTTTTATCCAGGTTAATATACCTGAGTTTTACCAAATCCTCATTAAGCTTAAAATTCTCTTTATTCTGCTCATAATACGCTTCAATTTCCTCTTCGTTAAATGAAGTATCCAGCTTCTTGGAGACTATAGCTTCAGTATAGGCATTGGTATAGATCTCATTCCTGTAGTTCTCTACCAGGTCGTCAAACTCATCCTGCTGTTTCTGCGGAAGATTAAGAAGCGCCCTGTCTATAAGCAATTGTTGTGTGGCCCAGCGATTAATATAATTCGAAACTATTAAAGCACTATCTTCCGGAGATGTATTTTCATCTATAAGCGCCTGGATGTCCTCTTCAAAAAGGTAAGAATCGTTAACCCTAACAATAATTGTCCGTTCTTCTGCCGCACTAAAATAATCACATCCCGATAACGGAAATAGAACTAATACAAAGACAAGCCGGCTTAAAATCTTATTCAAATTCATCCTTTTTAGGCTTTCAATTTATTCACCAAATACGTGCCACAAATTTCCACCCTTAAATATGGGCAAAAATAACAATAAGATTAGGTTCTGCAAGTTAAGCCATGCATGAAATTTATGACTGCAAATTAATCCAGACAGAGAATCCAAACGATTCACTGTAAAACTAAAGTATTTGTATAGCCGGAATTTATGGCGCCTCAATGAAATAGAATATATAATGCCGATAATTGGCATTTTAGAGCACTCCTTTTTAATAGTACTTTCAGGTTTTTCTAAACCTATTAAATTTTCTTCGGAAGAAATTAAAGAAACTATTTTTGTATTTCTGTTCGTTTAATTGTTTGTGCCTCTTATATTTGCCGAAAACTTATAATAAAATGAAACATTTTGGTCTACTTATTACACTTTTATTCATGAGTGTAATGACAAATGCACAAACAAAGACTGGGACTATTGATCCTGAATTCATCCTCTCAAAAATGCCGGAAATTGCAGAAGTAAATACTGGTTTGGAAGGTTACAATGAGGAATTACAGGGGAATCTTCAGGAAAGCATCAGTAATTACGAAACTCTGATGGCCGATTATCAGGAAAATAATGCTGCTTTAACTGACGAACAGCGTAAGGAGAAAGAAACTGAAATTATTGGGCTTGAAAATGAGATTAAAGGCTTCAGACAAAAAGCTTCGGTTATGCTACAGATGAAAAGAAATGAACTTACCGAGCCGCTTTATCAAAAAATAGATGCCGCCATGCAAAGGGTTATTCAGGCAGAAGGTTATACCCACATTATCAATGCAGGTGGAAACAGCCTTGCTTTTGCTGCAGAACAATATGACATTACAAATTTAGTATTACAGGAACTGGGAATCTCAACAGAAACAGAAAATACTAGCGGTCAATAAAATATCGATAATTGCCAAAAAAAGCCTCAGTTTTTTAGCTGAGGCTTTTTTTATTTATTGCAA
>NZ_JAVRHM010000028.1:0-39805 GCF_031846525.1 Autumnicola patrickiae
GGAATTATGTAAAGCTTTACATAAAGCACATAACCATCCATCGGGAACCCTTCAGCCCAGTCAACCCGATAAACTGCTGACTGAAAAGATTAAAAAAGCCGGGGAACTTTTTGATATAAAAGTTTTGGATCACATCATTCTAACACCCGAAGGAGATTATTTCAGTTTTGCCGATGATGGGATATTATAACCATAAATAATTAGATTTTAAAAACGGATTATGAAGTTCATGATCCGTTTTTGATTTTACGAAATTCTCAAACATTTGCTCATTTTTCTATAGTTAACTCCAAAGATTTTCTTTTCAAATCATAAAAAGCAGGATTCAGTTTTTAAACATTTAAAAGGCTATTAAATTCATTTTAATAGTCAAAATTTTTGTCCCTGCGGGACGAAAAGGTAGAGCAAGAGGGTAACGGGCAGAGCCACGTTAAGAATTACCTTTTAAAATACAAACTACTGTTTATTAGCTATTTAAATAATTTTATTCAAAGGCGAAAATTAAAAAGAAGCTGTTTTATTACTAAAAACCCTTGAAACCCATTGAAAAATGGTAGAAATTTTACTAAAAAATGGATGAAGAATATAAAAAAGAGAAGTTCGAGACTCTTAAGATCAAGACTTCAGTAGCCAAAAAATTTAGACGGTTCAGCCGGGCTTTATCTAAATCTCAATCAATGACACTGTCATCGATGGTCGATTTTTTTGAAATGAATAGTATTTCCCCCAATGAAATGATGGGTCCAAAAATGCAGACTCTGGAAAACCTTGTCAAAAAAAGAATAAATGCAGTAATCGCAATTTTGAAAGATATAGAGAAGAATAAAGTAAACCCCACTTTAGGCATTTTGGAATCTCTAATGGAAGCTGCAGATCCCAAAAATAACTACGAAAATCGAATAAGGGACTATGAGGAAGACGATACTCATCCCGATTTTTATAAATAAACCTGTTATGTATATCACTATCACACCTCAGAAACTGGGCGCAAATTATTCTCAAAGTGCCGCAGATTATGTCGATTACCTGGAAAAAGAGAATCAGCTTCCTGGTATAGAAGAAAAGGATCAGGAGCTTTTTTTCAATCAGGGGGAGGATGGAATTTCTCCGGAAATGGTTGTTAAGGAAATAGATGCCAATACTGCCAAACTGGAAAAGATGGAACCGAAATTTTATTCTATTACCGTAAACCCATCACAATATGAGTTGAAAAAACTACAAAATAGTTCTGAAGCTTTAAAACAATATACCAGAGCAATTATGAAAGATTATTCCTCCAGCTTTAATCGAGAGATTAATGGTAGACCAATTAATGTAAACGATATTAAATATTTCGCAAAGATAGAACACCACAGAGCATTTAAAGGCACCGATTACCAGGTAAGGGAAAATCAGCCTTTCGCCACAAAAATTCAGGTGATCAAAAATGAAATTCGGAAAATAGAACGTGGTGAAATGCAAGGCAGCATAAGATCCAGGGAACAACAGATTATTAATTTGGAAAGGGAAGCTCCCCACCAGCAAAACGGTCAACGTATTGTCCAGGGAATGCTTAAGGATGGAAACCAGAGCCATATTCATATTATTGTAAGCCGAAAGGATGTTTCCAATTCCCATAGCCTATCGCCCGGTAGTAAATACAAAGCTTCTGAGGTTGAACTGAATGGTAAACTGGTGAAAAGAGGATTTAACAGGGATGATTTTTTCAAAAAAGCGGAAAAGACATTTGATAAACAATTTCAGTATCAACGTAATTTTGTAGAAACTTACCAGGCCAGGAAAGATTTTATAAAGAGTCCGAAAACATATTTTTCTGCTATTATGGGATTGCCAGCATCTGATAAAGCTCTGGCAATAAAAATGCTTAGGGAAACCGGTATCCCCTTGCCGCCTGTAATTCCTCTTTCTAAAGCCCAGCTAAGCGTGAAACTGATAAAAACAATTCAAAAAGGCATCCTAACAGCTTCAAGATCTGCATCAATAGGAATTTAAATCAACCAGCTATGGAAGTCAATTTTCTAAATATTATCTTATGCATTGCAATCGGGAGCGGAATTTTCTTCCGAATGTATAAAATCACCCCTTATGCATTTCCTAAGAATCTACTTGTATGTGGTTTGTTCCTTTGGGCACTTTTACCGAATGATCCTTCATTAAAGGAAATAGCTAACATAACCCTTTACTTGGGATGTCCTCTTATTTTAAGCAATACGGTTCTTTATGTTTTTATACCCAAGAAAGAAATATCAAATACCGAAACTAAGTACCAGGTTCAATTTAAGACTGAGAGTGGATCCTTTAAAATCAATAATATTAAACGCGGAATTTCTGTAATTGGTGCTGCAGGTAGTGGGAAGACTGAAAGTGTGGTCTATAATCTTCTCCAACATTTTAGCCAAAATTCTTTCTGCGGACTTATACACGACTATAAAGATTTTGAGATTACAGAAATGGCCTATCCCCTATTTAAAAATCGAAATCTGGAGTTCTATATACTTTCTTTTGATAAAATAATTCATCGGGTAAATCCAATTGCACCGCGGTATATGGAGAATGAAGAAGATATTAATGAGGTTTCTCGTGTTTTGATTGAGAACCTGTTGGAACAAAAAGAATCGGGCGTGGTAGGCGTAGGAAAATTTTTTAATGATGCTGCGCAAGGACTAATCTCCGGATTAATATGGAAACTAAAAGTTTCATTTCCAGAATATTGTACCCTTCCCCACCTCATTGCGATTTATCAATATTTAGGCACCGATGAGCTTATTGGTTTTTTAAAATCAAATCAAACTTCACGGGCATTTGCAGATGCTTTTATTAGCGGGAAAGATTCCGAAAAACAAACTGCCGGGGTAAAGAGTACCCTTTCAACAGCTTTGATGAAAATTAGCAGTAAACGGATTTTTATGGCGTTGGCTGCAGATGATATTCCGCTAAATATTAATAATAAAGATAACCCTGCGATAATCTCACTTGTAAATAATCCCAAATACGATTCCTCCTATTCCCCGGTGATCGCTACGGTAATGCATACTATTGTAAAACAAATGAGCGTGAGGCACTCCAAATCATCTTTCCTACTTATTGAAGAAGCGCCAACTATAAGGTTATTAAATATGCATCGTATTCCAGCCACTCTTAGAAGTTATGATATAGCAACCGTATATGTGATGCAGGATAAGATTCAGAATGATATGATGTATGGAGACAAAGCCAGTAAGGCAATTTTAAGTAATCTTTCCTATCAGTTTTTCGGAAAAGTTAATGATCCAGACACCGCAAGGTTTTATGAACGCTTTTTCGAAATTATAAAAGATGAAACAAAAACAGTAATGCGGGGTACCGGTTTAGATTTCGATACTAAAATATCAACAGGAGAAAAAGAAATTTACAAAGTAAGAGCGAATGTGTTTTTTGGTTTAAAACAAGGCGAGTTTATCACATACGCCGATGGGAAGGATAAAAAAGTACAATTTAAGCAGCAGCTAATTGAAAGGGAACTGCCTGAAGTAGCGCAATTCTTTTCAGATGAAGAAATCAATGAAAATTATATAAAAATATATAGGGAGGTGCGTAATATCTGTAAGTCTTTTAAGGAAAAGAAAAAAAGTACGAAACCTGATAAAGCAGCCTCAAAAAATTAAAACAGCTTCCCTTGTTCCCCTGCACCATCATCTACTGGCTGAAGAAATTCTGCGGTATTGGTATCAATTCCCCGTTTATATAAATCCCTGCTTACCGGATGTGCTTTAAAAGGCTCTCGCATAAAACACGTAGCCAGCACTTCCTCAATTCCATTGTCGTTTAAATCGGGATCAAGCCACTCGCCTTCAAAATTAGCATCTACGGCCAATGGCATTCTTTTCTTCTTATTATGGATTTCAGCAAAAAAATCATTCGCCTCCCTTGTAATTAAACTTACTGTCCAATAATCCTCATCATATTTATTATAGATTCCTGCAAAGCTAAAGAGTTTACGGTCTTCCAAATAACAATAATATGGCGTAGCAGGCCCACTCATTTTTTCATAGTGAGGTTCAAAAAAACCATCTGCAAGTATTAAACAGCGACGTTCTCTGGAAGCCTCTTTATACATATTACTGGTTAATAGAGTTTCTGCTTTAGCATTAAGCGTATTATATTTTTTTCGGAATTTCAAAATGTCGTCTGCCCACGGCGCAAGAAGACCCCACTCCATCGGTAAAATAGTATCTGGTTCGTCCATGGGAATACAAAACATATTAGGATGAGTAAACCCCGACAAATGATACCAGGGCTCATAAACTTCTGGGTATCGCATAACCGCACCGGTATGTTTCTCAATTGATTTTAATTTTTTGGACAGGCTGGTTTCGTAACACATAATTTTAAATTTGGATTTAATCCTATTATATGGAATTTTACCTAATTTTGTTTTTCAATAATTAGCTAATGAAAATTTACAAAAAATATTCTTTACATAATTTACTTTTGCCTCTTTCTACCAATGGAATCTCTGCAGGTTTTCCTTCTCCGGCAGATGACCATTTAGAAGATATTATTGATCTTAACCAGCAACTAATCAAAAATAAAGAAGCCACATTCTTTGGCCGGGCTGAAGGCGATAGTATGATTGGGGCCGGAATTGGAAATGGTGATCTTCTGGTAATCGATAAAAGTTTAAGACCCCAAAATGATAACATCGCTGTATGTTTCTTAGATGGGGAATTTACCGTGAAACGGATTAAAATTGAAAAGGATATCATCTGGCTGGTGGCTGAAAATGAAAAATATCAACCCATTAAAGTCACTCCCCAAAATGATTTTGTGATATGGGGCATTGTTACGCATTGTATAAAAGACCTGTAATATGTTTGCCCTGGTAGATTGTAATAATTTTTATGCGAGTTGTGAGCGAGTTTTTGATCCTTCTTTACTTAATAAACCGGTGGTTGTACTATCTAATAATGATGGCTGTGTGATTGCGCGCAGTAATGAAGCCAAAGCATTGGGTATTCCAATGGGCGCACCGGCCTTTCAATTTGAAAAAGATTTTGAAGCTAAAGGAATTTCCGTTTTTTCCAGTAATTATTCCCTCTATGGAGATATGAGCGGACGGGTAATGAATATCCTTACCCAATTTACTCCTGAAATAGAAATATACTCCATAGACGAATCTTTTCTGAAGTTTAATGGCTTTGAATTATATGACCTTGAACGAATTGGAAAAGAAATGGTAGAACGTGTTCTAAGGCATACCGGAATTCCAATAAGTGTTGGCCTGGCTCCCACCAAAGCTCTGGCTAAAATCGCCAATAAAATCGCGAAGAAATTCGCCGATCGCACAGGCAGTGTATACGCCATAGATTCTGAAGAAAAGAAAGAAAAGGCATTACGTTGGACTAAAATTGGTGATGTATGGGGAATAGGACGACAGCATGAAAAACGATTATTAAATATCAATGTTAAAAATGCCTGGGAATTTATTCAGCTACCGAATGACTATGCTCAAAAACAGATGAGCGTTGTGGGCTTGCGGCTGAAACGGGATCTATCCGGGGAATCCACACTAGATTTTGAAGAAGTAAAGAATAAAAAAAATATTGCAGTTACCAGAAGCTTTGACAAGATGTATAGTAATTTTGATGATCTTAGGGAGCGGGTAGCGACTTATGCGGCCAAAGCTGCAGCAAAACTTCGTAAACAAGATTCAAATTGTACTTTATTGTATGTGTTTTTAATTACCAACCCTTTTAGAACCGACTTGAAGCAGTATCGTGCCAATATGATGGTGAAACTATCCTCACCTACCAATTCCACTATGGTGTTAACCAAGGCTGCTTTATATGGTCTTAAAAAGATTTTCAAACCTGGTTACCAATACAAAAAAGCCGGAGTAATTATTATGGGAATTTCTCCTGCTTCTGAACGGCAACTTTCCTTATTTTCTGAAGAAGATCCCCGACATCAGTTGCTTATGAAAACCATAGACCAACTAAACAAAGTGGAGAACGGAAAAGTGAAATTTGCCGGAATGGATCTTGGCCGCACCTGGAAGATGAAACAGGAAAGATTGTCAAATCGATACACCAGCAGGATTGATGAAATTATTAAGATTAAGTGCACGTAAAAAAAGAGAAGCTTTCATTCTGGAATTTTATCAGAACATTTTTTTGAACTAAAAATATTATAAAGAGTTTAATATCATATCTTTAAAAGAATGAAAACGCTTTGCTTAATATTTTTATTTATACCCTTTTACTTGTTAGGACAAGAAGAGGTTTATTACTCTCCTCTTACTGAAACTTACCCTAATATCTACAGGTCAGAATTTAAATTGGTTGACCGGAGAATCGTTTTTGAACCCAATGATGTAACTATTGTAACCGAAACAAACCAAGGCAAGGATATAGAAGTTTTAAATATCCAGGAAACCCAAGTTTTAGAGGACAGACTTACACTAATTTGTGAAAACAGAAGTAAACGTAAAATAACAATTGTATTTCCTAAAGAACAGGAGGAATTTTTGTACATAGATTATTATTACCGCTCCCCTTCCACTAATGAAGAAATACAGATAAGATTACACGTTGAAGAAATGCAAACTGGCCAGGGAGAACCTATAAAAATTAAAGTTGGGTAAGAATAACAAGTAATGATAAATTTCTGATATTTTCTAAAAGTGAAATGGCCGAAAAATATCATTATGAATTCCTGAACTAAATGAAATCAAATATGGAGTGGTTATTTAGTTTTTTCGAAGTTTTGAATAAGTGATGAGACGAAAACACCTCCAGCTCCCGTTGCTAACCACCCCCATATTCCTATTGCCCCTCCCATAGTAGCGATTCCTATACCTCCCGTACCTAGTACGGTTAATCCAAAAGCGGCGCCTAATAAACCGCCCAAAAGAAGCTTAGAATCCCTTGATCTATCACTCCAAAGAATTTTTTTAATCTTCCTCCGCTTTTCATTTAAATTGGAATTAGATTCCTGGACGGCTTGAACCTCCTTTAAAAAATGAAAAATTTTTGATCTTTTTTCATAATTTAAATTAGCTAAATATTTTATTGCTTTTGATAAGTAATCTTTACTTGGGTTACTTGTAGTCTAAAAAGGTGAATAAGCATTGTTCTCTTGTTTTAAATTTTGATTATTATAATCAGGTAAATAATCTCTATAATCTAATCTTAAATTGACTTTTACATATTTAAGATCATCCGATTTGCCTTCAAATTTTAAAATTTCAGCTAATTCCTTTTTATAACTTTCTAAAGCTGTTCTTAAATGCTTTCTTTTATCGTATTCATTATGATAAACAGAAATTTCGTCCTGATACCTGGTAAGTAAAGTTTGATATTCTAAATATTCATTTCTATACTTGTCAAGGTTATCGTTATATTCATTCTGTTTTGCTTCATTTTTCTTTTTACTTTTATTATATATTTTAAATGCTTTTCTGTATTGATATCCAAGACTAACAACGGCAATTATTGAGGCTAGAATTAAAGTGGCAATATGAAAAATATCCTGTAGAAACCACATTAATATAAAATATAATGGAATAGATATTAATACTACAGTAATAATAAATTCTGCAAGATTGAAAAATTTAGGCTTCTTTATATCAGCCATATAAGGCTTTTTTGGCTCTTTAGGCTCCTTGGGTTTAACTGGCTGGCGTATGTAAATTTTCTCTTCAGTAGATTTTATGCTGTCTACAATTTTTTTTGCTTTATCTTTTAACTCCTGTTCTCGAAATGCTTTGCTCATAAAACTTAGAATACATTACATCCTTGTATAAATAATCTTCCCGGCTCCACCATATCTTTGAATTTTCCCGAAAACCCCGTCATAATTCTTTTTACCTTTTCCGAAATTTCTTTTTATTGCCTTTCCGGTCTTATTTTTAGCTCCTATTATTTTATCTCCTCCTAATCTTCGGCGAATCAAAGTGCTTATTAAACCAAACTCCAGGGCAGTAAGTTTAGAAGTACCCCTCTTCTCAATACCATTCTTTTCTAATTCATAGAATAATACTGACCTTGGAATATTAATTCGGTTTGAAATATCCGATATACTCATATCCTTTAATTCTAAAAGAACCTGATCCACATCTTTTTTTGGTTTACTTTCATTCTGGGGTTTAGCCTGTTTGGGTTTAGGGATCTTCTTCTTTTCTACCGGCTTTTTTAATTTTACACTTGCCTGCGGGATGGGCTTTTGGGTAGACTCGATCTTATATTTAACTAAATGTAAGGCAATCAGGGATAAGCCTGCTTTTCGCATCTGCTCATTCCTGTATTGCTGCTCTACCATATCCTTCAAAGAATTCAATTCATCCTCTGAAAATGATTTCCTTTCAAAAAATACATCTATCTCCGGAAACTGTTGAGGTAATGATTTGACTCGGACATTTCCAGCCTTAGGAGACTTTATATTTCCTGAAGCTTTGGATATGGTTTTGTTCTTTCGACGCTTCTTACTTTTTAGTAAAACCCGTTTTCTTTTTTGTTTTCCATCTGTTTTTTTATCAGCAGAATTAAAATAGGAGCTAAAGTCTATTCCAAAATTTCTTAGATACGGAGAAACCGTAGAAATCACCTCATTTTTAATTGCAGGGTTTTTATATTTAGAATTGATGGCTGCTGATAATTCCTTTAGATTTTCATCTGAAAAATTATTCCTTGTCAAAAACTCTTCTATTTCCGGAAGCTCCCTTTTCATCCCATCAAGATTTCATTTTGAATTTCATCCATATCCTTGGCCACTAACATCTTACTTCCCAAACTGCTAAAGTGTTTTTTACCACAGGCTATTTTAGCCGACTCCTTAGGCCTTAGGTCCAGTAATGAAGAGGAACCTTTGGTTTCCACTACAAAGAATAACCTTTCTTCGTGTTCATCTTGATAAAGAATAGCCCAGTCGGGATTGTAAGTGCCTAAGGGAGTACTGATTTTAAACCAATTAGGTAACTTAGCATATACAGGAATGTTCTCGCTTTCTTCAAATTTTTCCGCTAAGGTCGATTCTACCTTAGAATCATAGACCACATATTCATAAGGGCTTTTATGACTTTCTTTTAGGTTATTTTTTAAATACCCGAATAACTCCTCGTTCTCAAATAATT
This sequence comes from Autumnicola patrickiae, assembly GCF_031846525.1. NCBI lineage: Bacteria > Pseudomonadati > Bacteroidota > Flavobacteriia > Flavobacteriales > Flavobacteriaceae > Autumnicola > Autumnicola patrickiae. The sequence continues at coordinate 9,110 of NZ_JAVRHM010000028.1, forward strand.
CCTGACTGTAAAATTCTCCGTCATCAATTTTCTTGTATTGAATCCCGTCGATTATATGAAGCCGCATCTGGTTGTTCAGGATATCAATAGCTGCCTCTATAAATTTCTGCGGATTAACCTTAAAGTACTGTAGCTTGTTAATGCCGGTTAGAATCTTAACTATCGTTTTTCTGGTAAGGTTTGTTTCATTCTGAAGATAACTCACAATATCAGGAAGACTCTCCACAGGACTGGTTAGACTGTAGGAACTGGTACTGGCATCTTCTCCTGCCTGCACTCCGCCAATATTCATACTAACCGAAGTTTTGGTATAATGTATCTTTCCTCTGTTGATCTTCAAATTAGAATTAATGGCTTCAATACATTTTCTAATCAATTCTTCTGAATCAAAATTTACTGAAAAAGTGGTTTTGTATTTTACTTTCTCCCATAGCTGTTTGAATTCAGGACTGTTTAAAACCTGGCGATTAACCTTTACTCTTTTCTTATCTGAATTATCCTTAATTTCAAGTTTACCTGCTGCATTTTTCAGAAAATTCACAATCTGATTGGCAACGTGCTTTTCCTTGGTGAATTCTTCAGGTAATTGAACCGAATCCTCTTTTAAGTGTGCTCTCAAAAGGTCCTGGACCTTTCCGCGATTATCGATATACCCTTGATCTTCCAGGTGAGCATACAATTCCTTAGACTTGCTATCTCCTAAATAATGGGTTTTCTCATCTTCGATAGCCAGAACCACATTGGCAAAACTATGTGCCTCCACGATACCGAATTTAACTCCGGTCTCATTTTCTATTTCTTTTTGCAGATTATCAGCAAACTCTGAATAGGATTCAGTGGCCATAACGGTTAAGGTGTTCACCTGGTGCCCGTACACTCGTTCTCCCTCCTGATTCACACAAAGCCTTAGTCCTCGACCAATTTCCTGTCTCCTTCTTATTTCTGAATTCCCTATATCTTTTAAAGTACAAATCTGGAAAACATTGGGGTTATCCCAACCTTCCTTTAAAGCGGAGTGACTAAAGATGAATTTCAGCTTTTTCTTAGGATCCTTTCCATCGTAAAAAGAAAGTAAGGTTTCCTTATCCCGCATAATGGTATTGTAGGTGTCCTCATCGGCGTTGGTTGTACCGGAGGTATCCTTAAAATACTCGAACTTATCTTTCTTATTGCTCTTTTTTCCTTTTTTATCTATGGAAAAATAGCCGTTATGAACCTGGCTGGCTTCTAACTCATAGTCAGTTATCTCACCAAAAAGACTATTATACTTTGGCTTTTGAATGAGCTTTTTATATTCCTGTTCAAAAATTTGTGCATAAACCCCGGCTTGCTCATTTCCTTCCTCATCATATTGCCTGTACTTACCAACACTATCGATAAAGAACAAACTAAGCACCTTAATTCCCTGGGGATTCAGAATTAATTCTTTGTCCAGGTGTTCCTCTATGGTTTTACTAATTAATGCAGTTTTCAGCTGCAGATCATCAACTTTACCCAGAGTATCACCAAGCCTGAGTATTTCCTCTCTGCTGGTGAAATCTAAGTACTCTTCTCCCTTAACCGCGTGAATATCATTAACTATAAAACCTTCATATTCGGTTCTACCGGTTAATTCTTCCAGGTCAGTATTCTGACTGATATTATTTTTAACTTTTCGCTTTATTTTCCCGCGTTCCAACACATCCAGCTCTAAACTGGCTAACGGATATCCCTTGGAAACTTTGATATCTACAAGCTTTAAATAGGCCTGGCTATACAATCCTTCAGAAAGTACTGAACCTACCTCAATCTGTTTTACCAGTTTTTTATCGTAAGCATCAACAGCATCGAGTTTATACATAAGGTTTATTTTCTCCTTATGCGTTGCCGAATAGCGTATGATGGCCAGGGGATTTAAATTCTTCACCGCTTTTTTAGCAAGCGGAGTGCTCATAGTACTTTGCGGTTCATCTATAAATACGATAGGATTTGTATTTGTAATGAGATCCAGTGGCTTATAACCTAACCTGTCATTATATCGGTGAATAATATTCGATTTTTTTTTGTGGTCTTCAGGATTCTGAAAACTTTTTTTAAATGCATCGATGTTAATGACCATAATTTCAAGAGTATCATTAACAGCAAAATCCCTAACCGGGCTTAAATCCCCACTGTTATAAACAAAGAAATTATAGTTGATGTTGTTGTAATGTTCCTTAAAATGTTCCCTGGTAATTTCTAAAGATTTATTGACTCCCTCCTTGATAGGGATGGACGGCACTACAATAATATGTTTTGAAAAACCATATTTCTCATAAAGCTCCATAATAGTGCGTAGGTAAACATAGGTTTTCCCTGTTCCGGTTTCCATCTCAATGGTGAAATCCAGGTGTTTTCTATCTACATCATTCCTTGTACTTGGTTGCAAGCCATTGGCTAACTGTATTTGCTGTACATTTTCAAGTAATTTCCCATCCGTAAGCATAAGGCGGTTCCCGTAGCCAATATCCTCATAACTTATATTTTGCTGTTTTTCGATATACTCTGGGGAGTACACACTAAAATTAGTGTTGCAGGTTTCCTGCCCCTGGAAAATATCTACTATCGCATTTATGGCATCCTGCTGATAATCTAAACTGCTGTCGAATTTTATCTTCATAGCCATTAAATACTTTTTACTTCCTCAATCCCATACCCCTTAAGGATCTGGCTGCAATTGGTTTTTTCTACATCATTAAATCCTGAATCCTTAAAAATCACCCTGCAGGTAGCAGGCTGTAAGTCTTCCTTCCATTTCCCGATTCCTTCTGCAACTTGGGTGGTGATCTTATCTGAGAGACAAATAAAGACTGCTCCCATTCCTACATTAAATACCCGCTGGCCGGCGATCTCTTTTTCTTCGATGGGAAGGTTTAAATCCAGCCCATACTTTAGAAGAATCTCATACATCACATCCTCATCACCACGGTCTGTTTTGATGTTTTCCTGGGCATCGAATAAACTTTGTTCAAGATTTGACGGATCTCCATCCCAGGCTTTGATATTTGAACTATCCAGCTTAAAAACCTTAAACCCAAGATCCAGCTCCTTGGCTTTCTCAGGGTTTTCTTCTGCTATTTTTTTAGCTGCCCGGCGGATACGTTCTTTACCGATATCTGTTAATGTTTTATAACCTGATTTATAAGCTAGACTCTTTTCATCTGTAGATTCAGGGAGTTGTACTTGAATATGTCTTCGGTTTCCATATCTTTCAGCATTTAAATCCATTACAGCATGTGCTGTAGAGGCTGATCCTGAAAAAAAATCTACAATTATATCAGTATCTTTTGTATGCAAACTAAAGATATCCTTAAGCATTTCTATTGGCTTCGGATTTTCAAAGACAAGAGTGCCAAATTCTTCTTTAACCCACCGGGTATCCACTGAATTATCGTAATACATAAAACTATCAGGAACGGTGTAATCTTCTCCAGTTATATAGACTTTAAGACGTGGTGGCGTCTCAGGATCTCCGTAATAAATTAATCCATCTTTTTGTAATTGTTGAAGATCTTCATAAGACTTACCCCAACCTCTCGGAGGTATAGGACATTCATTATTAGTTTCAGGATTAATTATAGTGTAGGATTTATTTCCACCTTCCCGTGATAAATTATCATCCATAAAAACTCCCTTATCATCAATTTTATTCCACCTACTTAAATGGGCGTATTTGGGCCTTTTATATAATTCTTTAACCTCTGCCAATATTTCATCGTCCCCCAGATTAGTATTTTTCAATTTCTTGACTAATCTATTTACATCATCGGATCCTTTTTTCTTCAATCTCCATTTTACCTCCTTAAGAGCTTCCTTTTGTTTACAGAAACAAACGATGTATTCTGTAGAAATTCCTACTAATTTTGATTGATTTTTATTGGAATTATTTTTATGCAATAAAAATGCTATAAAATTTTCTTCTCCAAAAATTTCCTTCCCCAGTTTTATTAAGTTATCAAACTCATTGTCATCAATACTCATAAAAATAACTCCATCCTCCTTTAATAAATTTCTACCCAATTTTAAACGAGGGTACATCATATTAAGCCAATTTGAATGATACCTCCCACCACTTTCGGTATTCGTGCTTAATCTGTTTCCTTGGCTATCTATCTGGCCGGTTAATTCCCGGTAATTTTTAAGGTTATCCTTATAATTATCTTTATACACAAAATCACTCCCTGTGTTGTAAGGTGGATCGATATAAATCAATTTCACTTTACCTGCATAGCTTTTTTGCATCAGCTTAAGCACCTCCAGGTTATCTCCTTCGATATATAAATTCTGGGTGTTATCCCAATCCACACTTTCGTCCTTGGCCGGCCTTAAAGTTCCTGTGCTTGGTTTATGCGCCTCGCGTCTTGCCTTAGATTTTCCTGCCCAGCTGAGCCGGTAATATTCGTCTTCCTCCTCAACTTCTTCTCCCAGGATCTCCTGTAATACCTTAAAGTCTATTTTTCCCTCAGTGGTAATTTCAGGAAACAGGGACTTTAGCTTTTCAATATTTTCTTCTACCAGGTCTTTGCTTTTGCTTAAAACATCCCCGGTTTCTATCTTATCTATGCTCATTATGCACTTAATTTGTTCTTTAATTTTTCTATTTCCTTGCGGTGCTTTTGAAGGGCTACGTTCAAATTTACCTTTTCATTGATCTTATTCTCCCTGGAAATCTTATTTGCCAAGCCTTCAATTTTATTTTCCAGGCTTTCAATTTCCTGTAAAGCCTCCATATCCTTACTGGTCTGGGTATGATGTTTCTTTGTGAAACTCCCGGTATGCTGCGCTGCTTTAAATCGCGTTAGCGCCTCAACATAGCTGCTATAGGTGGTTTCTAAATTGGTCTTATCCAACTCAGAAAAGGCTAAAGCCTTAAAAAGGGCCTCTGTTATTTCATTCTTATAAAGCTTATTAATAGCCGGGCTGCTAAAATAACTCTGGATGGTTCTCTTTTGAACCTCCCGCTGGTTGATTAATTTTTCAGCAGAATTAAAAATAAACTCCTGTTTATCTTCAATGATCAGTAATACCTGGTAGGGTAAATACTTCTGGATTAATTCTATGGCTTTTTGAGCATTATCCTGGAGGGAGGATTTAAGGCTACAACTAATAATTTGCACCTCCTCAAAACTTTTAGTTTCTGAAACCTTTGCCGGAATATTAATATTCTGTGGTCTTAAACTGGCGAGCCATAACATTCCTTCAATCTCCTGATTTAAAAACCGCTTTTCAGCAGCCGATAGCTTGAAGTGCTTTAGGAAAAACGCCTTTGGCAGTTTTTTATGTAATAAGGCAGCCTCTGGGATTTGAAGTATTTTATTATAGTTTATTTCCAAGGCTACTTGATTATTAAATAACTTACCAATTCAATTTTATCATTCTGGTTTATAGAATCACTAAGAAGACTGGTACCCCCCGGACTTGCAAGTGAGTCAAGCCCTACTTCTTCCTGTACCCCTACCACATTTTGAATAGCTGTTTGAAGTAACTTTACGTAGTCTTTCATTTTCTTATTATTCGCGGTCTCTTTCTCAAATTCCTCGACTAACCCCGGCAATATTTTATCATTCCCCATACAAAGCTTTCTGAAATAATCAAGGGCAATTTTTGTATGGGATGCCCCAACCGTTTCATTTCCGTCTCCGCTCAGATAAACCAGGAAATAAGGATAAAGAATATTGTTTTTTAGTCTCAGGTTATTCATTGGTCCGGTTTCCTTTAAGCAGAAAATCACTCCCGGTTTAACCTGTTCCAGGTTGGAAGCTACAAGGGCGTAAGAAGCCGGTGGAATTTCCTCAAGTTCCTCTAGTTCTGCATCGGTACTTTTTTCCAGGTCAATTTTAAAATCATTAAAGGTCATATCGGTAATAGAAATATTCCCCTGAACATCTTCCAGGTCCAGTACCTGGTTTTGAAGTTGTTTTAATTGTCGTTTACGGTAGTCAAGGTCCTGCATTTCCCTGCTGTTTCTGGAAATAATATTGTCTTCCCCGGTGGCTGAAACATCCAGCATTACCATTCTTCCCTGAACCTTTCCTACAAGATCAATAAAGCTATCCAGCTCCATACTTGGGAAGAAGTTCACCAGTTGAATTCTGGCGTTGGTTGAACCAATTCGATCTATCCTTCCAAACCTTTGAATAATTCTAACAGGGTTCCAGTGAATATCATAGTTGATGAGGTAATCACAATCCTGTAAATTCTGTCCTTCTGAAATACAATCGGTACAGAATAGTATATCTATTTGGTTTTTCTCATCTGGAAAGACATTTTCCCTTTTTTTGGAATGGGGAGAAAAATTGGTTAAAACAGTATTCAGTTCGGCCCTGCACCCGGGCATATTGGTAGTATTGGTTCCACTTCCGGTAACTAAAGCACTGTATAATTTGTGTTCCTGGTAAAGCCAGTCCCGTAGATTGTTATACAGGTAGTTGGCGGTATCAGAAAAAGCAGTGAAAATTAAGATCTTCTTATTATTCGGATTAATAGGTTTTCTAACCTTCTCGTCCAAAATATTCTTAAGAGTCTTAAGTTTCGCATCACGCGGCACATCTATAAGTTGGATATTTTGCATCAACCTTTGCAGTACCTCTCTATCCTGTTTTAGGTCTTGTTTCCATTTGATGATATCGATGTCCTGGATAAGTACTTTTGTTTTCCCCCCAACCAGGTAATCTTCAAGATCGGTATCATCCAGGTCAATATCGGTAATATTCAAATCGAGCTCAAAAGCTCCACTTTTATGATTCTCAATCAAACGTAGGTTATCTTCTATAAGAGAAAGCAGCTTCCCCACCGTTAGCTTAAACGAATGAATTGAACTTTCCAGGCGTTTGAGAAGGTTCACCCGCATCAGGTAAATTAAACTTTGATCCCTGTCAACCTGTTTAAAAATACTACCTGACTTGGTAGTCATATCATACTTCTCCTCGTAATGTTCCCGCTTGTCAGATCGAACATACGCAAGCGGAGTATAGGAAGCCAGGGTAAGGGTGGTGATCTCATCATAGATTTCAGAAATATCCTTGAATTTGTTCTGAGTATCTATCTCCGGAGTAATCGTTATTGGAGTTAAGCGTTCCGGAAACTTTCCGATATCGGTAGTATCGTAATACTTCTCAATATGCTTTCGGGAACGCGCTATAGTTAGCATATCCAGAATTTTAAAATACCCCCCGTCAAGGTGTAACATTAGATCATTTACATCAAGATCGTCCGGGTCCCCATCCCTGAACCACTGGGTAAATTTCCGTTGGGCATCTTTCATCACCTGGGAAACAGAATTTATTCCTTCTGAAAGAAAAGCTTCATCATCTCCCTCAGTAATGAAAGCGATCTGATTTTTCAAATCGTTCATCCTGTTATTAACTGGCGTAGCTGAAAGCATTAATACTTTGGTTCTGATGTTGTTTTTAATAACATCATCCATCAACCTTTGATAACGGGTAATGGTATCCCTGCGGTTAGGATTATTACGGAAATTGTGGGACTCATCAATTACGACCAAATCGTAATTTCCCCAGTTGATCAATTCCAGGTCAATATCTCCAGACATTCCTCGTTCCCGGGAAAGATCAGTATGATTAAGTACATTATAATTTAACCGGTCTTCCTCCAGAATGTTCCATTTATAGTTTTGCTTGTATCCGGTCCAGTTTTCCCTTAATTTCTTTGGTGCTAAAACTAATATTCGCTCATTCCGAAGCTGGTAGTATTTCATCACCGCCAAAGCTTCAAAGGTTTTCCCTAATCCAACACTATCGGCTATAATACAGCCCCCGTAGGTTTCAATTTTTTCAATAGCTCCTATAACCGCATCTTTCTGGAAATTGTAAAGTAAATTCCAAACCTTGGAATCTTTAAAACCTACCTTCTGCAGCTTTTCATCCGCCCGTTCATTAATCGTGGAATACTGGAAGATCTCCCGCATGGAATATTTGTAAAGAGCTTCCCCACTAATGCTGTTGACCCCTTTAGAAAGTCTATCAATAATGTGATCGTTTATAAACCTTTTGCTGTTTTCCCAGTTAGTTTTAAATAAGTTAAGCCACTGGTTATTTTGATCTTCTGAAGCATTGATGAATACAGATTCTTCAGTAGCAATTTTCCCTAAACTAACACTGTCAAAGTTTAGAGGTGTTAATTGAAAGCATACGGTCTTATCGGTATTCTCAATAATCAAAATATGCTGGTTCCCGGTTTTGCCTTCCCGAATCTCAATCTTATCTTCAATCAATCCCAACACCTGCCGGATTCTATATTTTCTATCCAGCTTTAAGTTGAGCCTATTTTCCTCCGGACTATTGATGAAAATAAAGTCATCTTCAGTTTCATCCTTAGGTAGTTTAAGCAGAATTTTACACTGCCGTGCTTCTTTCAGTTGCGGCAGAAGATCGTAGAGCGCGTAAGCTGTGAAGTAATTGCAACTTATATAAATTGAGGATTCAGAATTCAGCAACTTATTAATTTCCTCAAAAAGAAGAACATCCTGGTTGTTTACAAGCATATTGGAGTAGGTTAGTTAACACGTTTTGCTTGTAGGGATACAAAACGAAGATCAACTGTAAAGCTAAATATTTTAACACTAATAAAAAAATGTTAAAATCACCCCTGTTTTGTAGGAAAAATATTCTTAATATTGATAGAAGATATTCACCAATAATTAATTCCATAAACTCAAATCATGAAAAAAATTACATTAATCGCAATTGCATTTCTCTTTACCTCATTTTCCTTTGGCCAAACCTTAATTGCCAAAACTGAAGATGGAAGACGAGTTATCCTTAATGAAAATAAAACATGGGAATTTATAGATCAGGAACCAAAAGCAAATTCCACAGCAGATTCTGATTTTCCTGACTGCAACCTACCTGCAGATTTTGAAGAAGCAGAAGGAAATAAAAAAATTAAAGGTTGGTTAAAAAGATCGGATGCCACACTTGAAGATTTAAAAGATCATGTAGCGGTAGATAATAACTGCTCTGTCGATGATATTTTAATAACAAGCGCTTCAGAACAAAAGGGTAACGGTAACTATGTGTTGTGTGTAGACGGAAAAGAAATGCGATATCGAAGAACAGGAAGTGTTTTTCATAGGCAGGGAGTAAATCCACTTGGAAATTACTAACAGAAAATCAGATCCGAAATAAAGCTCGCTCTCTCAGGTACTGAGGGAGGGAGTTTCAATAAATTTGAAAAACAAGTTCCAACTAGCTCCAACTGGTTTTTAATAACCCATCGGTTCACGTAAAAAAACCATGCCAACAAAAAAGTTATAGTTAGGACCAGAAAATCTAGAAAATTCATTTTCCTACCACGACTAACCTGGCTAAATCAAGTAAAGACTAACAGGTATGCAACCTTTTATAGATAAATCTCAGAGATAATTTACAATGAACTTCCAGCATCAAATCGATGAAATGACTAATCAGGTCCTAAAGCAAATGGAAAAATCCCCATTTCTAAATAGAACTAATGAAGATAGGCTTAAAGCAAAAGGAAATATTTATTTCATTTATTCCGATGGTGAATTAAAATATATTGGCCAGAGGCAGGCAAAAGGCATAAAAACCCGACTCGATCAACATCTATTTGGTAAATCCTATTCAGTAAATGAACGAAACATTCAGAATGGAACTGTATCCAAATGGCACCTGGTCAAAATTGAATTGGAAAACGAAAAAGAAATAACCTTCAAAGCAGTGACAGTAGAACCGGATAACCTTAGAACTACCATAGAATTAGAATTGATTTCTCGTTTAAGACCTGAATGGAATATCCAGGGAAAATCCCGCTTATCATAATTTTTTAGCCTAATTAAAACAACAGCCGCAAAATTAATTGAAGCACCTAATCAACCAACAAATGTTCAGAGAAGAATTTATTGACTTAAACCGTTTTGCGAATTTAAAATGGCAGGAAAAATTTGCCATTAATAGTAAGCCTGAACCCAATCCTTATTACCTGGGCTTTGGGAATCCCAATGCTGATATTTTAATAATTGGGCAGGAAATGGCAATTGATCCAATAAAAAAACCTGAAGCCCTGGAAATGGAATCTTTTAGGAATACAGAACATTGGAATCATATAATTGAAGAAAAAATTACGGATCCTGATTATTCCTTCAGTGGCAAAAATGGTTTTAAAAATCCCCGAAGACCCTATACAGGAAAAGCTAAAGGTACCTGGAAATCCTATGAGGATATTATTCAAAAAAGCACTGGGCAAAAATTTGAAAAAAATCTGGAATTCTTCGAGCATTGTTTCATCACGGAGATAAACACGGCGGTTTCCAAAAGACAAAAAGGCTATTTAAACTCTGAAGAGAGAAATTCCATAATAACACACGAATTCTATAAGTCTTTTTCCACTGTAATATTAGCAACAGGATCTTATCTTAGAAAAAAGGAAATTAATGAATTATTTGAGGTTCACCATTCCGTAAATGATTCAGCCTCCAAACCTTATAAACGTTTAGAAGTTTATTACAGTCAGAATAAAAAACGCACCTTGATAAATACTCGGCAGCTTAGCAATTTCAGATTCACTGCTGAGGAAAGAAATGAGTACTTTCAAAGAATTGCCGATAAAATAAATTAAAAGGAAAATCTGATTTTGAAAGAAATTGCATTCCAACCTGTAAGGCAATATAAAAGTATGCGGGTTGCGACCATTCCGAATTGAAATAGACGACCCAAAAAATTACCTCAACAATTGGGAGGTTTTTGAATAGTATTTTATGGAGGAAAAAATTCTGAAAAGACTTCTGAAAAGAGGTGAAACTGACTTTATGATCTTTAGAGGGGATTTACCTTTTACAGGGGAATTTAAGCCGGCCTATGAAAATTTAAAAAAATTAAAGCTCATTGAGACCAGAAGTGTAAATAATGAATCAAAAGTAAGTTTAACAATAGATGGCCTGGATGCAAATAAAAAAGGTCTTAAAAATTGGGTAGAAGAAAAGGTTTATACAGAAATAAAAAATCGGGAATTTGTTCTAACTAAAGAAACCACAGCCTTAGAGCTTGGAGTATTAAGAGATTTAGAAGACAAGGGTTTTGTTTATGAATATGATAAAAGAAAGTATAAAGTAACTTCAAATAAGCCTTTAAACCTAAAGAAGGAAAAGATACCTCAACAAACTCCAAAAATTGAAAAACCAAATAAGCCTAAAAGAAAAATCAACTGGAATAAAATTTTTCAGACCCTCGGTTATTTTCTAACATTAGCAGTTGCTTTACTTGGAATTATTGAATATAAATTTCACTATGTAAGTACGTTTTGGGAATGGATAATAGAAAATATCTAAAAATTTTAATGCCGTGCCGAAATCATTAAGGCAAACCCCTGCGCTTAATCTCCTTTAACCAGGCCTCAAAAGCATCCCAGTGCGAAACATTCCATTGTGCACTCAGGTAGTACTTCCCGCCATAAACATCCTTGTAATATCTGTTATAGCCTTTGTGATCAGCGCGGCCCTGGGTAATATTTCTTAAAACAGGGTACCCGGCATTAAAGACCCTTTTGGAATAATCGGGACTTTGCAAAGACTGAATATCATTAGGGTTTAGCTTATTTTCGGCGAATAACTCTCTAAAACTCTTTTGTACATATTCCCCGATTTTAAGTCCGTCTTTCGTTCTTTTTGAATCCAGGTTATCGGCACTGTTCCGGGAAGTATGTATCACTGTTGAATGAGAACTTTCAAAATCCTGGAAAGAGCTTCCCTTGGAATTAATCTCAAACTCATACTCCTCCAAGACCTTTGCTACCACCACGGGATCATAAAATTCACTGAGTTTTTCTCTTACCCAATCTGAAATTTCATCCTTGAAACCGGGATCATTTATCCTGTTTTCAATTGCTTTTTTCTTTTGCTCTTTTTCTAATTTATTTAAGCCCTTCTGAATATAGGAATTAACGGACTCCCGAATATTTTCAGATTTTTTAAAAGTCCGAACAAAGTCTTCTCCTTTTTCAGAGGATTTTCTTAGTGGAACTTCTTCAACAAGGTAGATTTCATTCACCGATGATTCTGGCATTTCTGTATATATTTTAAACTTATCCCCTACAAGAATTCCTACAGGAGTCCGGAGCATCCTCATATACGATGCAAGCTGACTTCTATGGCCCGAAAAATTTAAATCTGCAGTGGGTTTCTTTATTTCAATAACACATACCGGTTCAGCATTACCATTCCGAATTATGATATCCGGGCACATACGATTGGCAGCCCCAAATTGAATAGATTCCCTAACAGAAAGTTCTTTTTTATACTGGCTCCACCCTAATTTCTCAAAGACTCTTATAACCTTGTTTTCGTAAATCTGTTCAGAAACATTGGAAGGAATTGTTTCAGTTAAAATAAAACATAATTCTTCCCACAAGTCCTTATCCATAATTTCTGGTCTTATTTGGTGAAAGATTATTAAATCCCATATATTTCGACAATTTTTCCTTTCTCATTAAACTTATACCGCACCTCGCTACGAGTTGATTTTTGATTCTTGCTTTCGCGAAGCGTATAATTATAATCTGTATGAAGAATATAATTGAACTTATTCAATCTCTCAATTTCAAGTATCCGGTTGGAAGCACTCAGAATAATATCCCAGGAATCGGTATACTGCTTGTATAGTTCCTCTTTGGTGGGATAAGATACATTCCAGTACCTTTTCATATTAGGACTGAAATATGAGCTGATTTCCTCAAAATTTCTTCGTTCCTCGGCATCGAGCAAACCTCTTATTTTACTTGAATAATCTATTTTTTCTTCTACTTCAGCCTTAGTAGAAGCGGTAGGAATGCTCTCAGATTCACCTGGAGTTGAAGCTAACCTGGTTTCGGCTTCCGTTAGCGGTATATCCCTGTAAAGTTGTACCAGGTTTTTTACCGGTACTCCAAAACTAAATCCTTGATAATCTCTTGTCTTAGCAAAGTTTACCGCAATCAAATCCCCCCAGGAGTTAAAAATGGGGCTACCGCTTGAACCTCCGAGAGTTGGAATAGAATATAAAATCCTATCTGAATCCGGATCCTGGCTAACATTACCTGTTGTGAATTGCGATTTAACCCCCTCCTTGGTTTGAGCAAGATTCACCCCCTGATTATATCCTATCATATAAATATCCTCGCTCATTTTTACCTGCGGTAGCTCCTCCGGTGACGGAAGTTTAAAAAAACTGGTGATTTCTGCAGGCGTTCGTTTATTCTTCAATTGGATAATAGCAAGGTCTATTTCTTCCCTTTCCGATTTTCTGATCGGCACACAACTTATATAATCATCATCATTCTCAACAAAGGTATTGTCATAGGCAATTGCGAGGTCCACCTGAACAAGTTCAATTTTAGAAGCTCTTTCATTAAATTCAAGTTTTGGAAAAACCTCTTCTATCACTTTATTTTCTTCCTTTAATTTCTCGTATTCTTCCTCTAATTCACTGCGTTCACCATAATCCAGGTAATCAAAAAATTCATTGTAATAGCTGGAAAGTTTTTCCATTCGCTCCGTATTTGATGAATAGTCAGCTTTCATCTCATTTTTAAGATTGACGATATAATCATCAATAAGTTGGAAAACCCGAAAATCTCCTTCCGGATAGACTACATGTCTGTTTGTAGCAATCTTCCCTTCGGAATCGATAAAAAATCCCGAGCCATAGGCGATCATTGAATTATCCCTGGCTTCCTCTTCGTCCATAAAAAGTTCAATCCCCTCTGGGCCTTCCGTGAAGTAAAATTCCAAATCATTATCAAGAATGGCTTTATGGTAATATTCATTCTTAATTAAAACTACACTCCCTCTGTATTTTTCATATAATTCATCAGGAGACGGCGGTTTTTTTTCACAGGAAACCAGAAAAAAAACCATTGTAAAAAACAATAGTGTATTTCTCATATGATAAAATTTTTAAAGAATAGTGTAGGGTATCCCTATAAAAGTACTAATTTTTTCTTAAAAACTGAATAGGTATTCTTCAAAAGGAAATCCGGATCCTAAAATCCTCAAACTGGAAGAAGTCTTTCTGAACTCAATTCAGATTCAAGATGAAACACCGCAGTCATCCCCACAGTTTATCCCGAATTCACTCAATTTATTAATGTCATTCCCGTGAAGGCGGGGATCTCAACCCACCCCCAAAGCTCTTACTCACCGCAAAGACCCCGACAAAAAACCTCCAAAACTTTTTCTTAAAACTATCTTAAAAATTTTATATATTGTTCAACGATTAGTGCTGCCCTACCTTCACTTTTTAAATCAATATTAATTTTTCAAATTTTTAAAAGATGAAAAGAATTACGCTTGTATGCCTAATCGTATTATCGATTATTCCAAAAAACATGAACTCCCAGAACGAAGGCGAAGCCATTGCCGCAATTGCAGGAGGTTTAATTGCTATTGGTGCCGGGGTAGCGGCAGTAGAACAAATGAAAGAACAGGCTGAACTTACTGCAACCCAATGGATATTAGAACACCAACCAAACCTTGAAAGTTTTTCTCTAAAAACCCTGGATTTTGATGGTAAAAAATTAAAAGATATATCCGCAGCTACCGTGATGACCTTTAAAATTCAAGAGTTTGAACCTGCTGACAAACCTGCCTTGAATGGGAAAAAACAAATCCTTTTCGGTTTTACCAGCCATGGCTGGATTAGTGAATATGGGATTGACTTCACAAAGGTTAAGTGGCATCTGATTGATGCAGACGAGTGGATGAATATGATGATCGCTTATGCCAAAGTTTCTTCCGATAAGTCTAATGAGAGTCTTATAGAGGAAACTTTGAGAGATGGAAAAATTGTGAATAAAGGGGTGAAAACCAGAAAGGGCGAAGATATCCCATTTTATAAACTGGATGGAGATATGTACTTGGTAACCGATTACTCTCCCGAAATGAAAATAATCTATAATGAAAAATCCCTTGGAATTTTTCTTAAGGAAACCCGGGATCTTGTTCAGATAAGTCGGGGAAGTATCATAGATATTCACGAATTCTTTAATGAAGGGTAAATTATTAACCGGGTGGACTTAATAAGGCTCATCCGGGTTTTACTTTAATTATCTATACACCCCCGGAATTATGAAAAAATCAATACTACTTTTATTATTTGCCCTTTTAAGCTTTAAATCTCAGTCTCAGTCCTGTGAAGAATTAATCGACTTTGTGAAATCTGAAAGTTATGGAACTACCTATTCAAGTCCCTTAAGTGATGCAATTGCTAAAGTCACTTTCTATACTGTAAGGGTAGATTATAATACTCATTATTTTGCTATTGTATGTTTTAAAGAACAATACTCTTATGGATGTTCCGAATACATCTACCAGGTAGGATCCAGGACTAAGTTTAATTATTCTATGGATTATTTAGATAGTGCCGGTAAAGCCTTCTGGAATTACATTCAGCCCTATCATGTAAACCTGGATTGTAGTCCAAGTTTTGAGTAATCAGGGCTTAAACTAACAAGTTCGCATCCCTACTTCCGCAACCTCCATTCGACATTAACCTGTAAATCAATTTTTGACAGCATTAAATCATATATCATGAAGATCAATTGTATTTCCGAATTTGAAAAAATCACTCAGGATCCGGATTCCAGATTCATACTGGAAAGAATGTTTTTGAAAAGTTCCACTGATAAATTCAAAATCACCAAACACCATGAAGGAAAATATCCGGCGGTAATTACAATAAGCGGATTCCTTACCGAAGATGGTGAGAATTTCAAAAAATGGGAATCCAGTATAACAAAGATTTACCCCGATCGGGAATGGTTTCATGTAGAATGGAATTGCGAAAAAGTTCCCGATAAAGCGCAAAAAGTTTTTAATAAAATTCTTGAAATAAAAGCGACCTCATATTTCACAAGAGGAATGACTGCAGGAGTTTTACCTTTAAGTTTTTCTCCCTACTTAAGTATTCCTTTAATACTAATAAATAACTGGTGGCATTCAGCTGTTAGAAATTCAAAACAGGCCGGCAAAAAATTAGCAAACACATTTTTAGCCTGTCCCGACAAGGAATTTATTTTAATTGGCCATTCATTAGGTGCTAGAGTTATATTCAATTGTTTGGAACATATTAAAAGATCAGGGGAAGAAACCTGTATTAAAGAAGTACATCTCTTAGGAGGGGCAGTTAATAGCAGAAAAGCAAAATGGAATAAAACTGAAAGTACTGTAAAGGATAAAGTTTATAATTATTACTCAGGAAATGATTCTATATTAAAAATATGCTATTCGGCAGCAATGATTGATCGTTATCCAATAGGTTTACAAAGTATTGATCTACCTTATTTTGAAAATATTGATTCAACAATGGATGTTTTTGGGCACACTGAATACACTCCAAATTTTCATAAGTTAAAATCGAAGAATCAAAAACAACTTACAGGCGATTTAACTATCGGTGAGAAACTCACAGGAAAGATTATATAATCCCTAACCGGAAAATAAGTTCCTCATTTATTGATTATAGCAGTATGTATGGGCCAATTTTCCATCAAGAAAGTAATAAACAACGGCGAGACGGCTCTCTTGCTTCGCCCCGCCGTTGCCTGAATCCCAATAAAACACCAGAGAGACAATTTTTATATTATACCTGAAATACTTTTATATTTATTGTGAATAACCAAATTTAATTATTGCAGAAAACCGATCATAAATCCAAAATTGAATAATGAGTCAACAATTAAAGAATAAAATTGAAGCTACTGATACAAGTATTAATAAGCTGCTAAAAGACCAGAAATTTTATATTGACTATTTCCAAAGAGAGTATCGATGGGAAGAAAAGCATATTAAAACTTTGATTGAGGATTTGACAAATACCTTTCTTAAGTCTTACAAAGAAGGCGATAAACCTCAGGAAGTAGCTAATTATCAAAACTATTATTTAGGTCCTGTTGTTTTCAGCGTAAACCCTGAAACTGCAAAGAAATCAATTATTGATGGCCAACAGAGAATTACTTCAATAACCTTGCTCCTCATATATTTAAACCACCAACAAAAAAGTTTTGCTGAGGAAGAAAGGGTTGCAATTTCAGAATTAATATTTTCTGTTAAGCATCGGGTTAAGTCTTTCAACATGACTGACGAAAACAGAGAGGAATGTCTTAAAGCACTTTTTGAAGAAGGTAATTATACACCATCAGAAAATGATGATGAAACGGTAATCAATATGGTTGAAAGATATCAGGATATACATGATTCTTTCCCCGAAGAGATAGACGATTTAGCCTTGCCATTTTTTATTGATTGGTTAATTGAAAATGTTGTTATAGTTGAGATCACGGCGTATTCAGACGAAAATGCATATACCATCTTTGAAACTATGAATGACCGTGGGTTAAATCTAACCCCTACAGAAATGCTTAAAGGATACGTTCTTTCAAAAATATCTGACAGAAAGAAACGCAACGAGATAAATGAAATTTGGAAAAACCAAATGATTAAGCTTCATGATTTTTCTAAAAATGCTGACCAAAGCTTCTTCCACGCTTGGTTTAGAGGAAAATATGCTGTTTCAATAAGACCAGGTAAAGCAGGGTCAGAGAATCAAGACTTTGAATTAATTGGTTCAAGGTTTCATAATTGGTTTAAAGACAATCATAATTTACTTTTCAAATTAAATACGCCTGATGACTTCTACGATTTTTTTAAAAATGACTTCCCATTTTTCGTTAAATGGTATCTCAAATCATGGAAAGCAAGGCAAACTTTTGATTCAAACCTGCCACATCTGATTTATATTCAATCATGGGGCTTTGCAGAGTCCTTACAAGAACCAATGTTATTATCTTCAATCAGTACAAAGGATGAAGAAAGTCTAATTCAAAATAAACTTGATGCAGTAGCTAGATTCATTGAAACTTTTACGGTAAGGCGAAGTGTCAACTACAAAAAGTTTGGTCAAACTGCAATTAAATACACCATGTTCAATATTATTAAACTGATTAGGAATAATGGTTTCCCCGAATTGAATTCCAACCTAAAAAAGGAGATTGACCAAATTCCACAGCAATGGGAAGGAGTTCAGCATTTTCGCCTTCATGGTATGAATAGAAAGTTTGTAAAACATTTCCTTTCAAGAATATCAAGCTATGTAGATCAATTAGTAGGAAAAGACACCACCTTTGTAAATTACCACCATCCCAAAGGCAGACAATTTGAAATAGAACATATTTGGGCAGATAAGTTTCAAGAGCACCTCGATGAATTTGATCAAATTAATGACTTTCAGGTTTGGCGCAATTCTATTGGAGCATTAATTCTCCTACCTCATGGCACAAATCAATCCTTTAATAGTGATAAATATTCAGATAAAATTGAGCATTATTTAAAGGAAAACACCTTTGCACAGACTCTTCATCCCAAATATTATCAAAAGAACCCTAATTTTTTAAAATCACCAGTAGCACAACAGTTGGGCTTCCAACCACATGAAGATTTTAAAAAGAAAGATATCGTGGAGAGAAACTCCTTAGTTCAAAGAATATGTGAAAATATTTGGTCAACGGAATATTATAAACAGTAATAAATCTTTGTTTAATCCAGTAGGTGGCTTCGTCAAAATACTGATGAAGCCATACACTTGGAGTATAGAACCATTGGGTTTCAAAACAATTACCTGCTAAACAACAGCAGGTAATTCGGTGCACGGTTGCCAAAGCTTTGCACAAGAACCGTTCTTCTTACTTTGTTTTCGCTTTGCAAAGGTGTCGCTTACCGGGCGCTTCTGCTTTCTAAAACAGCCGTGGCCATTTCATAGATTAAACTCCCTAAGAATTAGAGTAAAAAGGAGCTTCCAGACTAGGGGCGAAAGAACCACGCCCCATTAAATTAGTTCGGCAACAAAAAAACTGCAAAACAGGTAAATAAAATATTCCGCGGGTGCAGGTCAAGCTCTGGTCATTTGGGTCTCAGCTGAAATCTCGATCAGCAAACTTGCGTTTGCCAATCTTCATATCCAAAACAGGAGGATAGTATTTCCGCCAGAAATCTTACAAGCTGGCTATGCAGTTTGGGAGAACAGCTTTCTTTTTTTATTTTTTTTTATTTTGAAAAATATTTCTGACAGGTGGTCTTACACCTTACACAATAGTATTCCCTGAACAAACCTAAACATCAATCATTTATATTCTTCGATCACAATAATGATTCAAAACAAGATTTTCTTTTAACAAATCTTAGCATTGATTCACAAAAGAATATATATTAGAAATCTTTATTTATTTCAAAAAGGCGCCTTCTCCCCCATTCCAATTTCTGTTACCTTCCAGCTTCCATTTTCCTTAATTAATTTAAAGGTTTCAGGATTTTCCTCGTAATTTGTTTTAAACTTTACCCAGGCTATATCTCCGTTTTCGGTTTCCTGAAGTATATTGAAATTAGAATTTTCGTCCTCAGCCGCTTGGAACATATCCTGGATATTCATAAATGCCTGATAGCTTTCTTCTGTGGTATATTCTTTCAAGGTTGGAAGATCCTTTTCATAAAAACTTTCCACCACTATTTTAGCGGTTTCGGTAGGGGATTTCTCCGCTCCGGAACAGGCAATAAAGATGACTAAAACTGCCATTAACAAGATTCTTTTCATAGTTATCTCAATTAGGGTTATTTATAAATCGCTTTTTTATTTTAAGTTTTATATCACGTTCTCCTTGCTGCTCTTTTAGGTCTACTACCACAATCTTATCTTCCGCAATGGAAAATTTAGGTACCACATAAACAAATCGACTGGTCTTTTTCTGAGGAATTATCTCCGGTACCAGATGTTTATATACTGTAGAAACAGGCAATTTCTGGATTGACTTCTTCCTTCCCTGTTTTCTTGTTTCCACAGAAACATTCAAAAAAGCAGGTTCATAATCTATGGAAGAATTATTATTAATTTCCAGTACAAAATACAATTCCGAATTATGGAACACTATATTTTGAACTTTTAACTCCAATCCATCTTTGCGCTTTCTTAGCTTGCCAATTCTTTGTTTACTTCTTAATAAATGTGAACTAAAATTCTGATAATAGGTTTCTTTATCTGCTACTTCTTTTTCAGCTTTAGAGTCTGAAAACAATGCCTGGTCTTCTATGAGTTTTTCAGAAAGCTCTGGAATCTCATTCCCGATTTTACCGGTTTCTGCTATAAAATAATTTAGCGTTTCCAGCTCTTCGGAGTACTTCACAATATACGAAAAAATTGAACCCGTTATACTGATAACCAGCAAATTACTTACCTCTCCAGGAACAGCCTGCAGCAATCCCAGGTGTTGTTCTTTTTCTCTGTTGTAGGTGAATACAAAATCCTTTGAACCTGTTATCCCCTGCCGAATTGGTTCCGGGAAAATCAGGGCTACATTCATTCTATCGTTGGCATAGATGGTATCTAAATCTATGGTGTTTTCCTGGGCCATTCCTTTTACAAAAGCGGCCATTACAAATACGAAAATCCAAATCTGCTTTTTCATAATTTCTTTTGCTTTTAGTTTCTTTTTAAAATGAGTTTATAATTATTGGTGACCTGCACCTTAATATTCTTATTGTTTCGCTGAAATAATTGCTTAAGCCCTCCCACCTGTGGCACTCCTGCAACATTTATATCCTGGATAATATCACCTATCACTTCCTTACTGGCATCGGCACGAATATTATTCTCAACATAGATCCCTTCACTACCATCCTGAAGATCATACGCTTTTAACTTTACGGGATAATGCGCTATGTGTTCAATTTCGATCAAAGCCCTGTTCGGTTGAAAACTGATGAATCCATAAACAGGTGTATTTGGAGGAAACTGGATATTATTGACCATAGCGCTCTCTTTCAATCTCATCTTTAACCGGTAACCGGCCTGAACAACCTGGTCTCCATCTACTTCTACCAAAATATCAGCAGCAGAATTATTAGCAATTGGTTTAATAATTTCAATTTCTGGGGCAGTTGCATAAAATAATTGATGCGCTAACCCCATTTCCTGTGGTTTTGGAGAAGCTTGCGACGCATCTGGTATCGCCTGAGTATGCGCTTCAAATTCTGTTTCCCATTCTTCCTGATTATATTCATTTTCAAAGCCATAATCTTCATAGTTAGTGTTGTATTCATAAATGCTATCTAAGATTCTTCCCTTTTCCCGTTGCGGAAAATCAGTATCATAATACCCCATAGAATCCAGGTATTTTTCGTCATAAATGCTCGGGGTTGTAGTTTCCCTTACTTCCTTTAAAGCATTTACCGCATCAAGCTTAGATTTAAAATCTTCCTGCTCTTGCTGGAGTTCGGGTACCAGTGTGTTTTTTAGCTCAGAGGGTTCTTCACTGTTACCCCCAAAGATCAGCACGCTGTAGGCTACTATAAATAATACAATTGTGGCCAGCACAGCGCCAAAGACAATTTTTTTCTTATCAATTTTCATCGTTCATTTTTTTTAAGGTGTTTTCAAAATAATTGGTAATCAACAAGCCGTGGGTATTGTTTGGAAAGTTTCGGTCTACGTTTATTAAGTTCCCAGATGAAATAAGTTCATACCGGTCTACTATTTTTCCACGGTTAATTTCAAAGACCGTCCTAGTCTTAAAAGTGTATGGTTCCATTTCAATATTTACTTCTGACTTAATACTTATAACTTTCTGCACGAGAGAATACTGTAGCAACCTGTTATAAACTCCATCGGCCTTCTTTTGCCGATAAACATTATCTACAGAACTGTTTCCTAGCCAGAGTGCTTTTTCAAGGTTACGCTCATAATTAGTAGCATCGATATTGTAGAAATAGGTATGAAAGAGATCCAGATGGGAAAGAGCTTCCACCTCCAGGTTTTCTTTTTGAGTAACCCATTTTAGCGGAATTACACTTCCATCTGTATTTATCGCAAAAGCATTATTCAAAGCGGAGCGATGTATATCAAAAACCATCCATCCAAAATATAGGCTGGAAATTACTGCCCCAATTACAGCAGTGAGGACTATAAATCGGTTTATTTTTAAAACCGAGTAAATACTTCTATAAGGTGTTTTCATTTTTTTAATTTTTGGTGTGATACAAATAAAAATTACTCTTGGAGTAACCGATGATTACCTCTTCTCTATCCAGTAAAAAGTCTTATTGTGAAAGAGGTAGCGCGGGTGTAGAGCTTAAACTTTAGAAATACGATAAATGCGATAGATCCTGCCTCGACTATAATTCGAATAATATTATTGTCTGTAGATGAACCCAGCAGATTCGACCAGAAATTGGTATTGATCTCAGCGTATAAATTATTGACGAATACATTCACCAGAAAGAAAGCCGGCACCAACATATAAACTGCAGCATATAACCTAAAAAAGTTATAGGCCATTCCCCTGAACTTTTCAAATACTGCAAGGCTAATTACCAGGGGAAAGAAGGCCTGCATAATACCTAAAAGGAAAAAACGCTCTGCCAGAAATAGTGGGTAGATAAACAAATCTATTACCCACAAGAACAGGCCTACCACAAAGGAAATTACTTTTACCGGGTAAAGCGGTGTTACCAAAGCTTCATAAAGTAAAGCCATTGCTTTTTTAGCAACTTCAAGCGCACCAACTTCCTGTTCAATATCTATATCCTGAAGTTGAAGCGGAATAAGTGCAGGTGCGGTATCAGCATATTCAGTTTCAATACTTACCAGGATTCCATCGAAAACATTTAAAATTTGGGTGGAGAAAATAACGAGAAGTACAATAGCAAAATTCTTTGCCAGTTCTCCGGGGCTCAAGCCCCAGGTATATCCATCATTATCAGCTATCCCTTCATTGTATTTTTTCAGAATATTTACCAGAAAGAACATCACAGCCAGTGACTTCATTCCCGCGATTGTATATTGGGAAAAGTCACTACTTTTAATTGTTTGGAAAACTGCGTCTACATATTCCAAACCAATTCCTAAAAATATGCCCCCTGTCATTTTTAGTAATTTATAGTTCTGTTATTGATCTTATCCTGCATCTCCCTGAAAGAAATGATGTCGTTATAACGTTTCGTTTTTAGCCTGATCTCTGCAACCATTTCTTTAGATTGTAGCTCTCTTTCTCTAAGTACTTGTGCCCTCTCTGCATCACTCATTTTAAAATAGTCACTGGTCAAAATCTTATCGATAAAGTCAAGATCTTCCAGGGAGTTTTCCATTATGGCATTAAAAGAATCAGAGATTCGAGCAATTTCTTCAGGCTTTACATAGGGGGAATTAAGGATATCTCGAAGGTCATCCCGCACCGTTTCAAAAAGGATCTGATTATTCCGAGTCAGTTCCCTTACCGCCTTAAGCTGCCTTACCACATTATTTACCTTTTCGATATTCTCTTTTTGGGTTTTGAGAAATTCTACGGTTTTTAGTAGCTGCGTAGTTTGCTTTGCAGATTCAATTAAGGATTTGGCGAGGCTTATAAAATTAGTGTTGTCATACACCGGCATCCCCTGGCTCATAGCTGGAGTGTGTACTGTTAAAACTAAAAAGCCCATCAGCATTAGTGTTGTAATCTGCTGTTTCATAATTTTATGTTTTAGAGGTGAATTCCTGAATTGCATTTTCCATATTTCCATGCTTTTCATAGAGCTGCATAATAAGATCGTTCTCTGCTCCGTCTGTGAGATATGCCGCGTACACTTCTTTGGGGACTTCCAGCCGAAAAACATTACTCTCTTTCCCGATCTTGATAAAGATCTCGGTGTACTTTCTTTCCCCTATGAAGTTGTTTTTAATTGATTTTAGCTGGTTTAAATCGTGACGGGAGAGGTTTAATCTCTTTTGAAGCTCCTCATAGCCTTTTTCATTTCGCAGGCTGTAGATCACCTGTGTGTTTTCCAGAATGCTTGCAGAAGTTGAGTTATTTGGAAGTTGGTTTATAGACTGAAGAACTATTCCAATAGCACCATTCTGTTTCCGGATGGCCTGGTAATAAAACTCCACACTCTCCAGTACATTTTCAAACTTTAGCTGCTTGGCAAACTCATCAAATAAGATAATTCCCTTCTCTGCCCTGTTTTTCCAGATGGTTCTTTGGATGGCAGATTTGATAAGCTTCAGCATAACCGAAAGAATCTCCTTATTATCCTTTACTTCATCTAATTCAAATACTATTAAGCGCTTATCTTCAATCTTATAAGTCTGGTCTTCTCCAACTTCAAATAGAAAACTGTAGATTCCATCTTCCACATATTCAGACATAATGTGAAGGAAATTATTGATGTTGAAGTAATCAGGGTGGATCTTAAGATCATCCAAGAGATCTACCCTATGCCGCTCGATATATTGATAGAAGCTTTGGAGTGAGTACTTCCCATTAAAATTCTCATAGTAATCAAGAAGAATTTTTTTGATGGAAACAGATTGGGCTTTAGTAACCTTGAAATCCGAAGCAAATAACTCGAACAGAAACTCTGAAAGGTCCTCAAGCCTATCAGCCGTGAGATCATCAGGACTGCTTATATAGAAAGGATTAATTCCGAGGCTCTTCCCGCTCTCATAGCGCAGGATAGTATAATCATTAGGATAAAGCTTTGCAAACTTGGTATAAGATCCCCCAAGATCAATGATTACCAGGCGAACACCACTTTCAAAGTATTGACGTAGGATATTGTTGGCCAGAAAAGATTTACCTTCTCCTGTAGGGGCGAAGATGGCAAAATTCCTGGCCTTTATTCTTTTCTTGCTTTCATCCCAAACATCTTTTAAAACCGGGATGTTATATTCCCTGTCATTAAAAATTATTCCTTTAGTATCCGATTTATAATTGCTGTTATTAATAAACAGGCATAGAGCGTGCTTTAGATCGGTTACATAAAGATCCTCATTAGAGAAATTTGAAGAAAAACAGAAGTAGCTATTCAGAAAATAATTCTTGCGCTCCTCCCCTTTTGGATAATAAGGAACTATGTCCAGGAGTTTAAATTCAGTTTTTATCCTGGCATTAATCGAAGAAAGATTAGTTCGGTCTTTATCCCAATAAATCACATTTAAATGCCCACGGATAATTCTGGAGGTGTCATCGTTATTTATCTGGTCCAGAATATGCTGGATTTTCTTCAATACCACTTTGTTCTGTGAACCAAAATTTGAGCTCTTATTGAGTTCTTCTACTTTTGCATCAAGTAGTTTTCTCCATTTTTGGCGATCATCGAGGTAGATGACCTGGTTTACAATATGGTTTTCCTTTAAATTAAGTCCCAGTCCGTCAATAAAACCCTGATGAAACACAAAATCGTCTGAGGTAAACTTATCGTTGGTTTTGCTACTTTGAACACTTTCTCCAAAGCACAACTCACTGTTTACCGCCAGCACGTCAAAATGATTGTCACCTATACTGATGTTATTTTTATCCAGTAAAATATTGGTATCAAATCCTTCCTGCAAACCATTAAAATATTTAGTGGAGAGACTATTAATTTCGTTCTCAGCAAGAGGAATAAGTTCCAGCTTTCGGCTATTGTTTAAGAAAGAAACCGCATCATTTACTGAATTCTCAAATCTCTTTAAGTTATCATCCAGGTCTACCGGCATATTCCTGCTAACTTTTTTAAAGGGATTTACATATTTGAGATGGTTGAAAGATTTGTTCTTTGTATGAATAAAGAAGAGATAACTACGATGTTCTAAATGTTCCCTGTTTTTGAAATAAGAATGAGTAGCTTTTTCCAAAAATGTATGGTTTGGTAATTTCTCTGCCGAATAGTTCCTTTTTAAATAAACATCCTGTTTATGAACCACTGTTCCCGTGGGTAGCGATTTTAAGGATTGAAACCAGGCACTATGAATTTCTTCATAATCATTTTCTGATAAACTATAGATCTCTGGAAGTACCGTCTCAAACGCCAATACTACATTCCCATTGGCAGCAAAAACCATATTTCTACGTATATCGGCGATGGGTGGTGTAGAAGAAAGATTAATCTTGCTCATAATGAAAGTTGCTTAATCGTTTAGAAGAAATAGTTTCAGGAAAGACTCTTGAAACCTGGAAAACCTGTGGATTACTGGTTAGCCTGGTTAAGCCGATATAGAGTGTACAGTTGAATATAAACACGCAAATTACCGCTCCGAGACTGAAGGAAAATATGATTACCAGCAGTGATCCTACCACGGCTATTATCATAAGGGCAAAGAGCGAGACAGGCAATCCCCAGATCATCGCTCTTTTCCTAATGTTTCTATATACTTCGAAACTTTTCATTACACTACTATTCCAATCAGGTAGGTAAATATTCCTACAACCGCTCCTGCAATAAGCGTAAAGACCAGCACCCGGGTAATTCCTTTTTTGAGATCTGCATTCTCACCAAAGAAGTGACCTGCATTAAAGAGGAATCCCACGAGAAAAATAACCCCGAGAATGATGGGGAAAATAGCCCGAATAGTATCGGCTATGTCTGCAACTGAATTTTCAATGCCGCCAATTTGTGCAAAGAGCGGATAAGAAACCAGTGTCAAAAGGACTGATGAATAAATTGTTTTTTTCATAATGTTCGTTTTTTGATCTGCCAAAGCAGATTTGATTGATGATGACCACTTGATGATTAATTTTTGAGAAATTTATTATGAAAGGGAAAGCCTGAAACAAACCGCTCAAACTTTAACGCGAGTTGATAGAGAACGCGATAAGATTCTTATAAAAGGGCGAGATTTTTTGAATTTAGTTTAAATGGGAACGTTTTAATATGCCGGAAGAAGGAGGCTAGATATTTACAAACTCAAAAAATATATAGATCGGAAATTATATTAGATTTACAGTAAAACTGCGTTTATCCCGAAAATCATAATTATAATAATGTATATTGTACTTGATATAACGAGTTGCCCACAATTATGAAGAAGATTTTTGTTGCAATATTATTTCTAAGTTTTCAGATTATTAATTCTCAGAGTATTTTTAAATATGAAAGAGAGATAGAAAATAAGGCGAATTTCAATTTTCATGAGATAGTTTTTGAGAATGAAAAAGCAGAAATAGAATTATCAGGAACATTAATTACTCCGAAACAAAACTTTAATGAGATTATAATAATTGTTCCAGGAAGCACAAAAGATACTCGACATTCACACTTCATAATAGCTGAAAAATTTCTAGAAAATAATATTGCTGTCTATCGTTTTGATGAACGTGGTATTGGCAAATCAAAAGGAAATTATACAGACTCATCAAATAAACTATCTCAAGATCTAGGCTATTTGATGAAAAAACTCTCCGATAAATTTCCAAATCAAACCATTGGTATTTTCGGTCATAGCCGTGGAGGAATGGCCAGTATTGAGCTTGTAGAAAATGATGTCAAACCAAACTTTCTAATACTTGTTGGCACTCCAGTAATTAAAAATGGAGGTTATGTAATAAAGGGAATAGAGAGAGATATTGATAAAAACCCGGATATTTTAGATAAGGGAAAATCTAAAGAAGAAACTTTGAATTTATTCAAAGAAATATTTGAAGTATTTGCCAATAACCATGACCCAAAAATTATAAAAAAGAAAGCAAAAGAATTAATTAAGAATGAGGGTTTTGATAGCAGATATATTCAATTTGTAAAAGGCTTTTTGAATGATCCAATTTTCATGGAAGTAATAAGAAAAGACTATACAACGACTTTAGAAACTATAGAGGTTCCCGTACTATATTTAGTTGGTGAAAATGACAATATTTTAAATTCAGATTTAGAATCTGATTTTGTGAGCTCTCTTGAAAATAGTCATATTAAAGTTATCCAATATGAAGGCCTGAATCATTATCTAACTGAGAGAAATGCTCCGGTAGGAACATCACTATATAAAATAGACAAAGAACCGTTGGAGGATATCATACAATGGATCAAAAACATAACTGTGGGCAATCGAGTAGACGGCTCCGCCGTTAATTGACGGAGTACGCCTCTCACACCACCGTACGTACGGGTCTCGTATACGGCGGTTCGATAATGAAACTTATCGATTATAGTATTCGATTAAACTAACATAACCTTTCATTTTTAAGCGTTTTATGGTAATGGTGGTACGCAAAATAGGACTCTGGGCTACAGCCCAACCACCCATTCTGGTACGGCTCCAGGCATAGGCGTGGTCGTAGTCAATCCCCAAGCGAATCAGGTTTTTCCGTTTTCTCTCGGGTTTCTTCCAATGATGCCAAATGCAATACCGTAAACGATTCCTTAGCCACTCTTCCAGCTTTTTAAGCTTTCCCTGAATGGAGGCCGGTTTGAAGTAATTTATCCAACCCCTTATCAATAAGTTGACTCTATGGATACGTTCCTCAAAGCTTGCAGGAATTGTCTTTTTGGTAATATATTTAAGTTTTGACTTAAATGTATCCCATTTTGAGGCTTCTGCCACAAGCTGATACTTGGCCTTTTCTCCTTTCTTGTAGGTTGGTACAAAACCAAATCCTAATACCTGAAAGGTTAAAGGCTTACGTATGCCACTTTTATCCCTATTGATTGGAAGCCGGAGTTTGTCCCGGAGAAATTTATAAATACTATTGCCTACGCGTTTCGCAGCGGGTTTACTTCGAACGTAAATACTAAAATCATCAGCATATCTTACATAGCGGTGTCCTCGTTTTTCCAGTTCTTTATCCAGCTCGTTGAGCAGGATATTGGAAAGTAAAGGGCTTAAGGGAGAACCTTGTGGAACTCCCTTTCTACGTTTATGCAATTTGCCGTTGATTTGAATCGGCGCTCTTAAAAATGATCGCAATAGCTTTAAGGTTGCTCTGCACTTTATCTTTTTGAATATCAATTCTAATAGAACATCGTGGGCCACTTCATCAAAGAAACTCTTTAAATCAATATCCACGATATACCCATAACCCGAATTGATATTTTCCAGGCTTCGTGCAACTGCCTGATGGGCATTGCGGTTTGGTCTGAACCCATAACTGTGCTTTTGAAAGTCTGGCTCAAATACTGGTTGCAAAACCTGATGTAATGCTTGCTGAAATACCCTGTCTACAACTGTAGGAATACCGAGTAATCGTTTCTTCCCATTGCTTTTAGGTATTTCAACTCCCAGTATGGGAGACACCTGATAAGACTCTCTTTCTATATGTTGGATGTATCTTTTCCCTTGAGTTTGCAGTATAGATTGTAGCCTTGTTACCGAGATATTATCCACTCCTGCTGCTCCTTTGTTGCGGTACACCTGACGGTAGGCTTGGTTTAGGTTCTTTTTACTTGTTAATTGTTCAATCATTTACAAAAATAGATTCGCTGTCTCTCTTGATCGAAGGCTATTATTTTACTGGAAAGCTATCCGTAACATAAAATAAACTCCAAAGTTCATTAAAGACCATTATCGTTCAGTCCTTCACCAGTTTATCAGTTGGCTGGCTACTATGACTTCGGCTGACTTCTCTACTATACCAACACGTGGTTATAGAGACCTCCCCAGGTAAGAGCATCTTCTTTCCCCTGATTCCTGCCGGATCTACTACTTCGGTGTTCACTAAAAGTGTTTAGGACATCACAATGATGTGCTTGCTCATCCAACCTTGTAGCCTCATATCCGGTTCCTGTTCGTCAGTACCAGGGTTTGTAGTCCCGCTTCCTTCAATCCCAACTTCACAGTTGGCAACTTTGCGGCTTACTAATGGTTCAAGGCGTCACCCCTGCCCATAAGGGACTTGCACCCTTTAGATTAATCTTTTACCTTTCGATAAAAGAAAAGATGCCCATGCTGGGCACACACAACGGTTAATCGCCAATAAGCGGCAGCGCTAGAAAGAAAATAATTAACTTGACCAACAAACCAATACTAAGCCGACAAATCCGCGTCTCTTACTCCGCCAACTGGCGATAACCGAGACCGTTGGCAGTAATTTATAATACGGAGAACTTACTTAATTTTTCCTGCTTTAATCAATAAGAAAAAAAAATTAAAAGAGAAATAAAAATTTTTTAGAATTTGATAAAAACTTCGGGACTTCTCAATATATTTAGTATAAAATAAATTAGAAATATGAAGACAGGAAAATTGATTTCAGCCATCCTTATTGGACTTTTTCTTTCTATTAGCTGCTCCAAAGAAGAAGATGACTTAGATAGTCAAAATTGTGTAATCGATTGTACAGAAATTGTCGGAAAAATAATGACAGATAACGGGACTACTCCTATTTCTAATCTAAAGTTGACTGTGCAATGGGACAATATTCCTTACTTAGGTTCAGGTACTATTAGAACAAAGGCAACAACAAATACTGACTCTGATGGAAATTTTTATTTAAAGTTCTTTATAAATGATGATGAACTTGAAAAAGGAGTATTTAGATTGTTTTACGAACCACTTGATAATGACAAATACTTGAGAACAGATTTAAATGGGATTTCTTTATTTCAAATTACTCGTGATACAACTTTGACTAAAAATCATAATGTACCTAAAAAGGCCTTTATGAACTTATCCCTTTTAAACCTTAATCAAATCCAGTCAAATGATAGTTTTATGACTGAATTCTCATATCCTGGTCCTTCTGAATTTTCTCAATCAATTGGTGGAGAAGTTATTGGTTGGAATAGTGAATCAGATCAAAATCATTTAATTGAAATTGCTGGTAATCAACCAATAGATTTAAAGATTTATCGAACGATAAATGGTGTATCAACGACTGAAATTGAAACAATATATTTCGATGCGGGAACAACCTCTAACTATACAATAGATTTTAACAATTAAAACTACTGCCAATAAT
>NZ_JAVRHM010000029.1:0-33677 GCF_031846525.1 Autumnicola patrickiae
TACGTAACATATAAAAACCCGGATCCTCAAGAGATCCGGGTTTTAATTTATTGTTCAATCTTTCCTTTTACTAATTATTCAAGGGATATTCGTCAAATATTTGATTCACCAAATCCCTCATAGCTCCGGTGGTGGTTTCATCATAAAGATTTTCTGAAGATATTCCTTTCCAAACAGTTTCTTTAGTTTCCCTGTCCACCAGGTCTACAACCACTGTTCCCTCTTCGTAGGTATAAGTATCAGTATTATAACCAATAACTCCGCTATAGTTGTTATACCCCCTGTAATAATAATTATTATAAAATGGACTAACTGTAGTCGCTGCACCTGTATAAGGATATCTCGCATACATTGGATCTGCTGTTGTTTCTGTTTCGGTATTTGTCCTAGTACTCACCAAAACCAGTAAATCGGGATTATCACGATCCAATGTATAACCTGCCTGCTTCATGTTCTCGTTAATAGTTTCAATAACTAAAGTATTAACATCCTCATCATTATAATTCTTTCCCGGTGCTTCTACATTGGAGTTCGGCAGGTAAGCAAATGTTTCGTATTTACTAAGGTCTGTGTCCATAGGCTTAACAGTTTGTACCCTGGGTCCACAACTTAGCGCTATTAGTATTATTGAACAAAGAAAAATTGTTTTTATAGCTCTCATATTCTGTTTGTTTTGAATTAGTTTTTAAATTACAGAGTTAAGAGATAAAAAAGAAACCACATCAAAAGTTTAAAACCAGTTTAACTAAAGAAGTGACTTTTTAATATAAAATTGGCAGCTATAGAAGGGACTCAGGGGATAATTATTAAGATTTACAAATTATTAGTTATTCTCTTCTATGTTAAATACTTAATAAAATATTATATCTTTTTTTATAAATTCCATTTGATATAGGAAGTAAAATTGCTATTTTGCAGAGAATACCACAATTAGAAAAAAGAATGACTGAAATAAAAAGACTTTTCGATTTTCCATATTTCCAACTGGAGAATCATCCCCTGGAAAAAGCTTTAACTACAAAGTACGATGGTTCCTGGGAATCCATTTCTACACAGCAATATATAGACAAAGCCAATACTATGAGTAGAGGGCTTTTAAGACTTGGAGTAAAACCAAATGATAAAATCGCTGTTATTTCCACTTCCAACAGAACAGAATGGAATATTCTTGATATCGGGGTTTTGCAGATAGGAGCTCAGAATGTGCCTGTATATCCCACTATTTCTGAAGAAGATTACGAATATGTCCTTAATCACAGTGAAGCTACTTACTGTTTTGTTTCTGATGTAGAGGTTCTGGAAAAGCTTAATGCAATAAAATCGAAAACCAAACTTAAAGAGGTTTACAGCTTTGATGAAATTGCCTCCAGCAAAAACTGGAAAGAGGTCATGGAACTTGGTGAAGATAAAGGAAATCAGGATGAAGTTGAAAAATTAAAAAATTCTGTAAAATCCACCGATCTTGCCACATTAATTTATACTTCGGGTACTACCGGAAGGCCCAAGGGAGTAATGCTTTCACACCAGAATATTGTAAGCGATGTTCTAAACAGTGCACCGCGGGTTCCGTTTGAATTCGGTAGTTATGTAGGACTAAGTTTTCTTCCGGTCTGTCACATATTTGAAAGGATGATCCTTTATCTCTATCAATACTACAGTGTATCCATTTATTTTGCTGAATCCATTGATAAAATAAGTGACAACTTAAAAGAAGTAAAACCGCACGTTATTACTGCAGTTCCAAGATTGCTGGAAAAAGTTTACGACAAAATTATTGCTAAAGGAAATGCACTTAGCGGTGTAAAAAGAAAACTGTTTTTCTGGGCAGTAGAATTAGGGTTACAATATGAACCTTACGGCGCAAATGGCTGGTGGTACGAGAAAAAGTTAGGGCTCGCCAGAAAATTAATTTTTTCTAAATGGAAAGAAGGTCTGGGAGGAAATATAGATTTAATTGTTTCGGGTAGTGCTGCTTTACAGCCCAGGCTTGCTAGGGTATTTGCAGCAGCTGAAATTCCGGTTATGGAAGGTTACGGTTTAACCGAAACCTCTCCCGTAATTGCCGTTAATGATGAACGGAACAAAGGCTTTAAAATTGGGACTGTAGGAAAAGTTATTGATAACGTTGAAGTGAGGATTGCTGAAGATGGGGAAATTCTGACCAAAGGACCGAACCTAATGATTGGTTATTATAAAGATGAAGAGAAAACTAAAGAAGTTATAAATGACGATGGATATTTCCATACCGGCGATATAGGTGAAATTGATGAGGAAGGTTTTTTAAAGATAACCGACAGGAAGAAAGAGATGTTCAAAACTTCTGGCGGAAAATATGTTGCTCCTCAAATCATTGAAAATACTATGAAACAATCTCGTTTTATAGAACAAATAATGGTGATTGGGGAAGGTGAAAAGATGCCGGCAGCTTTTATTCAGCCCAATTTTGAATTTGTGAGAGATTGGGCTGAACGTAAAAAAGTAGATGTAGGTGATTCCAACGAAACCCTTGTAAAAAATTCTGAAGTAATAGCGAGAATTCAGGAAGAGGTTGATTTTTACAACACCAAATTTGGGCATTGGGAAAAAGTGAAAAAATTTGAACTAATACCTGAAGTATGGGGTATAGATAACGATCAGCTTACTCCTACCATGAAACTGAAGAGAAGAAATATAAAAGAACGCTATTCAGATCTCTATGAGAAAATATATCGCAATTAAGTACTGATAATCAAAATTTTAAATGTATTTTAAACTCTCCTATTCGGGAGAGTTTTTTATTTCAGCCGTTAACAAAAAACTTATAGATTTCCTTAATTTTGACGAAGTTTTATTATGCATGCATAATAATTTTTATTAACTTTGGAATTCACTGAAAATAAAATGAAGGAAAAAACCATAGATTATGTATTGCGTGCTACGTGGATAGCAGTTTCTAAAATGTATAATGAAGAAGCTGGAAAAGCAGGAAGCACTATGGCTACAGGTTTTGCCCTCTTAAGCATCGATCCAGATAAAGGCACGCCTTCTACCTCCCTTGGGCCAAAAATGGGAATGGAAGCTACAAGTTTATCCCGTATTCTTAAAACAATGGAGGAAAAAGGTTTGATCATTAGAAAGAAAAATCCGGATGATGGTAGAAGTGTATTGCTGCATCTCACCGACTTTGGAAAAGAAATGCGTGACTTTTCAAAGAAGGTGGTTTTAAGATTTGATGAAGCCGTTAAGGAAAATGTAACCCAGGAAGAGCTTGCCACCTTTAATAAGGTAGCCAATACAATTACTGACCTTATTTCTGAAAGAAAAATTTATCAGGAAGAAATCAGCGTAAGTAAATCTGAAAACTAACAAAAATCAAAATGTGCAGGATTGAGGTGTTGCTTGAAGTAGTCATAATTTAAACCATTCTTGAAATATCTGCCAAAAAATAAAATTTATGAAACGAAGAATTAATAAAGTTGCTGTTATAGGTTCCGGAATTATGGGAAGCGGGATTGCCTGCCACTTTGCCAATATTGGCGTGGAGGTTTTGCTGCTGGACATTGTGCCCCGGGAACTTAATGACAAAGAAAAGAAGAAAGGACTGAGTCTTGAAGACAAAGCTGTTAGAAATCGCATCGTAAATGATTCGCTACAAGCCTCTTTAAAATCCAAACCCTCTCCAATCTACCACCAGGATTTCGCCCGGCGGATTAAAACAGGAAACCTGGAGGATGATATTGCCAAAGTTTCTGAAGTTGACTGGATAATTGAAGTTGTTGTAGAACGCTTGGATATTAAACAACAGGTTTTTGAAAACCTTGAGAAGCATAGAAAAGAAGGAACTTTAATTACTTCGAATACTTCAGGAATTCCAATCCAGCAAATGAGTGAAGGAAGAAGTGAAGATTTCCAAAAGCATTTTTGCGGAACGCATTTCTTTAATCCACCACGTTACTTAAGGTTATTCGAAATTATTCCGGGTCCAAAAACTTCAGAAGAAGTTCTTCAGTTCCTAAATGAATACGGAGAAAAATTCCTCGGAAAAACTTCTGTAGTAGCCAAAGACACTCCCGCATTTATCGGAAACCGGGTTGGTATTTTCAGCATTATGAGCCTTTTCCATACCGTAAAGGATATGGATATGACCATTGAAGAAGTAGATAAACTTACGGGGCCGGTTATAGGCCGCCAGAAGTCAGCTACTTTCAGAACCGTGGATGTTGTTGGGCTGGACACGCTTGTTCATGTTGCAAACGGACTCTATAAAGGAGTTCCAAACGATGAAGCGCACGATCTTTTTGCGCTTCCGGATTTTATCCAGACCATGATGGACAACAAATGGCTGGGAAGTAAAACCGGACAAGGTTTTTACAAAAAAATTAAAAAAGACGACGGTTCCAGCGAAATCAAATCCCTTGATTTAAACACGCTGGAATACCGTGATCAAAAAAAGGCAAATTTCGACACACTGGAGCAGACCAAGACTATTGATAAAGTCGAAGATCGTTTTGAAGTGCTTATAAACGGAAAAGACAAAGCAGGAGAATTCTACAGAAAGAACTTTTCAGCTTTGTTTGCTTACGCTTCAAATAGAATTCCGGAGATAACCGATGAGTTTTATAAAATAGACGATGCCATGCGTGCCGGTTTTGGCTGGGAGCATGGACCATTCCAGATATGGAATGCTATTGGAGTAGAAAAAGGTATTGAAATGATGAAAGCGGAAGGGTATGAACCTGCCGCATGGGTAAATGAAATGCTGGAAAGCGGGAGTAAAAGTTTTTACACCGTTAAAAACGGCAATACCTATTACTATGACATTCCGAAGAAAGAACAGGTAAAAGTTCCCGGCCAGGATGCGTTTATTATCCTCGATAACATCAGGGAATCCAAAGAGGTTTTTAAAAACAGTGGAGTTGTAGTTGAAGATCTTGGCGACGGGATCCTGAATGTGGAATTCCAAAGTAAAATGAACTCCATTGGTGGTGATGTTTTGGACGGAATTAATAAAGCCTTGGATATTGCTGAAAGAGATTACCAGGGACTGGTAGTTGCCAATAATGGGAAAAATTTCTCTGTGGGTGCAAACATCGGGATGATCTTTATGATGGCTGTAGAGCAGGAATATGAAGAACTGAATATGGCTATTAAATATTTCCAGGACACCATGATGCGTATGCGCTACTCCTCTATTCCTACAGTTGCCGCGCCACACGCAATGACGCTGGGCGGTGGATGTGAACTTTCGCTGCATGCAGATAAAGTGGTTGCCGCAGCCGAAACGTATATCGGATTGGTTGAATTTGGTGTTGGTGTTATTCCCGGCGGTGGTGGATCCAAAGAAATGACGGTTAGAGCTTCAGACACCTATCAAAAAGATGATGTCGAGCTTAACAGACTTAGAGAGCACTTCCTCACGATTGGAATGGCAAAAGTATCCACTTCAGCATACGAAGCTTTTGATACCAACATTCTTCAGAAAGGAAAAGATATTGTAGTTGTGAATCCGGACAGGCAGCTTGCAATTGCCAAGAAACACGCTTTACTAATGGCAGAAAACGGATATACTCAGCCTGTTCACAGGACAGATATCAAGGTACTTGGTAAACAGGCACTTGGAGCATTCCTGGTAGGTACAGACCAGATGTTTGCAGGAAAATATATAAGCGAACACGATAAGAAAATTGCCAACAAATTAGCCTACGTGATGGCCGGTGGTGATCTTTCTGAAGCCTCTTATGTAAGCGAACAATACCTGCTGGATCTTGAACGGGAAGCATTCCTCTCTCTTACCGGAGAAAGAAAAACACTGGAAAGACTTCAGCATATGTTGCAGAAGGGGAAACCGCTTAGAAATTAGAAGCCCCTCCCAACCTCCCCTAAGGGGAGGAGCTAAGACGTTCTTGAAAAAATTGTTTAACATAATCCTGTCGCTCTTTAATTAGGAACAGGATAAAAAAATCCTATTACCCCTAATAGGTGTTCCCCCTTCGGGGGATAGGGGGCTAATATGAAAACAGCATACATAGTAAAAGCATATAGAACCGCAGTGGGAAAGGCTCCCCGCGGAGTGTTTCGGTTTAAAAGACCAGATGAACTGGCAGCTGAAACCATAGCGCATTTAATGAAAGAGCTTCCGCAACTCGATAAAAAACGTATTGACGACGTGATGGTTGGAAATGCGATGCCAGAAGCTGAACAGGGACTTAACATGGGACGTTTAATCTCCTTAATGGGATTAGATATTGAAGATGTTCCCGGCGTGACTGTTAACCGTTACTGCGCTTCGGGGATTGAAACTATCGCAATGGCTTCGGCTAAGATCCAGGCAGGAATGGCAGACTGTATTATTGCAGGTGGCTCAGAAAGTATGAGCTACATCCCAATGGGTGGTTATAAGCCGGTTCCTAATTACGAGGTGGCGAAAGAAGGTCATGAAGATTACTATTGGGGAATGGGACTTACTGCAGAAGAGGTTGCAAAAAGGTACAATATCAGCCGTGAAGATCAGGATGAGTTTGCCTACAATTCGCATCAAAAGGCCCTAAAAGCTTTAAAGGAAGATAAATTTAAAGATCAGATTGTTCCTATTGAAGTTGAGGAAAACTTTATTAATGCTGAAGGAAAAAAAGAAACCCGAAAGTATACCGTGAACAAAGATGAAGGACCGCGTGCAGATACTTCTGTAGAAGCACTTTCCCGTTTAAGACCGGTATTTAGAGAAGGTGGTAGTGTAACCGCTGGGAATGCTTCCCAAATGAGCGATGGTGCTGCTTTTGTTATGGTGATGAATGAAGAAATGGTAAAAGAACTAAACCTTGAACCTATTGCGCGACTGGTAAACTACGGTGTTGCCGGGGTAGATCCACGAGTAATGGGAATTAGCCCTGTAATTGCCATTCCTAAAGCTTTAAAACGCGCCGGACTCAAACTGCAGGATATGGAACTTATAGAGTTAAACGAAGCTTTTGCTTCTCAATCCCTTGCGGTAATCCGTGAAACAGGATTAAACCCCGATCTCGTAAATGTTAACGGCGGCGCAATTGCCATGGGGCATCCTCTGGGTTGCTCGGGAGCAAAACTCTCAGTTCAGATTTTTGATGAAATGCGCAAAAGAAACCTTAAAAACAAGCATTGCCTCGTTACCATGTGTGTTGGAACCGGACAGGGAGCTGCGGGAGTGTTTGAATTTTTAAATTAGATTTAAAAGGGAGACAAGAAGCAGGAAACAGGAGTCAAGTATTTAGAAAATGAAAAGGCACAATTTTAAAAATCTTAAAATTTGGCAGGAAAGTATCGCTCTGGTTCAGGAGACATACAATCTCGTAAAATCATTTCCTGATTCTGAAAAATTCAATCTTGTTTCGCAGCTTACAAGATGTGCTGTTTCTATTCCGTCTAATATTGCTGAGGGCACGAGTAAATCTACAGACAAACATTTTAGAACCTATCTGGAAGCTAGCCTTGGCTCTTCCTTTGAATGGGAAACACAAATAATTATCGCATATAAAGAACAGTATATAACCAAAGAAAAATTTGAAGTATTAGAGGAAAAGGTTCAACAAATTCAGCGAATGATATCTAAATTCATTGATAGCTTGTCCTGATTCCTGGCTCTTTTTTCTTGATTCAATTAATAACAAACAACATGAGCAATACAACATTAAATTCAAAAGAATTACTCCGCGGTGGTCAGTTCCTGGTAAAGGAAACCAGCTGCGAAGATGTTTTCACTCCAGAAGATTTTAACGACGAACAAATTATGATGCGCGATTCTGTAAAGGAATTTGTGGAGCGTGAAATCTGGCCGAACAAAGAAGAGTTTGAAAAGAAGAACTATAAATTAACCGAAGAAATAATGCGCAAAGCCGGGGAACTTGGTTTCCTTGGAGTAGCTGTTCCCGAAGAATACGACGGACTCGGGATGGGCTTTGTTTCTACCATGTTGGTTTGCGATTATATTTCGGGCGCAACCGGGTCTATCGCCACTGCTTTTGGTGCGCATACGGGAATTGGTACTATGCCAATAACGCTTTACGGAACTGAAGAGCAGAAGAAAAAATATGTTCCGAAATTAGCGACCGGAGAATGGTTTGGTGCTTATTGCCTTACTGAACCGGGAGCGGGAAGTGATGCAAATTCTGGAAAGACAAAAGCAGTACTTTCTGAAGATGGAAAGCACTACAGCATTAGCGGACAAAAGATGTGGATTTCAAACGCAGGTTTTGCCAATGTGTTTATAGTTTTTGCCAGAATTGAAGATGATAAAAATATCACCGGATTTATTGTAGAAAATGATCCTGCAAATGGAATTACTTTTGGCGAAGAAGAGAAAAAACTGGGGATTCACTCCTCCTCTACCCGTCAGGTATTTTTTAACGACACTAAGGTTCCGGTTGAGAATATGCTTTCAGAACGTGGAAACGGCTTTAAAATAGCCATGAATGCTCTAAACATAGGTCGCATCAAACTTGCTGCAGCTTCTTTGGATGCACAGCGCCGGCTTACCGATCTTTCGGTAAAATATGCAAACGACAGGGTTCAGTTTAATACTCCAATTGCAAAGTTTGGTGCTATAAAATCCAAGCTTGCCGAAATGGCAACTTCAGCATATGCAGGAGAAGCGGCGTCTTACAGAGCAGCTAAAAATATTGAAGATCGAATTAACACCAGGTTGGAAAGCGGAAGTTCACATGCTGAAGCAGAGCTTAAAGGGGTTGAAGAATATGCTATTGAATGTTCGATCTTAAAAGTAGCCTGTTCTGAAGATGTTCAGAATTGTAGTGATGAAGGAATTCAGATTTTTGGCGGAATGGGATTCTCTGCAGATACCCCAATGGAATCTGCCTGGAGGGACGCCCGTATCGCCAGGATATATGAAGGAACCAACGAAATTAACCGAATGCTAACGGTGGGGATGTTAGTTAAGAAGGCCATGAAAGGACATGTTGATCTTTTGGGACCGGCTACTGCTGTGGCAGATGAGCTTACCGGAATCCCTTCTATGGACAAACCAGATTATTCTGAATTGTTTGCAGAAGAAAAAGAAATGATCGGTAAATTGAAAAAAGTCTTTCTAATGACTGCCGGAAGTGCCGTGCAAAAATTCGGACCTCAGCTGGAAGAACACCAACAGCTTTTAATGGCTTCCGCAGATATCTTAATTGAAATCTACCTGGCGGAATCTGCTATTCTAAGAGCTGAAAAGAATGCCAAACGTTTTGGCGAGGATGCTCAGAAAGAACAAATCGCTATGGCTAAACTTTATTTATATCATGCTGTGGACACAGTGAACCAAAAGGCTAAAGAAGGAATTGTTTCTTTTGCTGAAGGTGACGAGCAGCGCATGATGCTAATGGGACTTAAACGTTTCACGAAATACCAGAATCAGCCGAATGTAATCGCCTTACGAAATACAATCGCTGAAAAACTGACTTCAGAAAATAAATATTGCTTTTAATCAATCTGTTTATTGCAAAAAAGCCGCCTTTTCAGGCGGCTTTTTTTACTTGATTTAGATGGAAAATTATTTCCATCTCACCCCTTCCACGTTCATATCAAGACTATACAAGGCGTCCATTGCAGTGATAAATAAAGTCTGCTCATTTTTTCCTCCAAAAGTTACATTTGCAGTCCAGTTTGCATCTACAGGAATATGCTTAATTTGCTCCCCTTTTTGATTAAAAACAGTTACGCCATCTCCGGTTAAATACAAATTTCCTTTATTATCTAAGGTCATTCCATCTGAACCCATTTCAACAAACAGGGTTTTATTGCTTAAACTTCCATCTTCAGAAATAGAATAGGAATAGGTTTTTTTGTCTCCAATATCGGCAACGTATAGCGTTTTTCCATCTGGAGTTCCTATTATTCCGTTTGGCTGAACAAGATCGTCTGCTACAGGAATAAGCGATTTTGCACCAGGAGCCAGATAATATACATTTTGACTCTCCAGATCGGGAGAAGAGCGGTCCCAATAAGGTCTCTGGTAGTATGGATCTGTAAAATATATTCCGCCTTTTTCGTCAATCCAGAGATCATTAGGACCATTAAGATCTTTTCCTTCGAAATCCTCTACAAGAACTTTAATATCTTTATCTGAAGTTATACGAACTAGCTGAAATTCTTCATCTGCACAGGCTATAAGAGTGTTTTCATTGTCAAAATAAAGTCCGTTGGCCCTTCCTGCTCCTTCCATAAAAACAGAAACAGAATTGGTTTCTACATCATATTTTAATATTTGGTCATTCGGCTGATCTGTAAAGAACACGTCTCCGTTTTTATCTGCCGACGGCCCTTCAGTAAAATCATATCCATCTACCACCAATTGCAGCTCTGCTCCTTCAGCAATAATACTGCTATCCTGAGCAAACAAAGGCGAAACCATTAGAGAAAAACTGTTAATCAATAACAACAAGTTCATTTTTGCTTTCATATCTTATCTTATTTAAAGTCGATAATTGTCATTTTTGAAGCATCATCCTATCAGATCTTCTTCATCATTTAATAGTTTTAAAAAAACGTAGCAAAAATTTAAATGACGTATGAAAGATAATATTCCTTGCTAAAAGAGAAGCTATTTAAAGTTAAAAACAGCTTAATTAGAAGCGTTTTTGGGTCAAAAGATTCAATTTTTCTATAGTTTTAGGAAAATCTAACCAAAAAACCCCATGATGGAAGAACTAAATCAGGATTTGATCCAATATACTGTTGCAGGGATTATTCTCCTAATTGTACTTTTTGTAGCCTCTTTTTATATTCTGAAAAGAATTGGCAAAGATCCCAGAAATATTCTTCCGGTTAATTTTGCCAATAAAATAAGGGTTCCGTTATTAATTTTCCTGGTAAGTCTCCTCTCTAAAATTGCAATTGTCGGTAGGATATTCACCTTCGAGTACACTTATTCTATTGTCGGTCGATTAAGCACAATCGGAATAATATTAAGTGTTTCCTGGTTTCTCATCATCTTTCTAAAAGTTTTTAAAGTTCAAATGCTTCGGAAATATGATGTGGATACTGAAGATAACCTGAAGGCAAGGAAGGTTTATACCCAGTTTATGATTCTGGAGAACATCATCATCTTCATCATCGTGCTGCTCGCAGTAAGTATTGCTTTGATGACTTTTGAGAGTATTCGTTCGGTAGGAGTAAGTCTATTAACTTCTGCAGGGATTGCAGGGATTATTATAGGATTTGCAGCTCAAAAAGCCATTGGCACCCTCCTGGCCGGAATTCAAATTGCTCTAACCCAGCCCATAAGGTTGGAGGATGTGGTTATTGTTGAAGGAGAATGGGGGAAAATCGAAGAAATCACCCTCACCTACGTTGTGGTAAGAATCTGGGACAAAAGAAGGCTGGTAGTTCCTTCTACCTATTTTATTGAAAATACTTTCCAGAACTGGACGCGCCAATCTGCGGACATATTAGGTACAGTTTTTATCTATACCGACTATCAAATCCCTTTTGAAAAATTAAGGGAAGAACAAACACGCCTTCTTGAAGCCACTCCGTTTTGGGACAAACAGGTAAATGTTATACAGGTTACAGATGCAAATGAAAGAACTATAGAAATCAGATTATTGGTTAGCGCCAAAGATTCGTCGACGGCATGGGATCTCAGGGTATATCTCAGGGAGAACA
The DNA here is from genome assembly GCF_031846525.1 of Autumnicola patrickiae. Lineage (NCBI taxonomy): Bacteria > Pseudomonadati > Bacteroidota > Flavobacteriia > Flavobacteriales > Flavobacteriaceae > Autumnicola > Autumnicola patrickiae. The sequence goes on from NZ_JAVRHM010000029.1 coordinate 11,620, forward strand.
TGTTAAAGTTCATCCAGGAAAATTACCCTGAAAGCCTGCCTAAAACAAGAATCAGTATCCCTACACAGGAACCTTTAGAAAACTCCTAAGAAGTTCTCTTCAGAAACCAGTCCTTTACTAAAGTTCGCTGCTGTTTCTATAAGTGCCAAATGAGAATACGCCTGTGGAAAATTCCCCAACAAACGCTTGGTCTCAAAATCTATATCTTCACTAAAAAGCCCCAGGTGATTACTGTAAGAAAGAAGCTGATCAAACATAGCTCTGGCCTTCTCCCTTTCCCCAATTTTGTATAAACTATCTATAAGCCAGAATGTACAAATGGTAAAAGATGATGTAGGTTCCCCAAAATCATCTTTATTTTTATAGCGATACATGAGTCCGTCACGGCAAAGTTCTTTTTCAGTGGCTCTAACCGTACTTACAAAACGTGGATCTTCAGCCTCTATAAATCCGTAAGATTCCATTAATAAAGTGGAGGCGTCAAGATCTTTTGAGCCGTAGGATTGGGTATAGGCCTGAACTTCTTCATTCCAGCCATTATTATAGATATCGTTATAAATATCTGCACGCAGTGTTTTCCATTTAGTATCATTAATTCCCATCCGCAGCACTTCTCCAATCTTAATTGCACGATCTATTGCGACCCAGCAAAGAAGTTTTGAAAAAACGAAATGACGGTCTTCAGTACGAAGTTCCCAAATACCTTTGTCCGGTTTCTGCCAGTTTTCCTCAACGATCATTACAATTCCGCGAACGATAGTCCACAATTCCTCGCTATTCTCCAGGGAAGTTTCAAACTGAAGGAACTGCTGGTAAATCACCTCCATTAAAATTCCGTAGATATCATTTTGCTTCTGAATATAAGCCGCGTTACCTGTTCTTACCGGAGAAGAACCTTTATACCCTTTTAGATGATCCAAAATATGCTCGGTTAGTTCCTTTTCTCCATTTATACCGTACATGATCTGAATTTTTTCATCCTTGTGCGGTATAATGTCTATGATAAACTGAAGAAATTCCTTCGCGGACTGTACATGGCCTAGTCCCGCCATTACCTTAATAACCATAGATGCATCACGAATCCAGCAGAACCTGTAATCCCAGTTACGTTCCTCTCCTATCGTCTCTGGTAAAGAAGTAGTAGCTGCAGCGAGAACAGCTCCAGATTTTTTGTAACTTAAAGCTTTAAGAACCAAAGCGCTTCTCATAATTTCATTATGATAATGAGAATACCTGGTCGTCTTTTCACTCCAGTTCATCCAATAGGTCTTTGTCCTTTGAAATTTAAGGTAAGACCTGTCCAGCGTTTGAGGGATCAACTTTTCATGATATGCCAGTAAACAGAAAGAATTTTCGGTTAAAGTAATTTCCCTGTGTTCTAGGATATCATCCAGGTCAAAACTGGAATACAAAAAGAGGGAGTCATATTTTCCCTCTCTTGTATAGCTCTTGATATAAGATCCTTTATTTTCATTAAAGGTTTTTTCCCTGGCAAACTCCAGTCGCGGGTTATAGAGAATTTTAAATTTTGGGGTTCCCTTAAGTATCCTGAAGAATCTTATAATATCTGGCGGGGCGTAGTAAGTACCGTCATTTCGTGAATATCTCGGCATAAAATCAATAAGCTGAAAAGCATCCTGCCCATTGTCAAACACTGTACTTAATATATTTGTTTCCCAAAGATATTCCTGAGTTATATTATAATCGTCACCTGCATTTATTTCGAAACTTCCTCCAATCTCATCGTCTAACAATTTCGCAAAAATTCCTGCCGAATTGAAGTTGGGGAGACAACACCAATCCATAGAACCAGTTTTTGAAACCAGAGCAGCACTTTTACAGTTTCCAATTATTCCGTAATCTAAATTTTCCATATAATCTTAAAGTTCTTTTAAAAGAATGGTATTCTAATTTGATTTTCGGAAATTTAAGAAAATTCAACTTTGCTGCAACAGAACGAACCAAAAATATGAGTAAAACTATAATTATATCGAATAGATTACCATTACAAATTAGTATTGAAGACAATAATCTTGAAGTAACACCTAGTGTGGGTGGTCTTGCCACAGGCCTTAAATCTTTCCATAAGGAAGGGGACAGTATCTGGATTGGATGGAGTGGATTGCCTGAAGAAGAAATACCAGAGCATCTCCTGGAGGATGTAAAATCTAAAGCCAGGGACGAAGATTGTATAGCTGTTAACCTTACTGAGGAGGAGATTGAAGGTTTTTATTATGGTTTTAGTAATCGAACTATCTGGCCACTCTTCCATTATTTCATGGAATATACAGAATCTGATGACACCTACTGGGAAACTTATAAGCAGGTAAATCAAAGATATGCAGATGAAGTTCTAAAACATTATGAAGAAGGCGACCACATTTGGGTACATGACTATCAGTTACTTCTCGTTCCAAAAATGATAAGGGAACAGGCTCCAGATGCGATAATTGGCTTTTTTAACCATATCCCATTTCCCTCTTACGAAGTCTTTAGAACCCTGCCCTGGAGAGAAGAAGTTCTTGAAGGAGTATTGGGCGCTGATTTAATTGGTTTTCATACCTATGATTATGAAAGACATTTCCTTAGTTCAGTTAGTCGTATTTTAAGGCACCAGGTAGATTTTAATGAAATCACCCTTCCCGACAGAATTGTGAAGGTAGATTCTTTCCCAATGGGGATCGATTACGAAAAATTTTCAAAGGCTGCACTTGATCATTACGAAAAAACTTCTGAAAATCAATCTGAGCTGCAGCAAAGACTGGATCATCATCTTAAAGCCACACCAGATGCCAAGCTAATTTTAAGCCTGGACCGTTTAGACTACACTAAAGGAATTGCCAACCGGTTAAGAGCTTTTGAATATTTCCTCGATAAATATCCCGAGTTTGTAGAAAAAGTGAGACTGGTGATGTTAGCGGTTCCCTCCCGCTCCAATGTGCCACAATATCAATTATTAAAAAGAGAAATTGATGAACTGGTAGGTCGTATAAACGGAAAATTTTCTACCGTGAGCTGGACACCCATCTGGTATTTCTACAGGTCTATGCCTTTTGAAAACCTTATTGACCTTTATACTTCCTGCGATATCGCCTTACTTACCCCAATCAGGGATGGAATGAATCTCGTAGCCAAAGAATATATAGCTACCAGGACCGATCATACAGGAGTTTTAATTTTGAGTGAAATGGCAGGTGCAGCACATGAAATGAATGAAGCACTTATCATTAACCCCAATAATTTTGACCAAATAGCCTCTACAATGAAACAGGCTTTTGAAATGCCAGTAGAAGAACAGATCTCTCGAAATAAAATGATTCAGAAGAGGTTAAAACGTTATAATGTAGAGAAATGGGCACAGGATTTTATGAAGGCCCTTCGCAATACTGAAGATAACCGTCAGGCTTTTGAAGCTATAAGAATAAATTCAAAAGTTTATGATGACCTTCTAGAAACCTACAAAAAAGCAGAGAGTAGAATCCTCTTCCTGGATTATGACGGCACCCTGGTAAATTTTACGGATAAACCCGAAAATGCAAAACCAGACGAAGAATTAATTTCAATTATAAAGGAATTAGCCAATCAGGAGAAAACGGAAGTAATCCTAATTAGCGGAAGAGATAAAGACACCCTTGGGATATGGTGGAAAGATACTCCTATAGATCTTATTTCTGAACATGGAACCTGGGTAAGGGAGAAAAATAAAGACTGGGAACTTTCAGAAAACGTAAAGAACGACTGGATGGAGGCCGTACGTCCTGTGATCGACAATTTTGTAGACAGGACTCCCGGTACATTTATTGAAGAGAAAAATTATTCCCTCGCCTGGCATTATCGCAAAGCCGATCCGGAATTAGGAGAGATTAGAGCCAATGAATTATCGAATGTTTTAAAAGAACTTATTTCCAACCATGGATTGAGTGTTTTAAACGGAAACAAGGTATTGGAGATAAAAAGCAGTGGTGTAAATAAAGGAAAAGCCTCTAATAAAAAACTGGGTAACCAGCAATTTATTTTTGCCATAGGAGACGACTGGACAGACGAATATATGTTTAAAGAATTACCTGAAAAAGCGTATACGGTAAAAGTTGGTATTAAGCAAACCAGTGCACGCTATTATGTAGAAGACACAAAAAAAGTGAGGTCTATTCTCAAGGCTTTTACTGAAAATGATTAAAATATGACTGTGTTAAAAATATTGACATTTCGAAAAAAAGTTTATACCAATGTTAACTAGTAGTTTATGGTCTTAAGGCTAATTAATGGTAATTTTACGTACTAATTAGAAATAAGAAACTTAACTTATAAATCACAGACTATTATGAAATCAGGAAAATTGTTGCTAGGACTAATTTCAGGGGCCGCTGCAGGTGCGGTTGCCGGTATATTATTTGCTCCAAAAAAAGGTACAGATACGCGTAAAGCGATTACTCAAACTGGAGACGACTACATTTCCGATGCTAAAGGAAAAATAAATAATTTTACAGACTCCCTGAACCATAAAGTGGAAGCATTAAAGTCTAAGACCAAAGCTAATTTTAGCAAGTCAAAAACAGATGCAAAAGTAAATGAAGCTAAAGCTGAAATTCATAAAATGAAAGCCAGTTAGACGTTTTAATACTAAGAATTTAAGGAAGCTCCGGAAACGGAGCTTTTTTTTATGTCTTCTTCTGAAATTTTCCTGCCTTGCATTCTTTTTAAAGAGGTAGTATCTTTACAAAAAACCACATACTATGAATAAGGAATTAACCCTGACTTTTTCAATCTTTATCTTAAGCCTTGTATTATCTTCCGCGGGATTTTCTCAGCAAACAGACGCGCGTGTATATGAAATCATACAGGAAATCTCTTCAGAAAGAATAGAAAACGATATCCGAAAATTGGCAAATTTCGGTACCCGAAATACCTTTAGCGACACTGTTTCCAGTACAAGGGGAATTGGTGCTGCAAGACGATGGATTAAATCTGAATTCGACAATATCTCCGGCGATTGTCAGAACTGCCTGGATGTATTTTATCAGAAAGATTTTGTAACTCCCGAAGATGGAGAGCGCATCCCGCACGAAGCTTGGATTGTTAATGTAATTGCCGTTCAAAAAGGAACAAAATATCCTAACCGTTATATTATTATGAGCGGCGATATAGATTCCCGAAATTCAGATACTATGGATTATGAAGGTGATGCTCCGGGTGCCAACGACAATGCCAGCGGAATGGCCGGTACTATTGAAGCTGCAAGAGTGTTATCCAGCTATGAATTTGAAAGTAGTATCGTATATGTGGGGCTTTCAGGAGAAGAACAGGGACTTTTTGGAGGAAAAGGCCTGGCAGAATATGCGAAAAAGAATGATTGGGAGATCATCGGAGTACTAAATAACGATATGATAGGAAATATTGAAGGCGTAGACGGTGTTATAGACAACCGCGCTTTCCGAATATTTTCTGAACCCGTCCCTCCTACCGAAACAGAAAATGAAAGAACTATGCGTAGATTTTACGGAGGGGAAGTTGACGGAATTTCCCGCCAGCTCGCAAGATACATCCACGAAACCACCGAAACTTATATGCCCGAAATGAATCCTATGATGATCTACAGATTAGATCGTTTTGGACGTGGTGGCCATCACAGACCCTTTAACGATCTAGGTTTTGCCGGAGTAAGAATAATGGAAGCCCATGAAAATTATAATCGTCAGCATCAGGATTTAAGAACTGAGGATGGAATAGCGTATGGAGATGTAATTGAAGGTGTGAACTTTAATTATGCTAAAAAACTAACTGCAGTAAATGCCATCAACCTGGCCAGCCTTGCCTGGGCTCCACCCGCACCAGAAAATGTAGAAATTGGCGGAATAGTAGAAGCCTCTACAAGATTAAGATGGGAAAAAGCAGAAGGAGACATTGCAGGATATAAAATTTACTGGAGGGACACCACCTCCCCAACCTGGGATCATTCCCGATTTGTGGGCGATGTAAATGAATTTACTCTTGAAGGTATTGTAATAGATAATTATTTCTTTGGAGTAGCTGCCGTTGGCAAAGACGGGCATGAGAGCCTGGTGGTTTTCCCTTCAGGAGTTTTCAGATAATATATATATATAGCACTATTTAATTTGTCCCGGAAGTTTTTCAACAAAGCTTCCGGGATTTTTTTTGGCTACTGGAAAAAAGCATTTTCTCAAAATCCTATAGCAGTAATTCCCTGTTACTCTATTCTAAGCTCTATAAACTAACCTATTTAATTAGATTTAAAGTACTCTACTCTACAATTTCAGATAAACTCTTATGCCTTAATTAACAATACTTTATAGAAAGCTTAAATCTTCTCACACACTTAAGTTCTTACCTTAGAGACAATAAAAATCAGTGAAACTATGGCAGAAATAAACGCAAAAAAGAAAAATCCTAAATGGTTATGGATTATTCTTGCTGCGCTTATCCTTGGAATAGTATTACTCGTTTTTTTATTTCAGGACGGCAATGTAGATGAAAGAAATGACGAACGGGAAGAAATAGAAGAAGTAAGTATGACACCAGATGTTTTGCTTCAGCCGTCCAATTTATTGCTTATCCAAGCCCTTCATGCACCTTTCAGAATTAAAATTGAAGCGCTGGTTTAAAAGAAAATTATAGAAAAACAAACTAATCATAAAGCTATGAGTACAAAAAATAAAAATCAGCATCTTTTTCACTTTAGTGAATTATCAGATTATAAGATTAACAGTAAAGATCCCGATATCAGGGGTTGGGCAGTAAAAGATTCAGATAATCGTGTTATTGGGAAGGTGGATAACCTCCTTGTAAATAAAGATATTGAAAAAGTTGTATACCTGGATGTGGAAGTAGACTCCACTATTATTGAAGCAAACCATGATCCTTATGGCAAACCCGCTAATGAAGATGTGCATGAATTTGTAAACAAAGAGGGAGAAAATCATGTTATTATTCCTGTGGGTATGGTAGGAATTAACCGTGACCAGAAGTTTGTTTATACAGATACTATAGATCATCGCACGTTTGCAGAAACAAAACGTTATCGCTCTGGAAGTCACATAGACAGAGGGTATGAAGAAACTGTTCTTCAATCCTACAATCGCAGTTCTTCTACAGAAAAAGCCAGGATTAGGAAAAACCGGGACAGGGATCTGGAGTATGAAGATAATTCTGCCAAAATAATTCCGGATGAAGAAATACGCCGAAAGGAGATCGAAACACAGGAGCATCCAAGACACCGGGAAACTTCAAATAATGAAAAGACCCGAATTGTAAATGCAGAAAAGCATGCAGATACTTCTTACGATAAAGACTTCCGCAGTGAGAGAGAAAAGCGACAAACACGAGACCACGATGTGATGGGAGAACCTAATCGCAGCAAAAGTACTGGGAGTGACCGTTATGTTAAAAAAGATCGTTTTGATGAAGATAACGTTTCTGGAAATAACCCTAAAGCACCTAAAAAAGATTCTGCTTACGACCAGCAATACCAAAGTGAAGAGCAACAAAGAAGACCGGAAAATGAAGATTTTCTTGATGAATCAGACAGGGATTCTTCCGGAAATATGGAAGACAAAGAGGGAAGATTGCTAGGTGATCCTTTCTATAAAAGAACAGAATTCCACAACAAAGATTACGACGGAAGAAGGGAGTTTTAAAAAGAGGACCTGATTTATACTAAAGAAACTAAAGGGCAAATATCGGATTACCTGAAGCCGATATTTGCCCTTTTTTATGCCCGGCTTTAAAATTGGCAAATTTCATTACTGACTTCTACGGAAGATAATATTAGTCAATTAGCGAGAGTTGAATTCGTTTACGTTCTTCATCCAGCGAAATAATCGTCACCATCACCTCCTGATTAAGCTTTACTACAGAATTTACGTCACTTACATAAGCATTTGCCAGTTTGGAGATGTGAATTAGTCCGCTTTCTTTGATCCCGATGTCTACAAAGCATCCAAAATTGGTAATATTGTTGACCAGGCCTGGTAATTTCATTCCTTCTCTTAAATCCTGAAAAGTTTTTACTGAAGGATCAAATTCAAATTGGGAAATTTCACTCCTGGGATCCAATCCCGGCTTTTCCAGTTCTTTTACAATGTCTTTTAATGTGGGCAAACCGGCTTCAGCAGAAACGTAGGCCGATAATTGCAGTTTTTGGAGTACCTCTTTATTTCCTGCCAGTTCAGAAATTTTAAGATTATTAGTCTGTGCCATTTTTTTCACAATATCGTAACTCTCCGGGTGCACGCCTGTAGCATCGAGCACATTATCGCCAGTTTTAATCCGAAGAAATCCGGCAGACTGCTCAAAAACCTTAGGTCCCAACCTCGGAATTTTCAGCAATTCTTTCCGGTTTCCAATACCGGAGTTCTTATTACGATAATCAATAATATTTGAAGCAATTGTAGGCCCAACTCCTGAAACGTAAGATAATAACTCTTTGCTCGCAGTATTTATATTCACGCCAATCCTGTTCACACACAGCATTACCACAGTATCCAGTTTTTCTTTCAGCTTTCCCTGGTCTACCTCGTGCTGATATTGCCCCACTCCTATTGCTTTGGGATCGATTTTCACAAGTTCAGCAAGAGGATCAGACAACCGGCGGCCAATGGAAACTGCTCCCCGTACAGTAATATCATCATCGGGAAATTCCTCCCTTGCCACTTTTGAAGCTGAATAAACCGATGCCCCTGCCTCGTTCACCACAAAAACCGGAACATCTTTTTCAAATGAAATGCTTTTTACCAGTTGTTCTGTTTCACGGGAAGCAGTTCCGTTTCCAATAGAAATAGCTCCAATTTTATATTTTTCAGTAAGGGATTTGATGGTTTGTACTGCTTCAGCACTTTTGTTTTGTGGAGGATGAGGATAAATATTGGTGTTATGTAAAAGTTTACCATTTTCGTCCAGGCAAACCAGTTTACAACCAGATTTAAAGCCGGGATCTAATGCAAGGATTCTTTTACTTCCCAAAGGCGGCGCCATAAGTAGCTGTTCCAGGTTGGAAGCAAAAACAGTGATAGCTTCCTCATCTGCTTTCAGTTTGGCTTCATTTAAAAATTCTGTAGAAAAAGAAGGTTTCAGCAGTCTTTTATAAGCATCTTCTATAGCTTCAGATATTACTGAAGAATATCCATTCCTTTTCAGGATAATTTCAGAGATTATTTGGTGTGCCTTCTGCTTATCAACATCTACTTTTATCCTCACGAGTCCTTCTTCCTGAGCCCGGTGTATGGCAAGAAAACGATGTGACGGAATCTTTTTAACGCTTTCACTCCAGTCGAAATACTGCGAGAACTTTTGTGCTTCGGTAGTTTTCTCTTTGGATTTTACAACTTTTGAAGTAATTTCTGCAGTCCTTGCATACAACTGCCTTAATTTATGGCGAACTACCTGATTCTCATTAATCCATTCTGCGATGATATTTTTTGCTCCCTCCAAAGCTTCATAAGTGTTCTTCACCTCCCCTTTTACAAAACGGGCTGCAGCTTCTTCAGCTTTCCCGGAATTTTGTGCCATTAAGATTTTCGCCAAAGGTTCCAGTCCCAGCTCGCGTGCAGCATCGGCTTTAGTCTTGCGCTTCTTTTTATAAGGAAGATATAGATCTTCTAATTGAACAAGATCTGAAGCATTTTCAATTTGTTTCTTCAAGGAATCAGATAGAGCATTTTGCTCTTCAATAGCCTTTAGAATGGTAGCTTTCCTTTTCTCAAGCTCATGATATGTCTTTAGAAGCTTATCTATATTGTCGATTTCAACCTCATCGAGGTTTCCTGTAACTTCCTTCCTGTACCTGGCGATAAATGGGATTGTAGCTCCCTCACTTAACAACCCGATAGTTTTTTCCAACTCCTTGTGGGGCAGGTTTAACCGGGCTGCAACAAAATTTAATGGTGTCAAATAAAAAATATGATTAGAAATTATTGAAAATTTTCTTAGAGGAAAGATGATAAATTAATCAAATAGAAACTATATAATTTCAATTTTTTTAGAGTGAGCAATTGCTTTATCACTATCTCTGAAATAACAGGTTTCCACTCCCATGTCCTGCATATTTTCCAGGACCACTTTCACGTCCTCCTTTTGTGCTTTAGACGTTTGCCGTATATAGACCGCACCAATACTTTTGGGGTACATTTTTATTACTTTTTCATAAAGGAAAGGGTCATGTTGGGAATCATCCCCCAACAAAACATATTGAAGCTTTGGATAAAATGAAATAATATCACTAATCTTATCAAACTTGTGGTCATGGCTCCCTCTCCCACTGGAAAAGAAATCACGGATTCCTGTTTTTATTTTCTTCAGCTTGATCACGGCTTTTGGAAGTTCGTGGATCCTGGCAAATTCTTCAATAAATTCGTATAAATTCCATTCGCTGCTCGATACATAAAAGAAAGAATTGGATGCCTCCTTACTATCCTGCCCGGCAATGCTAAGCTCCTGATAATGCCGTACCACATCTTCAAAAATCTTACGCCTGTTGATATTCCTGGAAAGCATTACATATAACTTTTTAAAAACACTGTTACTGTGGGAAATTAAAAAGGTATCATCTATATCTGATATTATTCCGAATTTGCTTTGGTAAGGCTTGAGCAGCTCACCTTTTTCAATTATTCCAAATTCATTTAATTCACATATCACGGTGTATTCGTGCCAGCCACTTTCCAGTTCTTCAGTAAAAGGTATGACAAACTTAAAGAAACCGTCATCCTGGGTTTTTGTGGTAACATCTACATTCATGAATTTCAACCTGATTTCGGCATTTTCTAATGGTTTAATCCTAAACATATGCAATATTGAAAAAGCATGTTTAATGCCTTTACGATCAAGTTCATATTTATCTGGTGCCCAGGATTTAAACAAATGTCCAAAAACAACAAGTTCCTGGTCGTTTACATATCCCCGGTATAATTTTAAATCAAGTTTCAATTTCTTTTATTTTTTCTCTAACAAGGGTTTAAACCCAAAATACTTAATTTTAGCCATATGAATAAATTTATGAAGGGAATTAAAGAAATTTTATTAGTTGTAAATCCAATTTCGGGTGATATTGATAAAAAAGCTATGGTTGAAGATTTTAAAGCCATAGCTGCAAAAAGTAATACTGAAGTTTTTCTTTACCATACCAAAGGTGAAAAAGATATTGAAAATGTTAGAAGGATTACCAGTGAAAGGGAACCTTTTAGAATTATTGCTGCTGGTGGTGACGGGACGATTAAAATGGTAGCTGAAGCTGTTAAGGAGTTGAATATTCCGCTAGGAATCATCCCCAGCGGATCTGCCAATGCGCTTGCTTTGAATTTAAATCTTCCTAAAAATCTTGAAGAGCAGATAGGTGTTGCTCTGGGAAAACATTTTTTAGATGTAGATCTTATTTCTATAAATGATGAATTGGGGCTACACATGAGTGATATTGGAATAAATGCCGAATTAATTAAAAACTATGAATCTTCTTCTTTCAGGGGAAAGTTTGGATATCTTCTCCAAACCATTCCCACTCTTATCCAAAGTAAGTATCCCTTTAAATTCAAGGTAGAAACAGACAAGAATATTATTGAAGAAGAAGGAGTTCTGCTGGCAATTGCGAATGCAAGCAAATATGGTACAGGAGCAAAAGTTAATCCCCAGGGAAAACTGGACGACGGTGTTTTCGAAATCTTAATTTTTAAGAATCTCGATCTGCTGGAAATTATGAAAACCCTGAGAAATGAAATGTCTTTAAGTCCGGATTTTATTAAAATTCTTAAAGTTAAAAAAGCTAAAATTACCTGCACAGAGCCTGTTGCATTTCAGGTTGATGGAGAATACCTGGGTGAGGTAAGGGAGTTAAATGTTAAGCTTTTACCAGAAAAAGCAAAAATTGCAATCCCTTAAAATAGTATAACCTTTATTAACAAAGGTTTATTTTAACCTTAATACAATCTGGATATTCCTTTTCTAACTTTGTTCTACAATTAAACTAAAGCAAAAATTTAAAATTATGGCAGAAATTAAAGTTGAAAAGAAAAAGCCAATTTGGCCGTGGATAATCGCTGCGCTAGTTATACTGGCTATTTTGTATTTCCTGTTTATGGATGGGAATGACGATGAAGTTACAGATGATTATAATGAAGAGCAGGTAGTAGACACTACCTATAATGAAACAAATACTCTTGAAGATAATCGTGATATGCCTGCCGATACCACTGGTGGTGTAGCTGGTTACTTATCCCATATAGGAGACAAATCCAGAATGGGTATTGATCATGAGTATACAAATAATGCTCTTATTTATCTTATGAATGCTGTTCAGGCTAAAGCTAATGATCTTAATGTAAATATAGATGCTGATATGCAGCAAATAAGACAAGAGGCTGAAGCAATTACTAGAGATCCCATGGCTACCAACCATGCCGATAAAATTAAAAGCGCAGGAAATAGCCTGACCAATGTGATTGAGAATCTTCAACAGGATGAATATCCAGATCTTTCTCAGGATGTTCAGGAAGTAAGAACAGCTGTAGAGGATATAGATCCTTCTGTACTTACCTTAGAACAAAAAGATGAAGTTAATACATTCTTTGACGAAGCTGGAGATGTTCTGAATAAAATGAGCTAAGAATAAAAAAATTAAAAATTATGGCAAATACAAATAATAACAGAGACAACAACAATAAACATTTATTCTATCTTAATGAACTTTCTGACTATAAAGTTGCAAGTGACGACCCAGATGTACGCGGTTGGGAAGTGCAGGATAGAGAAAATCGGGTTGTGGGAAAAGTAGACAATCTACTTGTAAATAAAAACACGAATCGTGTGGTTTACCTGGATGTCGACGTAGATCAATCCATTATAGAAGCAAATCATAAGCCTTACAGAGACAGTGCAAATGATGGTGTGCACGAATTTATTAATAAAGATGGAGAGAATCATCTCATACTTCCTGTAGGACTTGTAAGACTTAATACTGATAAAAACTTTGTTTATACTGATCGAATTGATCATAGTACTTTTTCTGAGACTAAAAGAATCGAAAAAGGTGCAAATGTAGATAGAGAATACGAAATAGTGGTATTGGAATCTTATGAGAGAGCAGACAGAAATACTGCAACAGGTACTTCCAATGGTGATGCTGTGACTGGAACTAAGGCCAGCGGAGTTGCAGACCGTCAAAACGATCCTGCTTTTCAGGAAAGTCGTGGGCGCAAAGCAGACAACCTTACTGGTACAGATAAAAATGTTGAAGGAACTACCTCCAGAGATGTTACTGACAAAGATCTTACAGGTAAGCAAAACGATCCTGCCTTTCAGGAACGTAAGCAAAACGATCCTGCTTTTGAGAATAACCAAGAACGTAAATCAAATCGTGATTATGCATCTGAGGATGATGATTCTTTTTACGAAAGAAAAGAATTTGATCGTACTAATTACAAGAATCACAGATAAGTTCTTTTTTAATATTAAGAACAAAAAAAGGAGAGGCATAAAAGCTTCTCCTTTTTGTTTTCCAGAAGGTCGATAATTGTCATTTTACCATACCTATTTATGTTAATTTTGATCGTTATAGCGACATTGCTTTACCACCTCCCAGTTCCTCTACAGGGCCACATGGGATATATTCGCCTGGGATAGGATCATACCATAACACGTTCTCCCCTACTTCTTCGCTGGTTTTCCAAGCCCAGATGGCCATTTCCCTTACATTTTCTAAATAAGAATATGCACCGGCATCAGCATTAATCCCCGAGTTATTCACCTCTGCATCTGCTTCTGCCTTTTGTGCGGGATCTTTATCCTGTGGATCCTGGGTTTCAGTATTTCTTCTGGCATAACCATCTCTTTCTTCAGGTGTTGCACGCAGGTATTTAGCAATTATTTCCTCATATTCTTCCTGGCTTCCCTCGCCTGTACTCTTGTCGAATCTTTCCTCGAATGCCTGAGCAAACGCATCTGCAGATTCCATAAATTCCTTCTGACTCTCTTCAGAAGCTACTTCATTAATATAAGAATCTAAAAATTGAGCAATATTGAGGTCCCCTGCGCCGGGAGTGTCTGTTGTTGGAAGTATTACATCCAGGATCCTTGTAAGGGCAAAACCTTGGGCAGCATTTAAAATTGTTGGTTCCCACTCGTAGTTACGTTCATTTTTACAACTCTGCAAAAGGCCTAAGGTAGTTGGACCAACAACCATAATTCCCGCTCCAAATCCTAAATTTTTTAAAGCCTGTCTTCTATTCATTTTTCTAAGTATTAAGCATTAGATTTCTTGAAGTTCTTAGAGGCATGATCTGCTGCCCTGGCTGTCATTGCCATATAAGTTAAAGATGGGTTTTGGCAACCTGCAGATGTCATAAAAGCACCGTCTGTCACGTATACATTTGGTACTTCGTGAAGCTGATTATTTCCGTTTAATACAGAGGTTTGGGGATCTCTACCCATTCTGGCAGTTCCCATTTCATGAATGCCTAACCCTGGTGCTCCAAGCTGGTCGTAAGGACTAATATCTTTAAATCCGGCCTTCTCCAGCATTGCAACAGCCTGCTCCTGCATATCTTTACGCATTTTAATTTCGTTCTCCTTAAATTCTGCGTCAAAAGTAATTGTGGGTAATCCCCATTCATCCTTTTTATCATAATCCAGGAACATCCTATTTTCGTGATAAGGCAATGTTTCCCCAAAACCAATAAGCCCCATGGTCCAGCCTCCGGGTTTTGTAATAGCTTCTTTAAGTTCCCTTCCATAACCAGCTTCAGCAATACTTTCTGTCCAGTTGTCTCGGCTTGCCCCACCCTGGTATCCATAACCCCTGGTAAAGCCAAGATTATCGCTACCGTTAAGATTTCTGAAGCGCGGAAGATAAATGCCATTTGGTTTTCTTCCTTTGTAATAGGAATCTTCCATGCCCTCAACTTTTGCTGATGCCCCTACTCTAAAATGGTGGTCCATTACATTATGTCCAAGTTCCCCACTGTCGTTACCTAATCCATCAGGAAAACGATCAGATTTAGACTGTAACAAAATACCGGTAGAAGCCATTGAGGAAGCACAAAGAAATATTACGTTTGCTTTATATTCTATCGCTTCTTTAGTATCTGCGTCAATAATTTTAACACCTGTAGCCCGTTTCGTCTCTGCATTATATACAACTTCATGAACAACAGAATTGGGACGCAAGGTCATGTTTCCTGTACGGTCTGCCGCTGGTAAAGTAGAAGAATTACTACTAAAATATGCTCCATAAGGACAACCTCTCGAACAACGATTTCTATATTGGCAATTTGAGCGGCCTTCAAACTTTTTATCGCCGGTGAGATGAGCGACACGGCCTACGGTTAATACCCGTCCGTTAAAATTTTCAGCAATGCTTTTCTTTAAATGATCTTCAACACAATTAAGCTCCATAGGAGGTAAAAACTGACCGTCAGGTAACTGACTAAGTCCGAGTTTTTCCCCACTTACTCCTATATAAGATTCGACATAATCATACCATGGTGCAATATCTTTATATCGTATCGGCCAGTCTACTCCATTACCATCTTTCTCATTTGCTGTAAAATCCAAATCGCTTAACCGGTAGCTATGTCTTCCCCACATGATAGACCTTCCTCCTACATGATATCCCCGCATCCAGTCAAATCTTTTAACTTCGTTATATGGATGTTTTACATCATCTACAAACCAGTGAGCACTGGCTTCGTTGGTGGTATAACCTGTTCTGGCTTGTTTATACTGTCTCTTCTTATCTTCACGGGTTTGCTGACCCTTATATTTATAATCCCATGGATCATCATTCATAGTAGGATAATCCTTCACGTGCTCCACCATAGGACCTCTTTCCAGCACCAGGGTCTTAAATCCTTTTTCACACAATTCCTTAGCAGCCCAACCCCCACTAATACCGGTTCCAACGACTATAGCATCATAGCTATCGTTTTCGTAAATATTATTCACAATTCAATTAGTTAATTATTAGATAGATAAAAGATATTCTGCCAAATATATAAATTTATCTCATTTATTTTTCATCTTTAAAAAAAAGTCTACTTTTAAAATTCAAAATTTTGTTAAATAACTAACTGACAATTTATCTAATTATGAAAATTCCTTTTTTAAAGTTCTCCGGAATAGTAGCATTTATTATGATGTTCAGCCTCGGTATTATTTCGTGTAAGGATTCAGGTGAAAAAAACTCCGATCAGGAAGTTGTTTCTGAGAATGAAACTACAGAGACAAAAGATCCTTTTTTTAAAATTTCCCTGGCTCAATGGTCACTCTCAGGACCTATGCGTGATGGCAGTATGGATCCTGTGGATTTTGCTCAAGAGGCCAGCAAAATGGGATTTGAAGGAATAGAATATGTGAGCCAGCTTTATACAAACAGATATGCAGATGCTGAAGATCCTCAAGCTGCTTTGCAGGCGCTTCTCGACACCCTGAAAGCAAAGAGTGAAGAATACAATGTAGAAAATGTTCTAATAATGGTAGATCATGAAGGAGAATTAGCCTCTGCTGATGAAGCTACCAGAACTCAGGCTGTAGAAAATCATAAAAAATGGGTGGACGCCGCAGAATTTCTTGGAGCTAAGGCTATACGGGTTAACCTTTTTGGAGCTGAAGATGAACAGCAGTGGAAAACTGCTGCTACAGATGGTCTTACAAAACTTTCCGAATATGCTTCCGGCAAAAATATTGATGTTCTTGTTGAAAATCATGGCAATTTTTCCTCCAATGCCGCCCTTTTAACTGAAGTTATACAAGAGGTAAATATGGCAAATGCCGGTACCCTTCCGGATTTCGGGAATTTTTGTTTGAAAAGAGAAGGCGGTGAACAATGGGAAACAAAATGTGTTGAAGAATATCCAAAATATCAGGGAGTGGAAGAAATGATGCCTTACGCGAAAGCTGTAAGTGCAAAAACCTATGAATTTAATGATGAAGGGGAAGAAACTACCATAGATTTTGAAAGAATGCTGAAAATTGTAAAGGATGCAGGTTACACTGGTTATATTGGCATTGAGTACGAAGGCAGCGGACTTTCTCCTGAAGAAGGTATTCTTGCCACCAAAGAACTTTTAATTGAAAAAGGAACCAATCTGAATTCAGAGGAGTAAAACATAAATAGCTGAAACAATTTAATTCTCACGCTAAGCAAAAGCTGTATATACATTCTATACAGCTTTTTGTTTTTTTTAATGACTTTGGAATTAATTTTCCCTAATTTATTGTTCAAAGAATTAAATATGAAAACGACAAAAGTCACTTTTAAAAACAATGATGGTCATGAATTGGTTGGATATCTGGAGCTACCCACCAACCAGAAACCGCACAATTTCGTTTTATTTGCTCACTGCTTCACCTGTAATAAAAACTTTTTCGCACCAACCAATATTAGTCGCACATTAGCTTCTAATGGGTTTGGGGTGCTAAGATTCGACTTTACAGGCTTGGGAGAAAGCGAAGGTGATTTTTCAGATACAAATTTCTCTGGTAATGTGCAGGATTTAGTTGCTGCTGCAGAATTTTTAAGAAAAGATTACAAATCACCTTCTGTTCTCGTAGGCCATTCCCTGGGGGGAGCTGCTGTTTTAATGGCTTCCGCAGAAATAGCTTCGGTAAAAGCAATTGCTACCATTGCCGCTCCATCAACTGTTACACACGTAAAAGGTTTACTTTCTAAACAAATGGAAAAGCTTGAGAAAGATGCAAATGCAACTGTAAATATCGGCGGAAGACCTTTTAAGATTAAAAAGCAATTTCTGGATGATTTGCAGAAGCATGATCTTAGATCTCAACTAGCTAAAATTGAAAAAGCAATTCTTATACTCCATTCTCCCCAGGACAAAGTTGTAGAAGTTAAAAATGCAGAAGAACTCTACAGGACGATCAGTCACCCAAAAAGCTTCGTATCTTTGGATGGGGCAGATCATCTCTTGAACGATAAAGAATATTCCATCTATGCCGGAAAGGTTATTGCGACCTGGGCAGAGAAATATATAGAACTTGAAAAAGTTCGGGATCTGGAAACAGATCATCAGGTTGTTGCTAATTTAGGTAGCGAAGGTTTTACTACACAGTTAAAGGCAGGAATCCATAATTTTACTGCAGATGAACCTGTGAAAATTGGCGGGAATAATTTTGGGCCTACCCCGTATGAGCTGCTTTCTGCAGGCTTGGCGGCCTGCACCTCTATGACTATCCAGATGTATGCAAAAAGAAAAAAATGGCCGGTAGAGAATGTAGAAACGCATGTAAATTATGCCAAACAACATGCACAGGATTGCCAGGATTGCGATAAAAACGGATCGAAAATTGACATTTTTGAAAGGGAAATTTCCTTTTTAGGTGATCTTGATGAAAAACAAATTAAGCGTCTACTTGAAATTGCAGATAAATGTCCTGTTCACAAAACCTTAAGCGCTGAAGTTACTATAATTACCAATTTAGCCGATTCTTAATACAAGAATCTTCAGAAAAATCTACTTTTTTATTTTGTTCTGAAGTTTCTCAATCATCGTTTCCCCCGCTCCGGGCCTTTTATACCCCATAAGGAAACCAATTGGCCGTAGCTCCTTGTTATGATCAGCGAAAATCTTAATAATTCCGAAAATCGGAACAAAAAGTATAAGCCCTGCTGCACCCCATAGCGCACCTCCCAATAAAACGGCGATAATAATAAATAGAGGGCTTTGTTGTACTTCAGACCCAATAATAATAGGCTCAAAAAGATAACTCTCCATTAACTGGATGATCGTTACAAGAATTATAAATGAAACAATCTCCCCATAGCTACCACCAAAAACAATCATAAACAAAATCGGCAACATACCGCTTATTAAAGGACCAATATAGGGAACAATAGTTATTACAGTTCCAAAAAGAATAAGCAATGGTGTATGTTCAACTCCATAGGCGGTAAATACTATGGTATAAAGAATAGCCAGTAAAATCATAACCTGAATCCTTCCCCATAAATATTTATGAGCTACTTTTTTTGTCTCACTAAGTATTTCTTCAGTTTCCTGTTTCTTATCCCCCGGAATATACATCATGAGGAATTCTTTGAATTTATCACGATTTATGAGAAAAAGGAATACATATATTAAGACCAGTAAGAACTTTACCAAAACCTCTGTAACGCTGGCCAGAACTCCAGAAATAAATCCTTGCAACCAGCTTATAATAGAAGTCATTTCATTTTGATATAGTTCTTTTTGCTGCTCCAGTGTGAACCCTGTAGCACTCATTAGCCTTTCCTGAAGCACACCCACATATTCAGCAATTTCTTCATTTCTCTCAATGAGGTCTGTTAAGAAAACTCCAAGTTGCCGAAAGAGGAAGAAGAGCACCAGCCCCACTCCCAGAAAAAGTATTAACGTACTTATAAAGGATGATGTAATTCTTCCTACTCCTACTTTGGCTTCAAAAAACTTACTTACAGGAATCATTAGAGTAGAAAGAAAAATTGCAAAAGTGATAGGAATTAATAATGGTGCACCAAAATAAAGGCCGGCAATTAATAGAAAACAGAAAAAGAATATTGTATTTGTCTTCTGAAAATTTCGTCTTACCATTCCTAAATTTTAATGTTTTTATTCAGCTAAATTTTCAGGTGGATAAAATAAACCAATATAGTTCCCCCTGCGGAAATAAAGATATATAAAAATTCTTCTTTTTATGAAAAACTTAAAACTATCAGTTTCTGTTTAAAAGCGAAAATGAGCCAACAACTAAAACTTTTAGTCGCTGCTTAAACATCCCTCCAGGTAAAAATTGAAATAAGCAAATAGTGCTATATAATCAGCACATTACCTCCTCTACTCCATTGTTAAGCTATCCTTAAATCTTTGGCTAGAGCTTTTATTAGATTTAATTTAGTAATGTATAACCAGAAAATTAACTATATCATTATGAAACGTACTAGTATATCATTACTTATTTGTGCTTCTGTTTTTGTCTTTGGATGTAAAAACGAAGGAGAAAACAATGAAACCGACCTGGAGACAACAACAGGAACAGAGTTAACTACAGAACAGGATGAGATGCCTGCTTCTGAAGAAGAAAAAGAAATAACCGTGGATCTTGAAGCCAAAAGTGGCAGCAATCTTTCAGGTACTGTAACTTTTACTGAAGAAAATGGTGAGGTAAGAATGCAGGGAACCATAAGTGGGCTGTCTGAAGGTACACATGCGATTCACCTCCATGAAAAAGCAGATTGTTCTGCAGAAGATGGAACATCTGCAGGAGGACACTGGAATCCTACTAATGAGCCACATGGCGAATGGGGTGATAGTGAAGGATATCACAAAGGTGATATTGGTAACTTCCAGGTAGACAGCAATGGAGAAGGAAATGTAAGTATGTCTACAGATCAATGGTGTATAGGTTGTGATGATGACAATAAAAACATTGTAGGTAAAGCTGTAGTGGTTCATGATGGCGTAGACGATTATACCTCACAACCATCAGGAGATGCAGGAACAAGAGTAGGTTGTGGAGAGATTGAAATGTAATTCTCTTCAACTCACAATAAAAATTTATTAAAGGTTTGACTATAATGGTCAGACCTTTTTTGCTTTCTGAAAGATCAGAAATAACGGAAAGAATCTGAGAACATATGAAGGATCAGCCAAAATTATTTTCCATTACAAGATTCTAATTAAGACTTAGGCAGACACATCTAAAAGAGAATCATGAATAAAAGGACAATCTAAAATATGGCAAATATCGGCTAGTATAGAAACTGTTTCCACAACATCAGCTGTTATCTTCAGGTTTTATTTATTTTAGAGCCATAATAAATTCCGTTGGTAAGCAATATCTGTTATAGTTTATTATGTTATTGTAATACTATCTCTTAAGATTCTGGCACATGAATACAAAGTTTTTAATCCTTATTGTTCTTCTAAGCCAGCAATTGCTTTCTCAAAACCGGTTAAAGGGTATCGTTCTTGACCAGCAGACCAAAGAACCATTAGAGTATGCAGATATTTATAATAGCGAAAACTACACTTCAAGTAACGAAGATGGTAGGTTTATATTCATATCAAATAATGATTCACTAAATATTGGTCTTTTAGGTTATACCACACTACATTCTACCTTTCAGGAACAAAATAGTGATACCATCCTCCTGCACAAGAAGGTTCAAAACCTTGAGGAAATTGTTATTAATTCCAATGATAATCTTCTAAAATCGGTTCTGGATAACTTTACAAACAATTACCCTCTTAATCCTTATAAAGAGCGTTTCTTTCTAAGGAGTGTTTTAAGGCGTAATAATAAAATTATTCAGCTTGTAGATCTCAGTGGAAAAGTAGAACGGCAAACTCTTTTTTCTACTAAGAGTAACCCAATGCCAAAAAAGAATTACTCTGTAGAAATAGAGAATTTAAGAAAGGCAGGAATTAAGGAAAAAGATATTGAATTCTCACTTTCTCCCTTTGAAGAGCTCTTTACGAATTTCAATTCTATATACATGAGTCCTGAAATTTATAATTTTAAATATATTCCTTATAAAGATTCTTCTTTTGTCAGGCTTGAATTTACTCCTAAAAAAGAAAACTCAATTTATTCTACCGGATATTATTTAGTGAATCTTGAGGATAATGCTTTTAATGAAGTTTCTATAACCAACACCCATGACAGTGAATTCGTAGAACGAAAAAAACTCAAATACCGGACTACAGCCTATGAGGTTTTGGTCACTTTTAAAAAGGATTTGGAATCTAAGAAATATGCCATAGATAAGGGAAATATGAAAGCTACTGTAGAAGTTGTCCCTGATGATGAGGAAAAAATAGTTTATACTGTAGCTTATAAACTTTACACTTTCGACAACTTTCATAATTTTGAAGTGAATAATAACATTTCCCTTTCGAAGGATATTTTTCGTCTAAAAGCCGATTATGATAAAGAATTCTGGGAGTCTCAGCACTATCTTTTATTGACAGAAGAAATGCAAAGTTTTCTAAAGATGATCTTGAACGAAGAAAATAACGATTTTAAAAATATCACCAATTTCTAAATATTCTTCATCTGCAGGTTAACAATACCAGACTTGATCTTTC
>NZ_JAVRHM010000003.1:0-232886 GCF_031846525.1 Autumnicola patrickiae
TTGGTGTTATAGCTGAAAATACATTGTATATAGTTACTAATCTTCCTGCCCTTTAATTCCATGTCTCTTTTATTAAAAGTTGATACCTTAGAATGCCAATTATCTGCAGGGAATCCTGCAAGGATTTTAGAACCTTGTAGGTTTTTTCTACACATTCCTGTAAGCGTACATTCTTGGGAGAACTGAAAAATGTTAGTTATCGTCTTGGAAGTCTTCCCAGGAAGAAAGGATGTACTGTTAATAGCCGTTTTTAAAAAACTCGAGCTCAGAGTTAATATTTTATTCTGAATCCTGTTTTTAGCCCTACTTCTTTATCAGCTGTCGCTGATAAAGTCACCTTCCCTTAAAAAGGAAGGAGCTATTTGAGGAATTTTGTTTGTTTTCGAATTTTTTCAAAGGCAGGCCTTAAAAATGACAATTATCGGCATGCAGTCCTGTACGGTTGTTAATCTATCTCTCCGTTTATTCACTTTGAAAAAGTTCTTATTGGATTATTTCTCCAAAAGACCATTACCTTTTATTGTTGTTATCGATTGCGCAGAGATATCGAAAAGAATAATAATGGCGAAATTAACAGCTTTGAATCTTCAAATTAAGTATTTCCCGCTTCTTTCCTCTTCAAATTCTCTTATCTAACCTATTAAAATCATTATAATAATAATTTTTAGGCTTAAAAATTTTGTACTTGACATTTTATAAATATATTTACGTAATCGATTACATTGTTAAAAATTTTACGAAATAGTAGTTCTTTCAGCCTACTCAGGGACTTTAGCGGTTTTAACACGTAAAAAGTTTTAGTTTTCTTTAAGAAGAAGGATGTTGTTCAATTCTATTTCTGATATAATCTATGTAATCGCCTATAACTAACATCTTTAATAAATTAACTAAATCAACTTTTATGACTCAACTTTATTTAAAATTACACGAGCTAAGGAGGAGCTTGTTTCCCGAAGAAAACATAAGCTTTTTCATTCAGGTTAGTTCTCCGGTGGAGAAACTCCTTAATGATCCTTCAGCAGGGAACTCCGCAGAGATTTTCTACACAATAAGAGGATCTGAAACTCTTTTTTCAACTAATATTTTTAAAAACATTAAATTATGAAAAGAAATAAATGGATAGAGAGGGAGCATGGATCCGTTTCCTTTGTTTTCTTTTTGCTAATGCTTGTAACTGGTTTTACAATGCAGGCACAGGATAATATTACTGTAACCGGAACTGTAATTGAAGCTGATACTCAGGCACCACTGCCTGGAGTGACTATTGTTCAGGAGGGAACTTCAAATGGTACAGCAACAGATTTTGACGGAAACTTCTCTATAACTGTTCCATCAGATGCGGTTCTTCTTGCTAGTTTCATTGGATATCGCACAGAAGAAATTGCGGTAGACGGCCAGGAATATATTCAATTTATACTTCAGCCTGATCTTGAAGCTATGGACGAAATCGTTGTAGTGGGTTATGGTACCTTAAAAAAGACCGATTTAACCGGGTCTGTAAGTAGTGTTAGTTCAGAAGATTTAACAGAGAGAAATTTAACCAATCCGTTGGAGGCACTTCAGGGGAATATGCCTGGAGTTCAGATTACCACATCCACTGGTAGAATAGGGGATGGTTTTGATATTGTTGTACGTGGTAAAAATTCCATGGGTGGCAACGTTGAGCCATTGTATATTGTTGATGGGGTTCCAGCCAATGATATTGATTTTTTAAATCCACAGGATATAGATCGAATAGATGTACTTAAAGATGCATCTTCTACAGCCATTTATGGATCACGTGGATCTAACGGGGTTGTAATTGTAACTACAAAGAGTGGTGCTTCGGCTAAACCAGGAATAAACATTTCTTTTGAAAATTTTGTGGGTATCAAGGAGGTAGCCAGACTGCCGGAAATGATGGATTCGCAAACCTGGTGGGACTATCACCAATCTGCTTATTTAGCAACTGCGGGTACAGATCCGGTAACCGGAAATGTTACTGAAGAAACTTTATTTGATGCTGTAATTGGTGATGCCAATGCTGAATTACTAAGAAGGGCAACAGAGAACGATGCTTTTGATTGGTATGATGCTGTTTTACAGAGTGGAATTCAGCAGAATAGTTATCTAAATATTTCCGGAACAGCAGATAACGGTTTAGGCTATAACCTGGGGCTCGGTTATCAAAAAGAAACCGGAAACGTAGAAAATGAGTCCTTGGAAAAATATTCCTTTAAGGCTGGTCTTAATCATCAAATCAATGACAAGTTTACCGCAGGGGCCAATTTAACAGTGGCACTTACTGAACAAAACTTAGGTAGTGACCTTGCTATGAGGGAAGCTTTCAGATTAAATCCGTTTTTAACTCCTTATGGATTAGATGGAGAACTTTTTCCTATGCCTGGAAAATTAACTGATGAGAATGGTGATTTCCTCATAAATAAAACCAGTACGTACAATCCAATATTAGAAATTAGCAACAGTGCAGATGAGATCCGCAGGTGGAACATGATTGGAAATACTTATTTCCAGTATGATCCCATAGAATGGCTATCCCTTAAAACCACTTTTTCGGTAGGTGTTGAAAACAACAGGAGAGGACGTTCCTGGGGAGCAATGACCAACAGAGGGGTTAGCAATAATAATTTACCTTCTGCAGATATGGAGCGTCTTGAGAATTTCAATTACACGTGGGATAACCAATTCAATATTAACCATACAATTAATGATGATCATGCATTTAACCTGTTAGGATTGTTCAGTATGTATTCTAATAGAACCGAAAGTTCTTTTGGCAGTTCCAGAAATATGCCATTTGACACCGGTTTTTATAATATTGGCAGTGGTGAGCAGAGCACTTTTAACGTAGGTTCTAATTTTATGAAGCAGACGCTTACATCTTATGCTCTACGTTTAAACTATGGCTTTTTAGATCGTTATTTAATCACTCTTTCCAATAGATGGGATGGCTCTTCTTTGCTTTCAGAAGAAAATCGCTGGGATTCTTTTCCTTCAGGTGCCATTGCCTGGAGAATTAGTGAAGAAGCCTTTCTACGTAACCAGGAGACGATAAGCAACCTTAAAGCACGTCTAAGTTATGGTTTTACAGGAAATAATATTATAGCACCGTATTCTACATTAAACACTTTGGATACCCAAACCTTTTATGACTTTAATGGTAATACGGCTAATGGATGGTTACCGGCAAATATTGCGAACTCTCAACTGGGATGGGAAAAGACCAGGGAGGTGAACTTTGGTGTAGATTTCGGATTTTTTCATGATCGCATTACAGGAAGTGTGGATGTATACGACAGATTATCTGACGATTTATTATTGCAGCAACAGCTTCCGTTGGAAACAGGATGGGCGTCTATTAATGCCAACGTAGGTTCTGTGAGTAACAAAGGGGTCGAAGTAGCATTAACTACCAGAAATATTCAAACTGAAGATGTAACCTGGACAACATCCTTCACTTTTACAAAAAACACCAATAGTATTGAATCTATCTATGGTCAGGATGTAGAAGATGATATAGGGAACAACCTCTTTATTGGAGAATCTATTGATGCGCATTATAACTATAGATTTACCGGAATCTGGCAGGCAGACGAGGCTGATGAAGCTGCGTCTTATGGAATGGAAGAAGGACAGGAGAAAATTCTTGATGTTAACGGTGACGGCAGATACACTCCCGATGGAGACAGAATTATTCTGGGCTCTTCTGATCCTAAGTGGAGCGGAAGTATTTTCAGTAGCTTAAAAGTTGGAAATTTTGATTTATCAGCTTCAGCAATTACAAATCAGGGAGTATTTGTATATAGTCCTTTTCATTCAAATTTTGCAGATACAAGAGACAGAGGTAGACAGAAGTTGGATATCGATTGGTATGTTCCTGCAAACGATGCAGGACTTCCTGCAAGGGCTTCCAACACTCATCCACAACCAAGAAATGAAGGGAGCTTCTGGAGAAATGATGGTGTAGGTTACTATAAGGACGCATCCTTCATTAAAGTGAAAAACATAGCACTTGGATATACATTTGCAGATAATATTAATGATCGTCTTGATATCGATAAGTTGAGGATATATGCGAATGTTTTGAACCCATTTGTATTTACAGATTATGAAGGATATGATCCCGAATGGGCTCAAGCCGATCTTGGAATTGGCCGGGTAAGTTCTATTACTTATCAATTAGGTTTTAGTTTAAAATTTTAAAAAGTAGTAATGATGAGAAAGATATTTTTAGGTATAGCAGTATTGAGCTTTTTATTTAGCTCCTGCGAAGATTATCTTGAGGAGGAAAACCTTTCAAATGTTACGGGAGAAGAATTCTACGCAACTGAAGAAGGTTTTGAAAGCCTTGTAAACGCCAATTATTCGCAGCTTAGGGAAATTTATGGAAATGAGCCCTGGTTGTTTTCTGCCGGAACAGATCTCTATGCTGAAGGACGTGACGCTGAACCACCTGGGCTAAGTAGGTATACCCAATTAAATCCGGCTTCAGAAGGAGTAGGCCATTTGTATAATACTGGATATCGTGCAGTTCAGGTGGCAAATATGGCGTTACATTTTGCAGATCTAACTGAAGAAACACCACTATTAGACAATCGCGTTGGAGAGGTGAAATATTTACGTGCTAATGCCTATTTTCTAATGGTCCAAACTTATGGAGGGGTGGGTCTTGTAACAGATTATATTTCTAACCCCGTTCTCCAATTCGACCGAAATTCTGCGGAAGAAGTTTATAGCTTTATTATCGCAGAACTTGAGGAGGCTCTTAACCTTGTAGAGGAAGAAGCTTATGCAGGAAGAGTAAATAAACGTGCAGTGAGGCATTTACTTGCAAAAGTATATCTAACACGGGGATATGAAGATTTTGGTGATCAATCAGATTTTACAACAGCTGCAAATTATGCAGATGAAGCCATCGCCGGTCAGGATCTTAATCTTTCTTTTGAAGAAGTATGGTGGCCTGGAAATGAATTAAATGAAGAAGTGATTTTTTCTGTGCAGTATGATGATTCTTCTGTAAGTACAGATCCTTTTGAACTGGGGCATATGCAGTCCTCTTATTTTGGCCCGTACCAGGGTGGATCTGAAGTGGCAGGGGATGCTCCTTACAGGACTTATACGCTTACTCCCACACAATTCGCTATTGACCTTTATAGTGAGGATGATGAGCGTTGGGATGCAACATTTATGGTAGAAGTCTTTGATCGATATTTTGACTATTATGAAGTAGAAGATCATTCTACATTGGGAGTTAGCGAATATTATGCTCCGCAATGGGAAAGCTCTGCCGAAGATCAGGCGGCTTACGAAGCTGCTCATCCCGGGGTAACATATCACCCTTATGGTAGTTATGTACCTTCAGAAAACCCAAATTTTGACTATGAGACTATTCCTGTAAAGAAATTTGATGATCCTTCAGCTCCATTTGGAGAAAGTACCAGTACTCGTGATATTATTTTATCCCGTCTGGCAGAAACTTATTTAATTGCTGCTGAAGCTTATTTCCAGGCAGGAGACGCTGCAACAGGATTAATGAGGTTAAATGAAGTTAGAGAGCGTGCAGGTGTGGAACCGGCAACAATGGCCGACTTTGATATTGATTTTATTCTTGATGAAAGAGCAAGAGAGCTTCTGGGTGAATATCAAAGATGGTTCGATTTAAAAAGAACCGGAACATTGGTAGAGCGTGCTTCTGCACACCACTTTTTAGTTGAAGAGAGCAATTTTGCCGGAAATAATGGGGAGCTTAAAATACTAAGACCTATTCCTCAGGCAGCTATGGATCTAAATCAAAATCAGGATTTCCCACAGAATCCTGCTTACCAATAATCTTCTTGTTTTTGTATTTTTAGTTTTGAGTTAGGATCATGAGCCCGGTTTATACCGGGCTTATGTATTTTACCGACAAAAAATCATATAAAATTATGATTTCATAATTTAAAATAGCAACAAATTTTTAAGAGATGAAAAGATATATAATAGTGCTGGTAATCTTTATGATTACTAATATCATGAGTGCTCAATTAGACGAAACAGCTCGTGAGAAAGTGATGGGCGAGATCATAAATCGTATAGAATTACCTGCCATTCCAGACTATACAATTTCCATTATGCAGTTTAACGCAAAAGGAGATTCTTTGACAGATAATAAGCAGGCATTTGATAAGGCGATGCAGGCTATTAAAGAAAATGGAGGGGGTACGATAGTTGTTCCAAAAGGGATCTATAACATTAATGGACCAATTCATTTTGTAGATAATGTAAACCTGAAATTAGAAGAAGGGGCGAGATTAAAATTTGGTTCCAATCCCAAAGATTATCCATTGGTGCTAACCAGCTGGGAGGGTACGATGCTTTATAATTACAGTCCTATGATTTATGGAATAGATCTGGAAAATATTGCTATTACTGGCAAAGGAACAATAGACGGGGAAGCAAAAAATTCATGGGCAAATTGGAGGGAGCTTCAGGAAAAAGATCAGTTATTGAGCAGGGAAATGAATCATAACAATGTCCCGGTAGAAGAAAGGATTTTTGGTGAAGGTCACTACCTGCGGCCACAGTTAATTCAATTTGTTAATTCCCGGAATATTTTAATCGAGGATGTGACCATAGAAGATGCACCATTTTGGTGTTTGCATCTTTTAAAATGTAGTAGTGCTACATTAAGAGGTTTAAAATATGATGCTCATAACTATAACAATGATGGGATAGATCTGGAATATACCCGGGATATTTTAATAGAGAATGTAAAGTTTGATAATGGCGATGATAATCTTGCCATTAAAGCTGGAAGGGATCATGAAGGTCGTTCTAATGCAGATCAGGCATCTCAAAATATCGTGATGAGGAATTGTTTATTGAAAGGCTTGCATGGGGTAGTTATTGGAAGCGAAATGTCTGCAGGAGTGAAGAATATATTTGTGGATAATTGTAAGGCATGGGGGGATTTAAAACGTGGAATTTATTTTAAAACGAACCCGGACAGAGGTGGATACATGAAGGATATTTATGTTAGCAACATAGAGTTGGGTAAAGTAGAAGATCTTTTCTTTATCACGGCAAATTATCATGGAGAAGGTGAAGGTTTTAATTCCAAAATCTCTGATATTTATATTAATAATGTAACATCTGAAGAGGCTACAGGAACTGCTATAGTAATTGAAGGATATGAAGATAGTAAGGTGGAAAATGTGAAATTAAATAATATACACGTAAAAAAAGCAAGTAACGCTATTACGATTAAAAACACTGAGAATGTAGTTTTTGAACAGGTGATAATTGGTGAAGAAGCAGGAGTCCCAACTACTGCCACAACAGAAGAAGTCTCCAAATTCTAAAAGATTCTGCTGTTTACGGGAAGAAAGTAATGAAAAGAGTTCGGTTATCCGGACTCTTTTCTATTTTAAACCTCTATCCGAAGAATCTCTCACAAACAATTCAGGAGGGAGAACTACTTTCTTTTCAATAGTTATAGTTTGATTTTGTTTTACCTGTTCCAGAAAAACCTGTGCAGCGATTTTACCCATAAGCTGAGGTGTCTGGTCTATAGAGGTTATTGGAAGTTCCATATATTTTGTAAAAGGTTCGTTACTAAAACCTGCCACACATACTTCTTCAGGGATTTTTATATTTCGGTCTCTTAACTCCTGTATCGCACCAAGGGCAACATAATCCCCGGCAGCAAAAATTGCATCAGGTTTTAATTCCAGGTCCCATAACTGGGTGACAGCCTCTATTCCAGATTCAATTTTACTATTCGCTTTTATCACATACTCCGGCACATAATCCAGTCCGTATTTTTCAAGGGCAGCACAATAACCTTCATGTCTATATTTGTAAATTTCGAGGTTGCTCTCACCAGATAGGTGAGCGATGCGCGTGCAGCCCTGTTTAATAAGGTGCTCAGTGACCATAAATCCTGCTTTAAAATCATCTATAACTACAGAACTCACCCCAGGTACTTCCATCTTTCTATCAAAAAAGACCAGAGGAGTATTTTCTTCAAGAACTTTTTTTATGTGATCAGAATTTTGCGTGGTTTTAGATACAGACATAAAAATACAATCAATCTGGGTATTTAAGAGGGTATTTATTTGTTCTACCTCATTGCTAACTTCTTCATGAGACTGGCAAATAATTACATGATATCCATGAGGTCTTAGTTCTTCCTCAATCCCTCTAATAACAGAAGAAAAGAAACTCCGGTTAATGTAAGGTACGATTACGCCTATATTATTTGTTCTACCGCTTTTAAGTGCCTGTGCAAGTCGGTTCTGTTTGTAATTCATTTCCGCAGCAGTCTTTGCGACCAGCTCCCTAGTTTTGACACTGATCTTCGGATTCTGATTCAGGGCCCTTGAAACAGTTGCGGCACTCACATTTAATTTTTTTGAAATATCGTAAATAGTAACTTTTTCTTTTCCGCTCATTCGATTATTAAGGTTGCGATAGATTCACTTTTTTCAGTCAGCTGAAAGAATACATCCTGGGCGCGGGATTCGATAAAAATGAATCCGTTCCGTATTGGAATTCTTCGGTTGGTAAAACTTAATTTCTTTAAAAATAAGGAATTTTTTGTGTTAATGAGCAAAAACATATATATTAACGCAATCGATTACAAAATGCGTGATTTGTATGCTCAAAACGGTTCTTTAGAACTATGCAAAGATAATGAAAGATTTGATTATTGGTTATTAGTAAATAGTCGTCCGATTTTGTAGATGTAATTATAGCATATCTATTATGCAGTTAACATTGATTAATATAAAATTTATGCAAAAAATATTTTTTGTAGTAATTTGTTTGATATTTAATGTAGGTTCTTCCTGTTATGCCGGTATTGAGGTAAAGAACGATCGAATAAAAATTAATGGATTCATCTCTGAAGATGGTTATCAACCTGATGCCGAATATGATTTTGTTATAGCTAAGGATGGCTCGGGGGATTTTACCACTGTTCAGGAGACAATAAATGCTATTCCAGATTTTAGAAAAAATACAACCACAGTCTATATTAAAGAAGGAGTATATAAGGAAAAATTAGTTCTTCCCGCTTCTAAAACAAACGTCACCTTTATTGGTGAGGATAGGGTAAAAACCGTCCTTACCTATGATGATTACTCTAAAAAACATAACAGGTTTGGAGAAGAAATGGGGACAACAGGATCTTCTTCATTTTTTATTTTTGCTAATGATTTTACCGCGAAAAATATCACCTTCGAAAATTCTTCAGGTCCTGTAGGTCAGGCCGTAGCAGTAAGAATAGATGGTGATCGGGTCATTTTCGAAAATTGTAGATTTTTGGGGTTTCAGGATACATTGTATCCCCACGGCCGCAACAGTCGGCAGTATTACAAAAACTGTTATATAGAAGGTACAACCGACTTTATTTTTGGCTGGTCCACAGCTGTTTTTGAAGACTGTGAAATCTACTCCAAAGAAGGAGGGCATTACATTACAGCAGCTTCAACAGAGAAAGACTCTCCTTTCGGTTTCATTTTTATAAACTGCAAACTTACTGGCGATGCTCCCAAAGAGGAAGTGTATCTGGGCAGGCCCTGGCGAGAATATGCACAGACCGTCTTTATTAATACTACAATGGGAGACCACATAAAAAAAGAAGGTTGGCACAACTGGGATAAACCTGAAGCTGAAAAAACTGCCTTTTATGCCGAATTTGCTTCCGAAGGACCCGGCGCAGCGCCAGAGGAGAGAGTGGAATGGTCACATCAACTTACTTCTGGACAAGCAGAAAAATTTTCAGTCCAAAATGTTTTAAAGGGAAAAGATAACTGGCTTCCGTCAGGAAATTAAATCAATCTAAAAATTCAACATTCATCCAAATATTAATTATACAAACTATGAATCTTACTAAATTTAATTACAAGTTATTAATCCTGTGCCTGCTTTTAGGTGGTCTGTATTCCTGTAAAAACAATTCAGAAGAAAAAGAAACTGCAGCTGTCGAAAATTCCGAAATGACAGATCCGTGGGATAAGGCAGATGAAATTATTAAAAATATTACTGTTCCTACTTTTCCCGACACGAGCTTTAATGTTCAGGATTACGGTGCAAAAGCTGATGGTACGACAGATAATACAAAAGCTTTTGCAGATGCAATAGCAGCATGTAATGAAGACGGCGGCGGTAGAGTTGTTGTTCCTTCAGGAAAATATCTAACAGGTCCTATCCATCTTAAAAGTAATGTGGATTTTCATATTGAAGAGGGAGCAGAAATTTTATTTTCTACCAACAAAAGTGATTATTTACCTGTGGTACACACGTCTTACGAGGGGATGGAAATGATGGATTATTCTCCTCTTATTTATGCCTATCAGCAGGAAAATATAGCCGTTACTGGTAAAGGAACCTTTAACGGCCAGGCTGGAAATGACAATTGGTGGCCATGGAGTGGCGCAGAACGCTATGGTTATAAAAAGGGAGATCCAAATCAGCGTGATGAGCATAACCTCCCCAGGTTGAGCAAAATGGTAGAAGACGGGGTGGCCGTCGAGGACCGGGTTTTTGGGGAAGGTCATCAGTTCAGACCTACATTTTTTGAACCTTTTGAATGTAGTAATGTCTTAATTAAAGACGTGAAATTTATAAATGCGCCTTTTTGGGTGATGCATCCCATTAAATCAAACAATGTAACTGTAGATGGGGTAACCGTAGAAAGCCACGGACCAAATAATGATGGTTGTAACCCCGAGTACAGCAAAAATGTGCATATTAAAAATTGCCTTTTTGACACCGGCGATGATTGTATTGCTATAAAATCTGGCCGTGATAATGACGGAAGACGAGTAGGTATAAAAAGTGAGAATATTGTTGTTGAAGATTGTATAATGAAAGACGGCCATGGCGGAGTGGTTATGGGAAGCGAGATTTCTGGCGGTGTAAGTAATGTTTACGTTAGAAATTGCGAAATGAACAGTCCAAACCTCGATCGCGCTATAAGGATTAAAACCAATACCAGGCGTGGAGGGACTATAGAGAATATTTATGTGAAGAATATTGAAGTTGGACAAGTAAAAGAAGCTGTTCTAAAAATCAACACTCATTATGCGATTTATGACAACCAGGAAGGGGAACATATGCCGGTAATTAGGAATATTTTTCTGGAAGATATAAATGTTGAAAATGGAGGAGAATATGGAATTTTGATAAGAGGAAGGGAAGAATCACCTGTTGGAAATGTCAATCTAACCAATGTGCATATTAAGAATGCTGAAACACCCATGTTAGTGGAAAATGCCGAACCAATTTCATTTAAAAATGTTACGATAAACGGGAAGGAAATAACTAATTAATATAAACACGAGGAGATAGATGATCTTAATTTCAGTTTTTAATTGAAATATATAATTTATTTTTAAGCTTTGGATTACCATTAAATTGAACAATTTTCAAATGGTTAAACCGTGAAATAAGATCATTATCTTTTTCAGCAAATTTTTTGCTTTAAATGAATCTATAGCTTATGTTTGTGTAATCGATTACATGGTGACTAGCTTTTTTAATTTCGAAAACGATATAGCTTCAGTTGTGCTATTAGTTTCCTATTGAAAGGTTTTCTACTTAAAATTAAAATTTTAAAAATATGATAACAAATAAGATCATTCCTGTATTTTGGCAATTATCGGCTTTGCTGCTAGTCTTTATCTGCTCAGGTGCCGCTGTGAGCTGTAAGAGCAAAGAAGAAAATTCAGATAAGGCAGAGTTACAGGAGCCAGTAACCGATTATGAGCAGGAGAAAAATTACTCTACCTGGATGGCCGATTCAGAAATTAAAAGAAATCCTGAAGGCTGGACCCTGGATTTTAATGAGAAGCCGAAATGGGAATATACCCACGGACTTGTGATGACGGCAATGGAAAAAGTCCATCAAGAAACAGGCGATGAAAAGTACCTGGACTATATCAAGAATTTTGCAGACTTTATGGTGGAAGAAAACGGGGATATTAAAACCTATAAAAAATCTGATTATAATATTGACCGTGTGCAAGGTGGACGGTTCTTGATTGGCCTTTACGAGGAAACAGATAAAGAGAAATACAGGCTTGCTATTGAAGAATTGAGGGATCAAATGCGGGAGCATCCCCGGACTTCTGAAGGCGGATTTTGGCACAAGAAAATTTATCCTTCCCAGATGTGGCTGGATGGTTTATACATGGGCTCCACTTTCCTTGCTCGATATGCAGCCGAGTTTGATGAACCCGAATTGTTTGATGATGTGGCAAATCAATTTTACCTGATAGATAAGTACACCTATACCGAAGAGACTGGTCTTTATCATCACGCCTGGGACGAGAGTAAAGAGCAGCGATGGGCAGATCCCGAAACCGGTCTTTCCTCAAATTACTGGGGGAGAAGTATTGGCTGGTTAAGTATGGCTGTGGTAGATGTTCTCGATTATATGCCTGAAGATCACCCAAAAAGGGATCAAATAGTTGAAATAGCTCAAAAAATAGCTGATGGTATTGTAAGATATCAGGATGAAGAAACCGGCGTGTGGTACCAGGTTTTAGACCAGGGGGATAGAGAAGGGAATTACCTTGAAGCTTCTGCGTCCAGCATGTATGCCTACTTTTTGCTAAAGGGAGTTGATGAAGGTTATCTCGATGTAAAGTACAGGAAAGATGGCATAGAAGCGTATGAAGGTGTTTTGGAACAATTTATAAGAAAAGATGACGATGGAGGCATTAGTTTAACCGACATTAATGGTGTTGCAGGTTTAGGTGGAGATCCCTATCGCGATGGTTCTTTTGAATATTATGTAAATGAAATAATCAGGGACAATGACCCTAAGGGAGTAGGTCCTTTTATCCTCGCCTCACTTGAATATGAAGAACTTGAACAGCAGTAAATTCTTATCTTTAATAACCAATCCATCAAATACAAAAATCATGAAATTTAAAACCGGAATTTTACTAATGGCCATCTCTTCTGTAGTGGTCATTTCCTGTAAAGACAACAAAGAGCAGGAACAAACAGAAATCCAGGAGGAAACTGTTCAGGAAACTGAACGTGAAACTTATGCTGAAATTTCCATTAAAGAAGGAGGCCAGTGGGAAGGAAGAGAATATAAAGGCGGAACATTTAAAAATGTTGACGAAGTAACTTTGCCTGAAGATCATACCGATCATTCATATTATATAAGATATGAAGGACCGGGGTGGGAGAATGCTCAGGTGGGATACCGTCTTTACCTGGATTGGCGGAATGCGATAGATATTTTTGGTAAAAAGACAGACACAATGGTTTTGCACCAGGTAGGTAAGGATAATTTTGATTCGTACCACGATGAGTCTCCATGGGGTATGGATATTTTAAAAGCAGGACAATCTCTCGGGATAGGAAGTTACGGCAGGTTTATGAACGATTCTGTTGCGCATTTCCGAAATGTTCAAAATACCCGCGCCAGCGTTTCTAATCTTGAAGGTTCTTCCCAGGTTGAGATTGAGTATTCAGATTGGGTAACTGGTCAGGACACTATAGACCTCAATTCTACTTTAACTATTTATCCTGAAGGCCGTTTTACAAAAGTAGAATTAAATCCTTCAGAATCTCTTGAAGGTTTGACCACCGGAATTGTAAAATTCAATGGAATTGATCTAAAGCAGAAAGAGAGCGAAAACGGTGAGTGGGCATATATTGCAACTTATGGTAACCAAACGCTGGTAAGCGATGAAGATAAGCTTGGAATGGCAATTTTCTATAAAACTGATCAGGTTAAAGAAGTAAAAGAAGGACCGCATGATCATCTTGTGGTTTTTAATGAAGATGCAGAGCCAACCTATTATTTTCTTGCAGCCTGGGAACAGGAGCCCAACGGAATCACTTCTGAAGAAGAATTTGTGTCAAATCTGGACGCTCAGCTAAGCACGCTTCAGGAAGAAGGAAGTCTTGAATAAAATCTCGCAAATGCTTCAGAAATCCAGCTTCACAAGTATTGTAGTAATGCTTTTTCTTTTCAGCGGAATTCAGCAAAGCGTTGCGCAGAAAAAGGAAAATTATATTTCTGAAGTTTGGGTGGCAGACCAGGGTGATGGAACATATAAAAATCCGATTCTCCACGCAGATTATTCAGATCCAGATGTAGTTCGGGTTGGTGACGATTTTTATATGACAGCTTCATCATTTAATGTTGCTCCGGGACTGCCTATTTTGCATTCAAAGGATCTGGTGAACTGGAAACTTGTTGGACACGCTTTAGACCGGCAGGTTCCTCTTAATCATTTTAGTGAGCCGCAACACGGGAATGGAGTCTGGGCACCGGCGATTCGATATCACGAAGGAGAATATTATATCTACTGGGGAGATCCCGATTTTGGGATTTACATGGTGAAAACAAAAGATCCGGAAGGAGAGTGGGAAGAACCTGTTCTTGTAGAAGAGGGAAAAGGCCTTATAGATCCTGCCCCGCTGTGGGATGATGACGGCAAAGCTTATCTATCCCATGCCTATGCAGGAAGTCGTGCAGGAATTAAAAGTATTCTCGTGGTAAAGCCGATGAATGCTGAAGGCACTAAAACCACCGGAGCAGGTAAAATCGTATTTGATGGTCATGAAGATCATCCAACGGTTGAAGGAACCAAATTCTATAAAAGAAACGGCTATTACTACATTTTTGCCCCGGCAGGAGGAGTGTCCACGGGTTGGCAAACAATATTAAGATCAAAAAATCCTTACGGCCCTTACGAGGAACATATTTCTTTAGAACAGGGAAATACTGAAATTAACGGTCCGCATCAGGGTGCATGGATCGAGCTGGAGAATGGAGAAGACTGGTTTATCCATTTTCAGGATAAGGAAGCTTATGGAAGAATCGTTCATTTACAGCCCATGGTATGGGAGAATGATTGGCCTACTATGGGAAAAGACGAAGATGGCGATGGTACGGGAGAGCCGGTTTTGTCTCATAAGAAACCTAATTTAAGTAAAGAATATCCTGTAGTTACTCCGAAGGATTCAGATGAATTTGATGGAAATGACAATGGCCTTCAATGGCAGTGGCAGGCAAATCCGCATGCTACGTGGGCTTTTGCAAATCCGGCGAAAGGTCAATTAAGACTTTACACGCAGCTGTTACCTGAAAGTGCTAAAAATCTCTGGGATGCACCAAATTTTTTGTTACAAAAATTTCCTGCGGAAGAATTCACGACCTCCACAAAATTCACTTTTCATCCTAATGAAGATTTGCAGAACGAAAAAGCAGGTTTGATAGTCATGGGAATGTCCTATGCTTATCTGGCTGTTGAAAGTACTGAAAATGGAACTGTGATTAAATACGTGGTTGCAGAAGATGCAGAGCACGGTAAGCCTGAACAAGAGAAGGTTGTGGGAACGTTAGACGGAAATGCGGTCCATTTTCGGGTAAAAATAGATAAAGGAGCTAAATGTACTTTTAGTTATAGTGAAGACGGAAATAATTTTACTGAAGTTGAAGAAACTTTTACTGCAGTCCCCGGAAAATGGATAGGTGCGAAGGTCGGGCTTTTTGCATTAAAAGATCAAAAAACGAATGATTCCGGATACGCCGATTTTGACTATTTCCGGTTTACGGGTAACTAATTGTGAAAAAGAAAGACCTCTGTTTTTGTTCAGGTTGAATATGAAAAAAACAGCCCTTCTTTTTTTAAAAACCGGAAGAATAGTTCCTGAGCTTCAGGAAACATTCTTTTTTTAGAATTTCTGTGAAAATTGATGTTCTTCAGGCAATTTCTAGCCGTTTTTGAAGAGAAAAGCGGTGCAAAACCTGCAAAAAAGCCAAAAACCTGAGAAAATTGCTTGTCAAAGTAATGATTAAAGGAATAGCAGGTCGATAATTGTCATTTTCAGGAGGTGTCTTTGACGCTTCTCTCTTAAAATTGACTATTTCAGATGAAAGAAAAGATTTTATTTCCGATTAGCTTTTTAGTGTTGGTGCTGGTTTTATCAGCATTCTCTTTTCAGCAAAAAACCATTACGATTTACCTCATCGGCGACTCAACAATGGCAGATTACAGCGATAATTATGATCCCGGAAAGGATTATATGAAAACCCGCTATCCTGTTACCGGCTGGGGACAGGTTTTTCAGCAATTTATGACACCAGACAGCCTGCAGAAAGTCCGCGCAATTATTTCCGCAGATAGTGTAATTGTAGATGACCGTGCCAGGGGTGGCCGCAGTACACGTACTTTTTTCCAGGAAGGCAGATGGCGTTCTGTTTACGAAAATTTGGAAAAAAATGATGTCGTCCTTATGCAATTCGGACACAACGATGCTGCTGAAAATAAAACTGAGCGGTATGTGGATGTGGAAGGTTATAAAGAATTTCTGCGATTGTATGTTTCCCAGACCCGTCAAAAAGGAGCCTATCCTGTTATCCTTACTCCCGTGGCCAGAAATTATCCTTGGGAAAACGGCCACTTGCAAAATGTACATGGAGAGTACGACCAGGCAGCAAAAGATGTAGCCAAAGAACTTGAAGTGATGTTTATAGACCTCAATCAAAAATCGATGGATCATTTTTCTGAAAAAGGAAAGGATTATGTGACTAACAATTATTTTATGAACCTTCCGGCAGGAAAGTATGAAGCCTATCCTGAAGGGCAGGAAGATAACACCCATTTTCAGCCAGAAGGAGCCAAAGCTGTGGCGCGGCTGGTTTTTGAAGGGATGCAGGAATTGAATAAAAAAACTAAATAATGGCAAGGACAAAGAGCACATTATCATTGTTTTGTTTACTTACCTGTCTTGTATGTAAAGCACAGGAGGTAAACAATGAGAATGTTTTGTGGTATGATGAACCTGCTGCAAACTGGAATGAAGCGTTGCCTGTTGGAAATGGCAGGATTGGTGGAATGATTTTCGGAGGAATTGAGGAGGAAAGAATCCAGCTTAATGAAGAGACAGTATGGGCGGGGGAACCAGGCAATAATGTACCTCAAGATGTATACCCTCAAATTCAGGAGTTAAGGAAGCTTCTTTTTTCGGGTCAAAATGAAAAAGCACAAAATCTGGCAAATGAAACGTTTCCGAGGCAGGCACCACAGAACAGTAACTATGGAATGCCATATCAAACCGTTGGTGAATTTCTGTTAACTTTTCCTGACCATCAGAAGGTCGAAAATTACAGGAGAGATCTGGATATTGGCAATGCAATAGCTGCTGTGGAATACGATATCGACGGCGTACATTTCAAAAGGAACTATTTTGTTTCTTATCCTGATCAGGTAATGGTGATTCATCTTACCTCAAGCCAACCGGGAAAAATTTCGACAGAACTTAATTTTGAAAGCATTCAGGAAAAGCATCAAATTTCAGTTCAAAACCAAATGCTTCAGCTCGACGGTAAGAGCGGAGATATTGATAATAAATCGGGTAAGGTAGAATTTCAATCCCTTGCCTATCCTATTGTAGTTTCGGGCAGCATCCTTCAGAAGGAAAAGAGCATTGAAATAAAGGATGCAGATGAGGTCCTTATATTTCTAAGCATTGGTACTAATTTCAAGAATTACCAGGATTTGAGCAATTCTGCCGAAAAAGTTGCAGTAGATTATCTGGAAAGAGCACGGTCTAAATCTTTTGCTGAATTAAAGGAATCGCACATTCAGGATTATAAATACTTATTTGATCGCGTAAACTTAAAGTTTGGCAGCGGAACTGGTTCTAATCTTCCAACAGATGAGCGGCTCGAAAATTTCTCGGGGACAGATGATCTTTCACTTGTTTCGCTATATTTCCAATTTGGGCGTTATTTGCTAATTTCCAGCTCCAGGCCCGGTGGTCAGCCAGCCAATTTACAGGGAATATGGAACCATCAATTAACTCCTCCCTGGGACAGCAAATACACCGTGAATATTAATACCGAAATGAATTACTGGCCCGCTGAGGTGACAAATCTTTCTGAACTTCACGAGCCACTGTTTCAGATGCTGAAAGAACTGGCAAATACCGGCCGGGAAAGTGCCCGGGAAATGTACAATGTCAGTGGGTGGAACATGCACCATAATACAGACATTTGGAGGGTTACAGGAATTATAGATGGGGGTTTCTACGGAATGTGGCCTATGGGTGGCGCCTGGCTTAGTCAGCACCTTTGGCAACACTACCTTTACACAGGAGACCGGGAGTTTCTGAAAGAATATTATCCTGTTTTAAGATCTACGGCTGAATTTTATGCAGATGTACTACAAGAAGAACCCGAAAACCAATGGCTTGTAGTTGCACCTTCTATGTCTCCTGAAAACAAATATCAGGATGACGTGGGAATCACCTATGGAACCACGATGGATAATCAGCTGGTGTTCGATGTTTTTTCCAATGCCATTCGGGCAGCTGAAGAACTGGGGCAGGATCAGGATTTTTCAGAAAAATTAAAGAATTTCAGAAAACGTCTTCCGCCTATGCAAATTGGTCAGCATGCGCAATTACAGGAATGGATCAAGGATTGGGATGATCCAGGGAACAAACACCGGCATATTTCCCATTTATATGGTTTACATCCTGCCGCCCAGATCTCACCCTTTGAAAATCCCGAATTGTTTTCAGCAGCTAAAAAGACGCTGGAATTCCGTGGAGATAAATCTACCGGTTGGTCAATGGGCTGGAAGGTGAATTTCTGGGCACGTTTGCTTAACGGAAATAGGGCATACGATCTTATAAAAACCCAGCTCACGCTGGTGGAGGACGGTACAGAAGAAGGCGGTACGTATCCTAACCTGCTTGATGCGCACCCCCCATTCCAGATAGACGGGAATTTTGGATGTACTGCGGGTATTGCCGAAATGCTGCTTCAGTCGCACGATGGTGCAGTGCATTTGCTTCCGGCATTACCAGATGCCTGGAAGAAAGGTTCTGTAAAGGGCATTAAAGCCCGGGGAGGATTCGAGGTGGACATCGACTGGCAGGATAACAGCCTCAAAACAGTAATAATCGATTCTGAACTTGGGGGACTTCTCAGGATAAGAACAGAAGAAGTACTTCTAGACACAGATGGTAACGAACTGCCACGGGCTCTCCAGGAGAATTCAAACAAATATTATCAAAATCCCCGAATCAAAATGCCAATCATTTCAGAAAATGCACAGGTGGAACTTCCCGAACTGCCGGAATATAATATCTATGATGTTCAAACTGAAAAAGGAAAGTCCTACACGTTTAAAACCAAATAAAATGAAGATTCAGAAAAGCCTTTTTTTAGTACTTCTTCTTTTTTGCTTCGGACTCAAGATGGAGGCACAGGAAAAAAATAAAATCAGGCCTTATACCATTGGCACTACCTACGAGAAACTGAAAAAAGATTATCCGTTCATTAGTCCGTTGGAATCTAAAGTTTCTGAAGAAATATTTTCAGCAGAAAATGTTGTTTATAAAGAAGTGGATGATGAAATTCTAAAAGCAGACATTTATGCACCCAAGACCGAAAATGGGCAAAATTACCCTGCGGTTTTATTGATCCATGGCGGTGGTTGGCTTACCGGAAGCAAAGAAAATCTTCGTCCAATGGCTCAGGATTTGGCAAAAAACGGCTATGTTGCTATCACTGCAACCTACCGGCTGGGCGCCAGGGCATCTTATCCGGCAGCAGTGGTGGATCTCAAAGATGCGGTAAAATGGATGCGAAAAAATGCAGAAAAATATAATATCGACAGGTCGAAAATTGCCATTTTGGGAGCCTCGGCAGGAGCGCAACTGGCGACGCTTATTGGAGTGACTCCCAATGCTTCAATTTACAGCGGAGATAATACTGAAGTTTCAGATGAGGTCCAGGCAATTGTAAACATCGACGGGATTGTCTCTTTTATTCATCCCGATGCCGAAGAAGGCACAATGGCGGGCATTTGGCTCGGAGGTTCCGAAGAAGAAAACCGGGAAAAATGGAAAGAAGCTTCTCCGTTGGAATATGTAGATCAAAATACGCCGCCAACGCTCTTTATCAACAGTGCACAACCTCGTTTTCACGCCGGCCGTGATAATATGATTCAAATCCTGAATAAAAACGGAATTTACAATGAAGTTCATACCATTCCGCAGTCGCCGCACTCTTTCTGGCTTATGCATCCCTGGCATGAAACCACACTCAATTACACTGTAGACTTTCTGAATAAAATTTTTGTCAAAAATGCTGAAAAAAAGCAGCAGGCTTACCGGGAAATTACCGTGGCAAAAGATGGCAGTGGGGAATTTTCAACAATCCAGGAAGCGGTAAATTCTACGCGCGATTTAGGTCCCGGTGAGGTGATTATTCATATTAAAAATGGTACGTATAATGAAAA
The DNA here is from genome assembly GCF_031846525.1 of Autumnicola patrickiae. Classification (NCBI taxonomy): domain Bacteria; kingdom Pseudomonadati; phylum Bacteroidota; class Flavobacteriia; order Flavobacteriales; family Flavobacteriaceae; genus Autumnicola; species Autumnicola patrickiae. The sequence goes on from NZ_JAVRHM010000003.1 coordinate 20,271, forward strand.
GCTGGTGATACCTTCTTGGAAACACAAACTTTCTTTTGTAGGAGAGGATCCAGAAAAGACAATTATCAGCAATAGTGATTATTCCGGCAAAACAGATTCGGTTACTCAAAAAACGCTGAATACCTTCACTTCCTATACCGTGCTGGTGCAGGGAGATGATATAAAAATTGAAAATATCACCATAGAAAATACCTGGTGCAATAGGGGACAAGCCGTTGCTCTACATGTAGAAGGTGACCATTTTATTATTAAAAATTCCCGGATTCTTGGCTGCCAGGATACTATTTATGCGGCAACAGCAGGCAGCCGGCAACTTTACCTGAATTGTTATATAGAGGGCACGACCGATTTTATTTTTGGTCAGGCAACAGCTGTCTTTAAAAACTGTACGATTAAGAGCTTGCAAAATTCCTATATCACAGCTGCGGCCACTACGCCCAATCAGGAATTTGGATTTGTGTTCTTTGATTGTGAACTTATTGCTGAAGATGATGTTGATAAAGTTTACCTGGGAAGGCCGTGGCGCCCAAGTGCTCAAACGGTATTCATCAATTCGGAAATGGGAAATCATATTGTTTCTGAAGGTTGGGATGCATGGGAAGGGGATGAGATGTTTCCTAATAAGGAGAGAACAACGTTTTACGCGGAATATAATAGTTCCGGCGCAGGTGCTTCTCCTGAAACGCGGGTGGAATGGTCGCATCAGTTAACTTCAGAAGAAGTTCAGAAGTATACTGTAAACAATATTTTAGGCGGAAAAGATCACTGGAGACCGCTTCAGAAATAAAAAATTTAATTTATGAAATCTCTTTTTTCAGGAATAATACTACTGCTTGTGATAAATCTTTCAGCGCAGGAAACGCCTACAATATACCTGATTGGCGATTCCACAATGTCTGATAAAAAAGATCCGGAACAAAATCCTGAGCACGGCTGGGGACAGATGCTTCCGGAATTATTAACAGATGGAATTAAAGTAGAAAATCATGCTGTAAATGGCAGAAGCAGCCGCAGTTTTATTTCCGAAGGAAGATGGGAGAAAGTCAGAGAGCAGCTCAAGGAAGGAGATTATGTTTTTATCCAGTTTGGACATAATGACCAGAAAATAAAAGATGCTACACGTTATACTAATCCGTTTACCCAATACCGCTACAATCTTGAACGATTTGTTAAAGAGACCAGGGAAAGAGGAGCCACACCTCTTCTATTCAGTTCTATTGTACGTCGCAATTTTAATGAACATGGCGTTCTGGTTGATACGCACGGAGAATATCCGCTGGTTGTAAGAATGGTGGCTAGAAACCTGGAAGTGCCTTTTGTAGATTTACAGTGGCTCACCGAAAAGATGGAGATCGCATACGGTCCAGAAAAATCCAAAGATCTTCATTTACATCTTGAACCGGGGGAAAACGACTATAAACCTGAGGGATTGGAAGATGATACTCACCTCTCCAAAAAAGGAGCAACATTGGTCGCTACGCTGGCCCTGCAGGAAATCGCAAGGCAAAATCTGGAATTATTCGGATATATTAAGAAGGAGACTCTTCAAAATCCTGGATTTGGAATGAATAATAACAACGTCCAATCTGCAAAGAAGATGACGTGGAGGGAAGCACAACGGCAGGAAGATAGTTGGTATGGAAGTAGAGAAGCACAAAGAATAGCAGATAATGTAATGCTTTATCAGAATAACAATGGTGGCTGGAACAAGAACATCAACATGGCTGATGAACTTACTCCTGCTGAAAAACGCCAGCTACAGAAAGAAAAGGCAGAAGAAACAGGAACTACTATAGACAATGGTGCAACTGTAAAACAGATGCGTTATCTGGCCAAAGTTTATGATGCTACGGGAGAAGAGGCTTATAAACAATCATTTTTACAGGGAATTGATTTCCTTTTAGAAGCGCAATACGAAAATGGGGGTTGGCCTCAGTTTTATCCAATTCGTGAAGGTTATTATGAACATATTACCTTTAATGACGGTGCTATGATAGGCGTTATGAATTTATTGAGGGATGTAGCCCTGGAGGAGGAGCCTTTTATATTTGTGGATGCAGAGCGGCAGGAAGATGCTCAAAAAGCTATAGAAAAAGGTCTGGAAATAATTCTGAAAACCCAAATAAAAGTGGATGGTAAACTTACTGCCTGGGCAGCTCAACATGATAAAAATAGCTTAGAACCAGCTAAAGCCAGGTCTTATGAACTGCCTTCCCTCAGCGGAAAAGAAAGCGTGGACATTGTTGAATATCTAATGAAAATAGAAGAACCCAATGAGCAGGTGAAGAATGCTATAAGAAGTGCCGTTAAATGGTTTGAGGATTCCAAAGTTACCGGAAAAAAGTTAGTGCGGAAAAATGACAGTTCCTTGCCTAGAGGTTATGATCGGGTGCTGGTTGAAGACCCCGATGCTGATCTGCTTTGGGCAAGGTTCTACGAGATTGGAACCAATAAACCGATGTTTGTAGGTCGTGATGGAATTGTAAAATATAATTTATCTGAAATCGAGCATGAACGGCGAATCGGTTACAGCTACATCGGTAATTATGCCGAAGATCTTTTAAAAGAAGATTTTCCAGAGTGGGAGGAAAAGAACTAGAATTTTACTATCCTCTGGCAGAATAAAATTTCCGTACAGGGAATCAGGATAAAAATTAAAAAAAGATTGAAATGGAAAGACATATTACACTTGGGGAATTTATAATAGAAAATCAGAAGGACTTTCCGTACGCGAAAGGCGAATTAAGTGCACTTTTAAGTTCGATTCGGCTTGCAGGAAAAGTGGTGAATCAGGCGATTAATAAAGCCGGACTTTCAGAAATATTGGGAAAAGCCGGAAATGAAAACGTACAGGGAGAGGACCAGGCGAAATTGGACGTAATGGCAAATGATGTTTTTATAAGTACATTAAAAAACCGCGGAGAAATTTGTGGATTGGCATCAGAGGAGATGGAAGATTACCTGGTTTTTGATGAAGATATGCACAAGGATGCTAAGTATATCGTTCTACTGGATCCTTTAGATGGCTCTTCCAATATAGATGTTGATATAACTGTTGGAACAATTTTTAGCATATACAGGAGAATTTCCAAACCTGGTACGCCGGTAACGAAGGAAGATTTTCTGCAACCCGGAGAGAATCAGGTTGCAGCGGGCTATATTATTTACGGGACTTCAACTATTCTCGTTTACACTACGGGCAATGGCGTAAACGGATTTACTTTTGACCCCGGAATAGGCTCTTTTTTCCTATCTCATCCCGAAATTAAATTTCCTGATCATGGTAAAATATATTCCGTAAACGAAGGGAACTATGTGCATTTTCCTATGGGAGTAAAGAAATTCATCAAATGGGTGCAGGATATAGATGAAGAGGATGGAAGACCTTATACTTCAAGATATACCGGTTCCCTGGTAGCAGATTTTCATCGCAATATGTTGTTGGGCGGGATCTATTTGTATCCTACAGGAACCACGTCGCCAAAAGGTAAATTACGGCTCTTGTACGAATGTAATCCTATGGCTTTTTTAACTGAACAGGCTGGAGGGAAATGTACCGATGGCTTTATAAGAATAATGAAAATTAAACCTACAGAACTTCATGAAAGGGTACCTTTCTTTTGCGGAAACAGAGAAATGGTAGAAAAGGCCGAAGAATTTATGAGGGACAACCAATAGAAACATTTCAGTAGTTATTACTGAAGAAGAATAAAGAATATGAAAAATATAAAATTAAACGGAGATAACTTTTTTACAGAAGAAACTTCTCCGTGGGAAAAAGCAGATAAAGGGATCACCCGCCAGATCATGGGTTATAACACGCAACTTATGCTTGTAAAGGTCAAGTTCGAAAAAGGTGCGGTGGGATATGTGCATGATCATTTTCACAGTCAGGGTTCTTATGTTGCTTCGGGTAAATTTAAAATTACAATAGAAGGAAAATCGGAAGTTTTGAGTGCAGGCGACGGATTCTTTGTTCCGCCTAATGCTAAACACGGTGCAGAATGTTTGGAGGCAGGAGTTTTGGTAGATGTTTTTAGCCCCGTGAGGGAAGATTTTTTGAAGTAGGAATTCAGTAAAGTAAATTCTGAAAAATTGAATTTAGCGGGTAGTATTCTTCTATAATAATATCCAGAATTAAAACAGGATAAAAAGGTCGATAATTGACATTTTAGAGCATGCTTCAAAATGTCCATTATCGACCTTTAAATTTATAAAGTATCACCTAAAAGTGATTATCATTTTTTCTATTGGTCTACAAAATTTTGAAATTCAGGTAAGTACAGGATGGTTCTTTTGGCTTAAAACCAGAACTTCAAGAGGTCGACAATTCATTACGTCCTTAATACTTCAATTATGATGGAAGATTCCAGAAGAGCTTTTCTTAAATCCATGAGTATTTTAGCTGCAGGCACTTTTCTGCCTTTGCCTTCCTGGGGGTTTGGGCTGGGAGATAGAAAACTAAAAATCGCTTTAGTGGGTACAGGTATTCGTGGTACCAGTTATTGGGGAAGAGAATTGGTTGAAAAGTATCCAGACGACCTGGAATTCGTCGGACTCTGTGATATAAATCCTGGAAGGCTTGAATATGCCCGCCAGTATATGCAAGTTGACTGTCCTACATATACTGATTTTGGTAAGATGGTAAACAAATCCAAACCTGATCTTGTAATTGTAACAACTGTAGATTCCACACATCATGAATTTATTGTGAAAGGATTAGAGATGGGGTGCGATGTGCTTTCAGAAAAACCTTTAACCACAGATGAACAGAAGTGTCAGGAAATAATTAATGCTGAGAGAAAATATGATAAAAAACTTATTGTAGGTTTTAATTATCGCTGGAGTCCCTATAATACAAAAGTAAAAGAATTAATTTCTGAAGGAACAATTGGAAAAGTTACATCAGTAGATTTTCACTGGTATTTAAATACTTATCACGGAGCCTCATATTTTAGAAGATGGCATGGATTGCGGGAAAAGGGAGGAACTTTATTAGTGCACAAATCCACGCATCATTTTGACCTTCTAAACTGGTGGCTGGATTCTGATCCTGAAGAAGTATTTGCTTACGGAGATCTTGAATTCTATGGACATAACCATCCATTCCGTGGAGATTTTTGCAGAGTCTGCCCTCATAAATCTGAATGTGATTTTTACTGGGATATTACAAAGGATCGACGCTCGATGGATCTTTATGTCAAAAACGAGGAGCACGATGGCTATATTCGTGACAACTGCGTGTGGGGAAAAGAAATTAACATCTACGATAAAATGTCGGCCCAGATTAAGTATATGAATAATGTAGTGGTCAATTATTCGCTTACTACCTATTCTCCTTTTGAAGGCTGGCGTATTGCTTTTAACGGAACTAAAGGAAGAATTGAAGCCTCACTTGATATTCCCTATAACCAGAACGTCAACATGAGTCAGGAAGAGTTACATGCTGCAGAAATGTCTCAGGAAAATGATGAATTGTCCTATGAACCGGTTATTACACATAAGCTTTGGGAGGATTTTGAAACGGTTGAAGTGCCCATGGAAAGAGCTGGTCATGGAGGAGGAGATAAACGTCTACATGAACAGGTTTTTGAACACCCGGAACAGAAGGATCGTTATGACAGGGCAGCGGGATTACGTGACGGTGCCATGTCTATCTTAATAGGTATCGCAGCCAGAAAAAGCATAGAGAGCGGAAAGCCTGTGCAAATAGCAGATTTAACTGATCTAGAGCCTCAGGTGAAGAGAATATTGGAGTAACTTAGCCCTGTGGTTAATGGGATTCTACTTAATGACGGTTAATTTATGCTTTAAAGGAGTTAACCTGATATCTTGTTTATTTAGAGTCGAAAACTGGCATTTTCAGGCCATGCTCTAAAATGCCAGTTTTCGGCCGTATATTAGTTGGAGTACCAAATTTTCAAGAACCAGTTTTCCTGTTTTTTCTTTCCCTCATCATTTCCGGAGTGGCCATTACGCGGAATCCAAGATGTTCCTGTGAAGAATCCAAAGAATTGGCCATACGTGCTGAAATTCTGTAGCTTGCGCAATAGGAAGCATTGCATAAAAAGGATCCGCCTTTAATAATTTTTTGTTCCATCTGTGGATTTTGAGGATTATAAGGGGTCTTTGCACCTTCAGGGTTTTTAGAAATCCCTTTATCCAAAGCGGTTTTGTAATAGTTAATATTGTACCAGTCTTTTGTAAATTCCCAAACATTTCCTGCCATTTCATACAGCCCGAATTTATTTGGTGGAAAGGATTTTACAGGTGCAAGCCCTTCAAAACCATCCTCTCGTGTGTTTTTAGTCGGAAATTCCCCTTCCCAGGTATTAGCCATTTCTGAAAGTTTATCAGAGTCATCTCCCCAGAAATAAAGAACATCGTCAAATCCTCCTCTTGCGGCATACTCCCACTGGGCTTCTGTTGGCAATGTAGTTCCAGACCAATTGCAATAAGCCACTGCATCTTCAAAGGTGATATGTACCACCGGATAATTGCCTTTTCCAGCTATACTACTCCCCGGGCCTTTTGGATGCTTCCAGTTCGCTCCAATTCTCCATTCCCACCACTGGGAATGATCATACAGGTTAGCTAAGCTCTTTGGGGTCTTTTTAAAGATCAGCGAACCAGGTTGAAGAATAGAATCGTGGGGCTTTGAGGCACCGGGAGGTAATTGTTTTTTAATTTCGTCCCAGTCTATCTCGCGCTCAGCAATAGTAATATATCCGGTTTTATCTACAAATTTCCTGAAATCAGCATTGGTCACCTCGGTTTCGCTCATAAAGAAACCATCGAGAATTACCTGATGAGCTGGTTTTTCATGGTTTAGTGCCTGGGGGTCATTTTCTAAGGCGCCCTGCATAAATTGTCCTCCTGGTATCCAAACCATCCCTTCAGGTACTTCAATATCTCCAGGTTTCTCCTTCAGGATTATGGAAACTGGGGATTTCTCTTCGGAATTTTCAGCTGATTGCCTGCAGCCAAGATTCAGAATTAGAAATAAACTGAATGCTGAAAGTTGAAGTTTATTCATAGTTTTAAACCGGTAAGAAATTTTCAGAAACTATTATAGTAGTATAGTTGCCCTGCAGGCATTTATACTTCAGAAAATCAAAAAATATATTCAAAGGAAAAAAGCCTTCAACAGAAACTTAGTTTTCCAGGTTCTTCAAATTTTCCAGGATTTTATTCGGAACCTTTATAACACTGCCGTGCCTTGTTCCTTCCGGAAATGAAATTTTATCGGATATATCCTCCCAATTTTCCAAATCTTCAGATCTAACAGCACCAAATTCTTTCTCTATATATTTATCGAAATAGACCATCCATGTGCCATCAATTACCGTTGCTGTAGGACCTTCTGCCCAGTAATCTCCTGTAATAGGTTCGCCGGCTTCAGAATAAGGTCCCGTTAAATTCTTTCCGTAGGCTATCCTGATGTTCTTTTGAGCAGGGTCTCTGGTTTCATCTTTCAGAAACATAACATATTGATCTTGTTTTTTCTGAATGGTTGCGTCTATAACATTGAAGCCGGGTTCGTAAAGCAGCTTAGTGGGGGAAAAATTTTGAAAGTCCGTAGTGGTGGTGTAATACATGCGGTGGTTATAACCATCATCGGCATCAATTTGCGTTTCCGGAAATCTACCTCTAATTGTTGTCGCCCAGTAAATCACGTATTCATTATTTTCTTCATCGTAAGTAATTTCAGGAGCCCAGGTATTCCTGGCATTTTCTTCATGTTCCATAACAGGTAAGAATTGCTGTTTGGACCAGTTAATTAAATCTTCTGAAGTGGCATAACCAACACCTTTTTCTGTCCAGCCGACTGTCCAAACCATATGGTATTTGCCATCTCCACCTTTTATTATGCAGGGATCGCGCATTAGTTTTTCATTGCCCAGTTCTGGTGTAAGAAACGATTGGTCGTTATTTAAAGCTTCCCATTTGTAACCATCTTCGCTATATGCGAGATGTAAACCGTCCTCTCCATTACCTTTAAAATAGGAAAATAAGAGCGCCTGCTCTTCTTCAAGAAAGTTATTCTGTTGCAGCCATTTTTTAAGAGATTGCGGCCAGTATTGGTTGGTACCGTTTGTTCCCATTCCAAATCCATGTCCACCTTTTTCGTAAATATGAAGTTCAACCGGTACATTTTTACCTTTAAGTGCTGAATAATAAACCAAACTGTTCTCTACAGGAACTGCATGATCGTCTGTGGCGTGGACAAGAAATGTAGGCGGAGTCGAGGAGCTGACAAGATTCTCATTGGAAAACTGATTTTTTAATGATTCGCTGACGTTAGCTCCAAGGAGGTTCGTCCGGGAACCTTCATGAGTAAGGGAATCCTTCATAGAAATTACCGGATAGATCAATATGCTAAAATCTGGTCGGGCACTAATTTTGTCAATTTTCACCATAAGCTTTTCATCATAGCGGGTGGACAAACTTGCCGCCAGGTGTCCTCCCGCTGAAAACCCTATAACACCGACTTTTTCAGGATCTAAATTCCATTTTTCAGCATTCTTCCTCACATATCGAACTGCCTGTTGTGCATCTGCTAAAGGAGCGATGGCTTTTTTTTTCATGATTTTATCTGAAGGCAAACGGTACTTCAGCACAAAGGCCGTTACTCCGGCTTCGTTGAACCATCGGGCGACTTTATATCCTTCCTTTTCTACTGCAAGATGGCCATAACCACCGCCGGGAAGAATAATTACAGCAGTTCCATTCTCTTTTTCCTCTTTTGGAAGAAATAAACTGAGGGTAGGAGTGGAGACTTTACTTATACCCGTAATATTTCCTTCAGCATCTTTTCTGTATTCCTCCTTATATTCTTTGGTGGTTACAGCACCGGGAACCGTATTTTCCCAAAGATTGAATACTTTATCCTGGCAAAACATTTTTCCAGTGGCGCTAAAGCAAATTAGAAGAAAAAGATATTTGAATTTGATAAATTGAAAACCTGCCATTATTTGCTATAAATTATTTGATGCTAAAAATACAATTATAAAATTTTAGCTAGAATTCCATTTTATAGATTTCAGATCCGGCCAGAAGAAAACCTCCTAAACCATAATCTTCAAAATCAGGAACTTTATCATACGAAAGAGGCTGCCCGTCTTTAGGTTCTTTTCCGGTAGATTGTACATAGCCAAGGAAACCATCGTCATGAAGTCCATCGTTAATCATGGCGTTCCAACCCTTTTCGATTGCAGGAAGATACTTTTCTTTATCAAGAAAGCCGTTGTTAACTCCATAAGCCATTCCGTAAACGAAAAAGGCTGTTCCGGTTAATTCTTTGCCTCCAAAGTGATTTTCATCATGTAAGCTTACGTTCCAGAAGCCATCTTCACGCTGTACCTTAATAAGCGCATCTGCCATAATTTCTAAATCATCTATATACTGTTGGCGGTGTGGTGCATCTTCTGGAATTATATCCAAAACTTTGGCCAAAGCGGCAATAACCCACCCATTTCCACGACTCCAGTAGCTGTCTTCACCGTTAGGTTCGGTATAGGGAGGATCAAAATCGGCATCCCGCCACCATAGCCCTTCCTCTTCATTAAAGAGTCCGTTCTCACCTTCGATATTTCTGGAATACATATACATATCGTACATTTTTACAAAATACCGTTCGTCATTTTCAAGAACACCCATTTTTGCAAAAACAGGCATGCCCATTTGTATTGCATCTATCCAATCCCAGTCCCCGTTTTGCGGTGTATGCAAAAATTTTTGCATGGCTGCCCTTGTGTTTGTAAGTTTTTCTGGTTTTGGCTCCAGATTATAAAGATCTATATAAGTCTGAGCTGCACAGTAATCATCTGCATTCCTTGTTTCGTTCCCACTTCTAAAACCCCAATTGTGAAAATTGGCCCAGTCCAGAGCATAGTTGTAGTATTCTTTTTTAGGAAAGATTTCATGCAATGCCATAAGCCCTTCATAGTAAACCGCACGTGTCCAGATATGGCTTGGGCGTTCTTTGTTGGTAATAATGGTTTTACCTACATCTGGCCATTTTTGCATAAAGTATTTATTGGCCAATTGCATTTGTTCTAAAACTTCTTCCCGATCAAATGGTTGTTGAGCCGTTGATACAGTATTAATTGCTATTGTAAGACTTAAAAACAGGAAAACTTTTTTCATTAGGTTTAATCTATTATTACTATTCTTTAATTTATTTTTCTTCTAACGGAGTTATGGTAACGGGGCCTAAAAGCCCTGAAGGCATAGCGTCCCATTTTGTGGCATCGAACTCCTGGTAATCTTTATCAACCATATTAATTTCATGAAAGATTTTCCATTCTTCACCCCTTTGCTCTTTGGCACGAATTCGATTAGCTGCCAGATTTGTTACTTTTATTTTTAACGTGTTTTGTCCTTTGTTGAGGTTACCAATAATTAATTTAAATGGAACAGACCATGCAGTTCCCACATACTCATCATTAATCCAGACTTGTGCACTTTCTCGAACATCTCCTAAATTTAATTGCCAGCTATCTGCATCGAAATCAGGCTTGTTAAATTGAGTTTCATACACAGCAGTTCCGGAGAATGCTTCAGCATCATCTCCTAGTTCTGTCCAGGATTCTAATTTGTTTATTTGTTTATCAGAAGGCAATTCCGGTCCGCCTTTTTCAAAAGAAATTTTCCATTCGCCGGTAATATCTAAAGGGTTTCCAACCGGTTCATAATATTTCCATGGAGTTACAGTCGTATTTTCTTCGGTTTTAAGGAAGAAAGATTCTCCGGAAGCGATATTTACCCTTACCTTGGTGATATTACCTTCAGTTTTAATTTCAGCTTTACCATGTCTGCCCGTCAACGGATCAAACATAATCACATTTTCTGCCTTTGTTTGTAACGGAATATATTCCTTTATTGCTTCTGAAGTATGATTTACAACGAAATATATTTTTTCTGCATCTACTTCTCTACGTATATATTTCAATCCCGTGTCAACCAAGATTTCGGGAGAAATGCCACTATTTTTTAATTCATCGGAAAGCTGAGAAAGTTCTACCGTTTGTATGGAACTATTTTGAAGAAGAGCCTGTAACTCGCGATTCTGTTCTTTATACTTGTACATTCCCGGTACTGATTCCGGAAGGCCTTCAAAAATAATCTTTGCTCCCTGCTCTTTAAGCTCCAGCAGCTTTTTTAATGTTTCCAAAGGCATTTTGTCGCTATTGGGTATGACAAGACTTTTGAAATCTCCCCCCGGTAATTGAATTAATCCATCTCTTACTGTGGCTTCAGCAATAAACCTGTCAGATATAAAATCAACTCCAAATCCTTTGTTCATCATTTCCTGTGTCACCTTATAGAAAGATGTTCCATGTAACCATTCGTCCAGGGAATGGATTTTAAACTGAAAAAATAATTTTCCGTCATGAAATTTGTTCCACTCATCATGTATAGGCCAGTAAACCAGATTTTCATTATCCGGTTTTCCAGACTGAAGCATGGACTGGCAGTTGGCGATATAAGAAAATAGTTGTGGCGCATCTTCCCAGATTGTATTGTTCGGACTAAAATTTACGGAAGCATAAAATTTCCAGCCAGGCCAGCCGGCACGTTCAGGCGAATAGGTGGTGCCGTGAAGGAACATATGATTTATGCCGTTAAGAAAGAGTTCTTCAGCTTCAGGTTTAGTCTGGGAAAGTGCTGTTTTAAAATGATCCCTCAACCATGTAAAACTTTCTGAAGAAGTTAATGGTTTTCCGGCAATGTGTGCTGCCGAAGATGAAAATTTCAGCATAACAGGATCGGCATCACCTTCCCTTATATCTTCCTTTTCCCTTCTTAACCCAGGAATATCGAAAGGCATAGATCCAAAAGTTTCACATTCGGGAATATCTGCAGCGGCATACATATCCAGTAAATTACCCGGGGAACCATGAGCCTGCAGCCTTGTTTTAAAGCCATGATTATTTGCCCACGCTGTCCAGGGTTTATTAAATTCTTCTAAAAGTAAATCTGAAATTGTTTCCCTGTAATCACTCTTGACACGGTTGGCTTCTTCAGCACTGGATTCCTCTAATAAGTGCGGGATGTATGGTTTAAGATCATAACCTCTTCGCTCTTCGAACTCTTTAAAGAAGGCCGCGGTGAAATCTGTACCATAAACTTCATAGCTGTCATTAAAGATCGCACGCACTTTTTCAGAACTGTTTGAAAAAGCCTCGTCAAACGGTTCTACGTAAGCTTCTAATGCCTTTTTTGAATAATGATCCAGCGTATAACCCTGTCCTCCCGGGGCAGCCCTTTTCACCTGTTGGCCTGTTTTTCCTGTAAAAACAGCATATATTTTATAATTTGAGTCTTTTGCTTTCCAGTTAAGAAAATTATCTTTTTCTAGCTTATTAGTAAGGTCTTTAAAATCACCATTTTCGGCATAAGCCAATACATATAGTAGATTTGCAGGTTGCTTTTCTTTGGAAGTATCTACAGTTATTTTTTCTTTAAGTCGTTGTCCTTTTTTTAGGTCGAATTTACGGGTAACCAACTTTGTAGCTGCATGTTCCCGGCTTACGTGTGGCCCTCCATAAGGCCATCCTGTTCCCAGAACCATATCTACCTCCATTCCCAGACTGTCGGCTGTGCGAATGGTATAATCTAAAACTTCCATATATTCGGGAGAAAGATAATCGAGATAATTTTCTTCTTCCCCTTTTACACCATAAATAGGCGTAATTTCAACACCTCCAATGCCCGCTTTTTGTAATTTCGCAAGATTTTTCAGGATATTTTCTTTATCCACGGCATTTCCCATCCACCACCAGCGCGTCCAGGGTTTAGTGGTATTGGTGATTTCGGGAAAGGGATTTGATTTGTCTAATGAACTATTTTCCTGAGCAACAAATTCCTGGCCAATCATACTTGCTAAAAGTAAGAATAAGAGGGTCTTTTTATACACTACGAGTACTGTTTGTGCGAATTAATAATAAATCTTTCAGAATTTTTATGATTGGCTATTAGAGAAGCCAAGCACGTTTTAAGTTTCAATCGAAAATATGAGCGAAAAATAGAAATTACAGTCTCTTAAAGCATCCTGTGCCGTCCTGTATTTGTGCATTTTTAATGAACTATAGTTCCCTTTCAAGAAAAGCAAAATTTTCTTATAAATCATAAAAATATTAAGAATGACAAAAATTAAATAAATAATCCTGGCCTTTTCAAAACACGTGTTGTCCTTTAATTATAAGAAGCTGGACCTAACTGGCAAACAGAGGTTAAGATTTATTTTAATTTTTTTTCTACAGGCAGTACAGTACAGGATGGCTTTCCTTCTACAACAGGATAAATTTGAAAAAATGTTAAACAAACGTAAAATTCTAAATTTTGAGATCGAGATGAAACACAGATTTTTAAAGATCCTTATGTCTTTTTCATGTATTCTCTTCAGTCTTTCTGCTTTTTCGCAAGAGAAAACAGTAACTGGTGTAGTTACAGATCAAGATGGTATTCCTATGCCGGGAGTAAATGTAATGTTAAGGGGCACAAGTGAAGGCACACAGACAGATTTTGACGGGGAGTATAGTTTAGAAGCTAGTCCGGGAGATGTACTTGTTTTTTCTTTTATAGGGACTACAACGATTGAAAGAACAATTGGTCAAAGTGATAATTATAATGTAGTTTTAGAGCAGGACAACGCAATTCTGGAGGAAGTAGTGGTAGTAGGTTATGGTACTCAGAAAAAATCTGACGTTACCGGAGCAGTTTCCAGCGTAAGTTCTGAAGAGCTTCTTACCCAGCCTGTAAGTAACGTTTTCGAGGCTTTGCAGGGAAAGGCAGCAGGTGTTGATATTACAAGCAATCAACGACCCGGCACCATTGGTACTGTACGTATTAGGGGTAACAGGTCTTTAACGGCAAGTAATGCTCCTCTTTATGTGGTAGATGGGGTTCCACTGTTATCGGCTTCGGCTATTGAAACAATTAACCCACGGGATATTGCGTCCATTGATGTACTTAAGGATGCTTCGGCAACTGCTGTTTACGGTTCCAGGGGAGCAAACGGGGTAATAATTGTTACTACCAAAAAAGGGAAAACAGGCAGGTTCAGCTTAAATTATTCAGGAACAGCAACTGCATCCGAAATTGTTGACAGGGCGCCGGCAATGAGTGCTGGAGACTTCATAGAATTTAGACGTTGGGCTGCCTATAATTTAGATCCTGAAGTTTATGCAAATCCGAATTCTCCTACCCGGGAAAATGATGCACTTATTTTTGATAGTGCCCTAGATGGCCAAACTTCAAGGGATAACGTATTGCAGGGCTGGGAGAATGGAAATTTTAATCCATCCAGAGTTACAAATACAGATTGGACAGATTATGTTACTCAAACAGGAATTCTTAACGAACACACCATCAGTGCTAGTGGGGGTACAGAAAAGATGAAGGCATATGCTTCAGTGGGGTATTTAAATAATAAAGGCACGCAAAAGGGCCAGTTTTATGAAAGATATACCGCTAATGTTAGCACTACAATAGATCCTGTAGAATGGTTTTCTCTGGATGCTAATTTTAACCTTTCCTGGAGTGAACAGGATTATGGCTTTTCAACTCTTGGAGGTCGTAGTAGTTCAGGTCCGAACGCAATTTATGGCGCAGCCAAAAGCATCTATAACTTTGCGGTTCCGTATGATAATGATGGTAACCTGGTTATTAATCCAGGAGGAGAATCTACTATTTATACTGTTATGAATGAATGGGATAAGAGTACGCAATTATCTCAAACCATGCGTGGTTTGGGAAGCATATCTGCAACATTTGATATTGGAGAAATGTGGCGACCACTAGAGGGCTTAAGATACAAGATAAATTTTGGCCCCGATTTTCGTCACTGGAGAGAAGGAGTATATATAGACGGAACATCAGCGCACAGGATTAATTCAGATGGAAGTGAAGGTACTAATTTTGCAAGATTGAATAACAGAAGGGATCTTTCCTGGACATTAGACAACCAAATTAATTATAATCGTACAATAGCCGATGTTCATAATTTTGATGTAACCTTACTTCAAACAGCATCTTCGTGGAATATTGAAAACTCCCAAATGTCAGCTAATAATATTCCAAAAGAATCAATGCTCTGGAATAACTTTGGAGCTATAGATATCACAAATTCCGAGAATAATGCAGGTATGGGATCAGGATTAAACGAACGACAATTAAGTTCTTATATGATGAGAGTTCATTATGGCTTTGATGATCGCTATTTATTAACGGTTTCCGGTCGGTGGGACGGAGCCTCTCAACTTGGTGAAGGACGTAAATGGGATTTTTTCTCGTCAGCTGCTTTCGCATGGAGATTAGATCAGGAAGATTTTCTGGCTGATACGGATTGGGTAAATATGTTAAAGCTTAGGTTGGGATATGGTACAACTGGGAATTCGGCAGTTGATCCTTATGAAACAAAAGGAGATATTCTTTCAGTCTTTCTTCCTTTTAATGGGATGTCCAACCAGATTGGGTATACAACTAATGAGCCTTACTATTCCGGAGATCAATTATCTATGGCAAATCCTAACATTGGCTGGGAAAAAACAACACAATATAATATAGGATTAGATTTCGGATTATTTAATAATCGTGTTTCAGGAAATTTGAATGCCTATAGATCATTTACTTCAGATTTGCTGATGTCTGTGAATATACCTACCCTAACGGGATTTCCTTCAACTATAGCAAATATTGGCAAAACGAATAATCGTGGAGTGGAAGTTTCTTTAAACGTAATTCCGATAGAAACTGAAGATGGATTTTACTGGGAGTCTAATTTTAATGCTGCCTGGCAAGTGGATGAAATTGATGAACTTGCTTATGGTGAAAATGATATGGTGGATAATAACTGGTTTATTGGTGAATCTATTGGTGTTATATATGCTTATGACAACGAAGGAATCTGGCAGGATACTCCGCAAGATCAGGCTGAAATAGAATTATGGAATGCAAACGGATATAGCTTTACTCCAGGTAATGTAAGGCCTAGAGACCTTGATGGAGATTATGAAATGACTATAGATGACAGAACAATATTAGGTAATACTAATCCGAGATGGACCCTAGGATGGAACAACTCCTTTGGTTATAAAGGTTTTGAATTAAGTATGTTGATCATTTCAAGGCTGGATTATACCGCCTCAATAGGAGGAGAGGCTATGACGGCTCGTTCTAACCAACGAGAAGTTGATTACTGGACACCTGATAATCCTAATTCAAATTTTCAGAAACCTATTCTTGGCCAGGCTACCTCCGGATCTCTGGATGAATTTTCAGGTCTGTTAGGAATTAGAGATGCAGGGTTTGTAAAAATCAGAAATATCTCATTAGGATACAATTTCTCACCAGAATTTAATTCAAGAATGGGATTGAATAACTTTAGAATTTATGTGCAGGCTCTTAACCCGGGAAGTATTTATCAGGCAGTAGACTGGTATGATTTTGATGTGAACTCTTCCATTTTTAATAGAAGTTTCTCCTTGGGTCTTGATATTGGTATATAAAGTAAAAATTCTGTAAGAACAAATTTGATAAAAGATGAAAATGAAAACATTTAAAAATAGTGGTAAAGCTCTTATTATCATGATAGCATTAGCACTTTCCTCTTGTGAAAAAGATTTCCTAGATGAAGAATTAAAGAACCAATATTCTACAGATTATTTTCAAACAGCTGAAGGTATTGAAGATCTAACGGTGTCGTTATATGGCAATATCCGCTGGCATTTCGGTTATGAATGGGCCTATGGACTGACGCTCTATGGTACAGATGAATTTACAAATGCCAATGATTTGACCAATGAAATGTGGAATACTTATGATAACCGGTTAGGACCTCAGGGAGCTACACCAGCAACGGGAGCTGCTAACAACAACGCAACATCTCCGGCGTCTCTTTGGGATCAAATGTATTATGGAATTGCTTCAGCCAATACCATAATTGCCAATGCCGATTTTGTGGAAAATGATGAACTGCGTAATCGCTCTTTGGCTCATGCTTATTTTATGAGAGGATATAATTATTATCGTCTAATAGCACAGTATGGAGGAGTAGTACTTCAGTTAGAGCCTGCAATGGGGGTAGTAAGAAACTTCGAACGTTCAAGTGAAGAAGAATCCTGGGCGCAGGTTATTTCAGATTTTCGGAATGCTTACGAGCTTTTTGAAGGTGAAGTTTATACTTATGGTAAGGGTGTGACCTGGACCAAAGCGACTGCTGGACATTTCTTAGCAAAATCATTGTTATTCAGATCTTCTGAACGTAATGATTCCTGGAACGACAGTTATAAAGAAGCAGATTTGGCTGAGGCAATTGAAGCCGCCACTTACACAATTAATGCAAGATCATTAGCCAACGATTACCGGGATCTTTACGCTAACTGGACAGGTGTGGATAGTGAAGCAGAGCAGCTTGACGAGATACTAATGGCTGCTCCTCATAATGCAGATGCTTCTACTTCTGGACGATTTGGAAACCGTACTTATAATTATTTCACTCCTCAATTCTCGAATTTTTCCGGAGGATGGGTAAGAAGAGGTGTTTGGATTGGTGGAATGGATTTTCAAAGATTGAGACCAACTGAATATAGTTATGCTGTATTTGATCATGTAAATGATTCCAGAATGTGGAAAACTTTTAAAACGGTTTATGGAGCAAACAATATTATTGATAATGATATGGGAGTTGAACTTGGAGACCCGGGAATAGTTATGATTTTGAATACACAAGATGATAATACATACGATAATTTTACATTTGGGGCTGCCATACAAAACCCTGACTGGAGGGATGTTGAAGGACGGTTACCTGAATGGGAATTGGGTTCCCGTCAAACAGAATTCTCAGGTTCATTAACCAGTAATCCAGGTCAGTATGTACCTAACTCATTAGTGCTATACCAAAACGGGGAATATGTTTCACCACAATTTAAAAGTACCCCAATTTCGAATTTTTTTGCGGGTATTAATAAAACTGATGATGGTTCCCGCTTTGCTGAAAAAGGTGATGCCCATCGTGATGTGACTATGGCCAGATTGGCAGAAACTTATTTAATTCGTGCAGAATGTTATGCACGTCAAGGCCAGTATGGTAGTGCTATGGATGATATTAATACGATAAGAGCAAGAGCGGAATGGGATGAAGGGGAGAATAGGTCATACTACATCGATGGTTCAGTGGCGTTCGAAAACAATTCTTTAAATGAAGGTAGTGCAGCAGAAAATTATATCAATTCTAATTTGAATATGAATACCTATTACCTATCTAATCCAGATCTAGAGGTAACCACAGCTGCATCAGAATTAACTTTGACATCATTTCCGGATAATCTACCTGATGAGGATGAAGCTATACTTGCGGAATTGGGTGTCTCTGGAGCCTATGAACGAGCATTACATTTCATTTTAAATGAACGCACTCGTGAATTACTGGGAGAATGGCAACGATGGGAAACCCTTTCCAGAACAGGAACCCTAATTCTACGTGCTACTACATTTAATCCTGAAGCAACAGCAATTACACCAAATAAACACGAACTTAGACCAATCCCTCAGTCTTTTATTGACGGGCTCTTAAATGAGGATGGATCTAATTTATCCCAGGGAGATAGAGATGCATGGCAAAATCCTGGTTATTAATAGAATCTAGAAATAATAAACTTATAATTTAATATAGTATAAACGCCATAATCATTAGATATGGCGTTTATTTTTTAATTATAAACTCATGAAAAGTTACAGGGTAATTTTTACAATTTTCACTCTTTTATCAGTCTTTTTTTCTTATAGCCAGAGGATGGTAGGGAATCTTTTGAGTTACAGAATTCAGGAAGATCATGTAGTGCATATAAATGGTGAAAATGCCCAATTTCAAATAAAATTCTGTTCGCCCACGATTGTCCGCTTCAGGACATCCTGGAAAGGCAAGTTTTCTGAAGAAAAATCTCTTCTTGTAAATAAGTATAACTGGCCCAAAGTTCCTTTTGAAGTATTAGAAAGCGACGAAACATTAACTTTTAAGAGTGATAGCCTTCAGGTAAGAATTTTAAAAAATCCGTTGCGCATTTCGATTTTAGATATTGAAGGAAGCATTATTTCTTCAGATGCTGTCAATTCTTCTAAAGGTGGTGCATATAAATTGGATGAATTAATAGGTGTGCAAAAAAGCATGTTTCCTGAAGAACATTTTTTTGGTTTTGGGGAGCGCATGGATTTCTTAGACAGGAAAGGGAAAAGGTTAAGACTGGATGTAGGTAGGGGAATGGGAAAACCTCATATTATTGGTGCTTACAATGTATTGGAAGCTAATTATGCCCCGGTCCCCTTCTTTATGAGTACAAAGGGTTACGGGATATTTTTCCATACCGCTTATCCTTCAATATGGGATATGGGGATGAGGAATCCCCAGATTTACAGTTTCGAGGCAGAAGGTGGAGAACTGGAATATTATTTTATTTATGGACCAGAGTTTTCCAAGATTCTTGATGGATACACTTCAATTACTGGTAAATCCCCTCTACTCCCGAAATTTGCCCTGGGATTGCATGTAGGAACTTACAGTGGTGGAACTTGGGGACATGAGGAGCAGACTTCAGCAAACTATCCTGTTGCTTTAGTTGAGCAATTCCGAGATTTGGAAATTCCTATAGATGTGCTACATCTTGATTCTACCTGGAGGATGTTTGGAGAAAACGGAGGAAGTGGGGCTACAACGTTTGAATGGCGTGAGACTTTCCAGAATACAGAAGCTATGTTTGATAGTCTTTATGATTTGAATTTAAACATGGTGGGGCTTCATGTGAGACCAAGATTTGACAATGGAAATAAATTAAAATTACTGGATGAGGCAAGAGATGCCGGTCATGTATATCCTGAAGAGAAGAACCCCGGAGAATTTGTGAACTTTTTTAATGAGGAAAGTGTTGACTGGTGGTGGGAAAATGGTGCAATGAGAGTTGTCGAAGAAGGTGTTATGTTTTTTAAAACGGATGAAGGCAGTGCCTTTGGGAGAAAGGCTAATGAAAGCAATAAGACAGGACCTCAAGGCAAGGATATAAAAGCGTTGCACAACCTGTTTCCTGTTGCTTATGCCAAAGCACCATTTGAAAAATTTGAGCAGCACAACAACATGAGAGGAATGAACCATACCCGTGAAGGTTATGCAGGTATTCAACGCTACCCCTTTATCTGGGCAGGAGATTGGCCAAGTGAATGGCAATATTTTGAGCCGGTAATTAAAGCAGGGTTAAATATTGGAATGTCTGGAGTTGGATACTGGAGCCATAACATGGGAGGTTTTGAACATGTAGCAGATCCAGAACTTTATATCCGCTGGTGTCAGTTTGGGATGTTAAGTCCAATAGCTCATTTGTTTGGGATGGAACATCCAAATTATAAGGAGCCTTGGAATTACGGTGAAGAAGCACAGGAAATATTTAAGAAATATGACCGGCTTCGGTACAGTCTCATCCCATATCTATACAGCTATTCTTATGAGATGCACAAAACCGGCATGCCATTAATGCGTGCCCTAGTTTTGAACTACCAGGACGACCCGAATGTTTATAATTTATCAGATCAATATCTTTTAGGGGAAAGTCTAATGATCTGTCCTGTTACAACAAAAGGAGCCAAAACACGCGTAGTATACTTACCAGAAGGTAAGTGGATTAATTACTGGACAGGTGAAAAATTTGATGGCCAGCAGTATCTTAATGTTCTGTGTCCGTTAGAAGAAATGCCGATTTTCGTAAAAGCAGGAGCTATTATTCCAACTCAAGAAGTGGTTAATTATGTTGGTGAAAGAAAAATTAACCAGACAAAACTGGATATCTACCCGGAAGGTAGTTCTTACTTTCAACTTTACGATGATGATGGAAGAAGCCTGGAATATCAGGATGGCCATTTCAGCACTACAAAAATTGAATCAATAAAAGAAAATGGTTATCTAAAAGTTCTTATTAATGCTTCAGAAGGAAAATATAATGTGGGAGCAAGAAATTATGTGGTTAAAATCCATTCAGAAGAAAATTATAAGAAGTTAAGCATTAATGGTAAAGAAGTAGAAATTTCAAAAGGTGAGATGATCAATTTCAAACAGGAAGGAATCCTGAAAATAAAACCTCCTCAAACCAATAATGAAACAATCGAAATTATTTTAAAAAGGTAATAGAAATGAGAAGCAATATGTTAAGAAAAAGAAGTTTTTTCCTAAAGGTTTTAATTTTTATCCTTACCATTAGTATCTATAGCTGCAAAGAAGAAAATAATAATCCGAAAGACAAGGGAGATATTACTCCAAATTTCCTTGTCATAATTGCAGATGATGCAGGCTGGGGGGATTTTAGCTACCATGGATCTAAAATTCAAACTCCTGTAATTGATTCTCTTGCCGAAACCGGTGTACAGCTGGAACGGTTTTATGTCGCTCCAACCTGTTCCCCATCTAGGGCAAGTCTATTAACGGGTAGACCAGCAAGTAGAATGGGAATTGTCGCTCCTATTAGTGGTAAAAGTGAGCTAAGCCTTCCCGATAGTCTTACTACTTTACCACAGGCTTTAAAAGAAAGAGATTATCGTACGGCTCTTTTTGGAAAATGGCATCTGGGACTGCGGACTGAAAGCGGCCCAAAAGCTTATGGGTTCGATTATTCTTATGGTTTTTTACATGGCCAGATCGATCAATATACCCATAGATATAAAAACGGTGATTCCAGTTGGTACAGGAATGATAAATTTATAACTGAAGAAGGTCATGCTACAGATCTTATTACCGATGAAGCCATAGAATGGTTGGAAAAACAAAGTTATTCTACAGGAAACTTTTTTATGCAGGTAGCATATAGTGCGCCTCATTTTCCACTTCAGGAAGAGGATAAGTGGAAGGAACCTTATAAGGAGGTTTTTGAAGAGCCTTCCCGTCGGGATTATGCAGCTGCTTTGGCGCATATGGACCATAGTGTAGGTAAATTGCTTGCCTCTCTTAAAGAGAAAGGTCTGGATAAAAACACTGTTGTTTTATTTATAAGTGACAATGGTGCCATGGAAAGCTGGTACCCTACAGATCAATATAATGGAAAATTTGGACCTAATCCAGTCCTTGGGAATAATGAACCCTTAAGGGATTGGAAAACTTCAAATTATGAAGGAGCTATACGAGTGCCGGCACTTATAAACTGGAAAGGCCATCTTTCCGCTGATGTGAATAAAACATATCTTTCTGCTGCTGATGTTATGCCAACCTTTCTTGCCCTTGCAGGAGTAGAAAATATTCCAGAAAGTATAGAAGGAAAAAATGCCTGGCCTGCAATAACGGGAGCGGAAAAATCTTGGGAGAATCCTATTTATATCAGAGGACACCTCCAGGAGAGTATTATTAATAAGCCCTGGAAGTTTATAAGGACAAGGCATTTAGATGCCCCGTCAGAATTCGAATTATATAATATAGAGGAAGATCCTGAAGAACAGGAAAATGTGGTAGAGGGTCATCCTAATATCGCTTCACGTCTTGAGGATGATTTGAAAAACCAATTTGCCAAGGATGCAAAGGAAGTAAATCTGGAATTACAGGATTAAAATAGTATTACTTACTATAAACTTCATATAATTCTCGTTAGAAAACGCTTTATATGTTTTTTGAGGATATCATTTCTAAATTTCATTACTACTGAACATTTTTTAGAATCTCTCTTCCTTACCAATCATTTTCTATCCAAAAGAAAAGAATAATTAGAAAATGGTGGCATGATCTTCTTTCTCTAATATTAGTAAAATATAATCATAAATAATCTTGTGAGAGGGTGGTTAATCTGGGGTATAGGACATTTCGAAATTAAAATTATAGTTTGTGAAAATTCTTTTAAATGATAATTTATCTGATTTTTAACTAAAATTATTATCGAATCCTTAACAAAACAGCATAGTGCAGGATGCCTTATGAAATTTAAGAAGATATATTTGAGATGTTAACTATTTCAAAAATTATAATTAATATCATATGAAACAATTTCCTAAAAAACTTATTGTTTTCTTCTGTTGTTTGTTTTTCAATCTGGTGCTATTCGCTCAGGAAAAAACCGTGACAGGAACAGTTACAGATAATAATGGTGTCCCAATGCCGGGAGTGAATATCTTAATTGACGGGACATCCGAGGGTACGCAAACTAATTTTGATGGGCAGTATTCCCTGGAGGCTTCTCGTGGAGATGTTCTTGTTTTTTCATTTATGGGGCTTCAAACTATGGAGGTGCGGGTAGGTGCCGAGGATAATTATGATGTAATAATGGAAGCTGATAATGCAAGTCTACAAGAGGTTGTAGTTATTGGTTATGGAACAGAGCAAAGAAGAGATCTTACCGGAGCCGTTTCTTCTGTTAGTTCAGAAGATTTTAATGCCGGGGTAGCTGTAGCACCTGAACAGCTGATGCAGGGGAAAGTTGCAGGTGTTAACATTGTTCAGAACAGTGGTCAGCCTGGAGCTGCCTCAACTGTACAAATAAGGGGTTCAAGTTCTATATCAGCCGGGAGTGATCCGCTCTATGTAATAGATGGAGTTCCTCTTCAATTTGGATCATCAAATAATTTTGTGTCAGGAATGCAGGGATCTTCTCCTTTTTCCTCTCAGCCAACTAATCCGCTGAATACTTTAAACCCAGCAGATATAGAATCTATTGATATATTAAAGGATGCTTCTGCAACAGCTATATATGGTTCTCGTGGTGCTAATGGTGTAATTGTAATAACAACCAAAAGTAGAAAGGCCAATGAAACGCTGACGTATGACAGTTATGTTGGTGTCTCCACAATAAGGGAAACCTTACCCTTTTTATCTGCCAGTGAATATAGAAATTATGCTGAAAACAATGATCTGGAGTATCCAGATGAAGGAGCTAATACTAACTGGCAGGATGAGATATTCCGCACTGCAATTAGTCACAATCACAACCTTGCATTTGGTGGTGGTAATGCAGAGAGTAATTATCGTGCATCCTTAGGGTATACCTCCCAGGAAGGGATAATACTTTCTTCCGGATTGGAGAAATATACAGGTAGATTAAACGCAAATCATAGAGCGTTGGATGACAGGCTCAAAATTGGGTTTAATATGACTTATGGGAATGTTGCTGAAGACAATACTCCTGTGTCCTCGAACGTAAATAATGAAGGAGGTAATTTATTAAAGGATGCATTAAGATGGGCGCCTACATTGCCCGTGCGCAATGAAGATGGTTCTTTTTACCAACTTGGCGAACTGCGCATTAACCCTGTTTCCTGGACAGAGGTAGATGACGAAAGAAATACAGAATTTTTTCTTGGGAGCGGAAACTTTTCTTATGACATTACAAATGCACTTACCTTTAGGGTAAATCTTGGTTTATCCAATGAAAATGTTCAGCGCTTTACAAATTTACCTGCTACACATCCATCGGGTGAAACAGATAGGGGCCGTGCTTCAATTAATAAAGCAAAAAATTATAGTACGCTGCTTGAAACGACCTTAAATTACTCAAAAGCCATTACAGATAATAGTCATCTTGATATTCTAGCAGGATATTCTTTCCAAAGGTTCGTTTACGAATACACCTTTACGGAAGCAAATCAATTTGTATCAAGTTCTGTAAAATGGAATTTAATACAGTCTGGTAACACCTTAGCTAATAATTCGTTTAAAACGGCTAACCGTTTGGAATCAATTTTCGGAAGATTAAATTATAAGTTAATGGACAACCGCTATATTTTCACTTTTACATTAAGAAATGATGGATCCAGTAGGTTTGGTGAGAATAATCGTTATGGCCTTTTTCCATCTGGTGCTTTTGCCTGGAGAATATCAGATGAAGAGTTTTTTAACTATGAGCCGATTAGTAATTTAAAGTTAAGAACAGGATATGGTATAACGGGTAATCAGGAAATACCCAATGATCTTTACAGGCAACAATTAACAATTTCAGGATCTGCATCTTATAATTTAGGAGGGGAAACTATTCCTAGTGTACTCCCAAGTAATTATGCTAATCCAGATTTGCAATGGGAACAAACCTCCCAATTAAATATTGGATTGGACTTTGGAATTCTGAACGAAAGAATCTCCGGATCTATAGATTATTATAAAAAGAATACTACAGATCTTCTTTTACAGTTTTCGACAACAGCTCCATCTGTTGTGAATACTCAATGGGCAAACGTCGGAGAGGTTCAAAACGAAGGATTTGAACTGGCAATAGATGCAGCCATAATTCAAAATGAAAATTTTAGCTGGAATACAAATTTTAACTGGACGAGAAACAGGAATGAAGTAATTTCTCTTTCTAATGACCAGTTTTCCAGGGATGAAATAAGAACTGCCCCTCTATCTGGTGTTGTAACACCTAAAGATTTTTCCCAAATTATTCGTCCTGGTCTTCCAATAGGAACTTTTTATGGAAGACAATTTACGGGATATGATGATGAAGGGATGGAAACATATTTGGATGTAGATGGGGTTGAAGGTGCAGATTTAGTGGTAATAGGGAATGCCCAACCAGATTTTCTTTATGGTTTTACAAATAATTTCAGATGGGGAGATTTTGATGCTTCTGTCACTTTACGTGGAGTTGTTGGAAATGATATTATGAATAATACAGCGGCAGAATTTTCTTATCCGTCATCAGCTCCCGGATTAAATGTTTTGCGTACTGCTATTGAAGACACAGAAATAAGTAGGAGTCAGGCGCCACAAATTTCTTCACGCTGGATAGAAGATGGTAGTTACTTACGTTTAGATAATATCAACATTGGATACACAATTAATACTGAAAATACTGTTCTTCAGCGTGCAAGAGTTTACGTTACAGGACAAAACCTTTTTGTAATAACAAATTATTCAGGTTTTGATCCGGAAGTAAGAACAAATACAAATCAGGGTGGGACAGCACCTATAGGTATAGATTACCTGGCTTATCCAAGACCAAGTGTTTACCAACTTGGGGTTAGTCTCTCTTTCTAAAATTTAGTCATATAAATATTACAAGAAAAATATACAAAATGAAAAAGTATAAATACATATTATATAAGAAGTTCACGATAGGTGTTGCTGCTTTGCTGATGCTGGTTGGCTGTGGACTGGACGAAGAAGTATATTCCGTTTATACACCAGAAACATTTTATTCAAGTGAAGAATCTGTATTGTCATCCTTATCTGGAGTTTACAGAAATTTTGCTTTAATTACAGGAATGGGTATTGAGTACAGAGTTTTAGAACTGCCTGCAGATCAGGTCCTGTTGCATGGTAAGATCCAGGGCTGGTGGGCAAACACAGATTCTGAACAATTAATGGAACATAAATGGGATGCCAGTCATGCTTACTTCACAACAACGTGGAATACCTTCTTTGCCACAGTTGGACAAACCAATGGCCTTATTGCATCCCTGGAAGCTTCTGGAATGGAGGATATTGAAGGTCCAAAAGCAGAGCTGAAGGCATTGAGAGCGTACGCCTATTTCTATTTGATGGATCTTTTTGGTAGTGTGCCAATTTTTCTGGAGCCAAGAGTAGATCCAAATAACCTGCCTCAACAAAATTCAAGGGCTGAAGTATTCGATTTCGTTGTAAGTGAACTACAGGAGGCTGCGGAAATGTTACCTTCCAAAACTACGGTAGGTGCCGAGTATTATGGAAGATTAACTAAAGAAGCAGTTTATGCTCTCTTAGCTACAACGTATTTAAATGGAGAAGTTTATACCGGTACAGCCTACAATGCTGAGGCTATAGATTACGCCAACAGGGTTATAGAATCTGGAGCCTACACTTTATTACCGGAATATTTTGAAAATTTTGCACCCGATAATGAGAGGAATAGTGAATTTATTTTTGGAGGGGTTTATACTCCTAATGTTCCCGGTGGGATAGGGCAGCCATTTGTTCAAAAAGTACTACCAGGGATAAGTGGCGGATTATTTGGACTTCCATATACACCTCAAAATGGATTTGGAACAAGACCTTCTGTTGAAGCTCTATACAGCGAAGAAGATGCAAGAAAATCGATGTTCTTATCACATGGTGAACTAAGGGATCCAAGAAATGGAGAAGTGGTTATGGTAGAAAGAATTGTCCCAGATAATAATTCTCAACTATACGATCCTGAACGTTCTAATTCCGGTCCGGTTCCATATGTCATTATACCTGCTACCGGAATAAGAAACCAGCCTATGAATGCAGGAATTAAATGGATTAAGTGGCAAATAGATCCAAATACTAATGGAGGAAACGCGAGTAATGACGTGGCGTTTATAAGATATGCAGATGTACTTCTTACAAAAGCTGAAGCTTTGGCAAGACAAGGAGATTTTGAAGCTGCACGTCTTATAATTAATGAAATAAGAGGGAGAAGTGGTGCTACACCGTTAGATTCCATTAATTTGGATGATATTCTGGATGAAAGAGGGAGAGAATTAGCCTTTGAGATGACCAGGAGGAGAGATTTAATTAGATTTGGGAAGTTTACAGATTCCTGGGAATTTAAGGAAGAATCTGAACCTTTCCGTACAATTTTTCCGATCCCACGAACAGCCATTGATGCAAACCCTAATTTAGAGCAGAATCCGGGTTATTAAAAGATTTGTTTTTTATTAAAGTTGATGAGTAAAATGGGTTATGTGATAGGCATAACCCATTTGCGCGTAATATCAGTAATTTAATATATGCCGAAAATTGTAAAATTTTAATGCTCTTCAAATGAGGAAAAATTTAAGAGAAGATAAAGGAAGCTTTAAGTTTTCATGGCTGTTGCTAGGTCTCCTCATGTTGATTATAACCTGCACCGGCTGGTCCCAGGAGAACAGAAGTTTTAAAATATTTCAATTTCCTGCAGACAAAATTCCTTCAGTAGATGGAGAACCTTTAGATTGGGACATGGTGCCAGAGAGTTATGCAGTAGGAATGGATGAGCTTTGGGAAGACAGTGGGAAGCATTCAGCGGCAAATCCAGACAATCTGGATGTGAAAGTAAAAGTAGGTTGGGTAAAGGGAATGAGCCGGTTGTATTTCTTATATGAGGCTTATGATGATTATTGGGATTTTTCCTTACCGGGATTACAGAATGATACCTTTGAGGTAATCGTTGATGGAGACCAGTCCGGTGGGCCGTTTATAGATCGGTTTCATCCTAATAGAGAACTTGACTCCATGGACGCTTTTTTTTCTTTTCACGGCGTTCATGCTCAAAATTACCACATTTTCACTCCCGCTCAGGGTAAGGAGTGGACGATGGTGTGGGGAAGTCAGCCCTGGATAAAAGAATTGCCATATGCTAATGCCGCCTATAATTATGATTTTAAACCAGGGGAAAGTGGTAAGCTCATACTGGAATTCTGGATCACACCTTTTGATTATGCCGGTAATGATCCTGCCCGTGCCGTAGAATCTCTTCTCAAAGAGAATAAAAATATTGGATTATCCTGGGCAATTATAGATTATGATGATGTTCAAAAAATGGCAAATAACGGCTTCTGGAATCTTTCCGAAGAACATACTATGTACGGAAATGCTTCGTATGCGCTACCGTTTACTTTGATGCCTTTAGAACCGGAATTCCGGGAAGAATTAAAGGCAGACTGGTCGCATAAAATTCTGAATATGAATAGGAGGCAAGTAGCTTTTTATGATGAATCTGAGGGAGAAGTGACTTCATGGAACTGGAATTTTGGAGACGAAAATACTTCCGAAGAACAAAATCCAGTGCATATCTATAAGAAGCGTGGAAAATATGTGGTGGTGCTAAAAATTACAGGACCCGAGGGAGAGGCACGGCATTCAAAAGTGTGGGATGTAGTGTTGAAATGAAGAATTACAGGACAGGACGGGATGCACAAGAACAAAAGGCTGTTTAGATTAGAAGATATTTTAAGCACAATAAAATGAACTTTAAAATGAACCAAAAATTATTACAATTATCAATTGTATGCTTTCTGTTTTTGAGTCAGGGAATGGTAGCACAAATTAATGATGCAAATACTCCGCTACATCTTTTAAAACCTGAATACCCCACGCCTTATGGAACGCCCGATATTGCTGAGGTAGAGGAGGTTTTAGACCGGGTTTATGAGTTTTTAGATGAAGGTACGCCTGCTAAAATTATAAATACCAGAGATCAGTCAGAAGTAATAGATTTCAAGAATCTGGATGGTAATGTCGCTTTTGCTCCTGCCACTTTTAGATTAACAAGCTATGAATGGGGGGTGACTTATGCAGGAATGCTTCTGGCTTCAGAAGCAACCGGGAAGAAATATTTTGAAGATTATACCGACACTCGAATAAAATTTTTGGCAGAGATAGCGAAGGAGCATAGAGGGAAATCTTACGAAAATTCCCCTGTACATTCTGTATTACATCCGGGAGCCCTTGATGATGCCGGCGCCATTTGTGCAGCAATGATTAAAGCAGAGCGAAGAGGTTTGGATGCAGATCTAAGACCTGTTATCGACAATTTTATTCAGTATATAAGTGAAAAGCAATACCGGCTGGAAGATGGAACATTAGCTCGAAACAGGCCGCAGGACAACACTTTGTGGCTGGATGATTTATTTATGAGTGTTCCGGCACTGGCTCAAATGGGAAAATTAACGGGCGAGGAGAAGTATTTTGATGATGCTGTAAAGCAGGTCAAACAGTTTTCAGAAAGAATGTATAATGAAGATAAAGGTCTTTATATGCATGGCTGGGTAGAAGCTATGGAAGAGAAACCACAATATCACTGGGCCAGAGCAAATGGATGGGCTGTTATGGCAATGGTGGAATTACTGGAGGTGCTTCCCGAAGAACATTCCGGTTATCAGGAGGTATTACACCAGTTACAGGCTCATATTAGAGGGTTGGCTAAATATCAGGATGGTACGGGCTTTTGGCATCAGCTGCTTGATAGACCAGATACTTATCTCGAAACTTCCGCAACTGCTATTTTCACCTATTCTATAGCACGTGCTATCAATAGGGGATATGTGGATAAATTGACTTACGGACCAATGACAATTTTAGGTTGGAATGCCGTATCTACTCAGGTCAATAATGAGGGCCAGGTAGAAGGAACCTGTGTAGGAACAGGAATGGGTTTTGACCCTGCTTTTTACTACTACAGACCTATAAATAAATATGCAGCTCATGGTTATGGTCCTGTTCTTTTGGCCGGAGCTGAAGTAATTTTGATGCTGAAGGATAACACCTTCGAAATAAACGATAGTTCACTTCAGCTAAAGGTGAATTAAGAGGCTTATCAGCTGCCGACTTAATTGATTGTCTCAAAAATGACTGAAACTTTTAAATCTTTTTTCTTTATTTTTTTCTTTGCTGCCGCAGTGCAGGCACAAAATTCTGCTTTAGATTCATTAGAAGGGGATTTGCGGGTACACGATCCTGTGATGATAAAACAAGACAGCACTTATTATATCTTTTCGACCGGCAGGGGGGTATCTATAAAAGCTTCAGAAGATATGGTTAACTGGAAAAGAGCAGGAAGAGTCTTTGATTCTCTGTCCTTACCAGACTGGCACAAAAAAGATATTCCGGAACAGGATGGTCATCTTTGGGCACCGGATATTCATTATAGGAATGGGAAATACCATTTGTATTATTCAGTTTCAGCCTGGATGAATTTTAATTCCAGCATAGGCTATGCCACTAACACCACATTAGATCCAAATGATCCTGATTATAAATGGAAAGACGAAGGGCAGGTAATAAGTTTTAAGAATGGAGGAGAAGGAGTTAATGTAATAGATCCTAATGTTTTTGTTGCTGAAGATGGAAAAGTTTGGCTGCTCTACGGTTCTTACCAGGCAGGTTTACGTATGGTGGAATTGAACCCTGAAACCGGACAACTAAAAAATAATCCGCCCGAAGTTACCAAATTAACAACTTCACTTGGAGAAGGAGTTTTCATAATAAAAGGACCTGAATATTATTACATTTTTGCTTCCAGGGGGATCTGTTGTAAAGGGCTTGACAGCAATTATCAGGTTGTAATTGGAAGATCAAAAAAATTGGAAGGATCTTATTTTACAAAAGAAGGGGAAAGCTGGTTGGATAATAAATATAGTGTCTTTTTAGCCGGAGATCATGAAGAGCCGGGCCGTGGCCACAACGGATTCTTTGTGGAAGACGGTATTACTTACCTTGTTTACCACGCTTATACCCGTTCTGCTGATGGTGCCTCCCTTCTGAATATAGCACCTTTATATGTAAATAAAGACGGCTGGCCCAGAACAGAGCCAACAGGAGAGTATTTTCAGATGGCAGACTTTCAGCAGAAGGTATTTTCAGGAATATAATTCACTGTAAATTAATTTAGCACTAAATAAATATGAAACTCAATTTAAAAGTTTTTCTTGTAGGCGCCATAATGGTTACTACTCTGGCTAATGCCCAGATTGGCACACGCTTTCCTTCTGAACGGAAAATAGTAACAGATCCTGTAACAGGGACTGAATTAATTTTTCTTACCAGTACACCGGCTGGGGATTCCAAAATTTATCCTACCCATCCGCAATGGACTGCAGATGGCGAATGGTTAATATTCCGCTCCAACAGGGTAAAGGGAGAAGCTATGGCAGTAAATGAAGAAACGGGAGATTTAGTACAGGTTTCTGAAGGTGGATATTCAGGCATGCTCAATATTGCTCAAAATTCGATGAAACTCTATTATATGAGGAACGTAGAAGATGTAGAGGAAGGAGATTGGGGAAAAAACCGGTCTCTTGAAATAATTGAAACAGATCTTGCCCAACTTTTTGCTGATAGTGAAGCTGGTACAATGAAGTCTGCCGAAACTTACCAAAGAGTGGTCGGAGTTACGCCAAAAGAGATAGGTGCAGGCGGGGATATGGCCCTCGATGCTGGAGAGGAATGGATTTATTTTAGAATAGGAAGTGAGGAAGCAGCGAAACATTTACCTCCGGATGTTGAAGTAGAAGAAAATTTCGGACCTAGAAATATGGGAGCGGGCCCTGGAGGGATTGCTAAAATGAATATAAAAACCGGGGAAATTGAACATGTGATTTCTGTGCCTTTTCAGGTAGGCCACATCCAGTCCAATACATGGAATCCTGGAGAAATAATTTTTTCCTGGGAAACCGGAGGGAAATCTCCTCAACGAACCTGGACGGTAATGGCAGATGGTACAGGATTAAGACCTCTTTATCCTGAAGCAGATTATGAGTGGGTGACGCATGAGGCGGTGATTTCCAAAGATGAAGTAGCCATGGCCATTATGGGCCACCGGGATGTTGATATTGAAGAGCAGCCTTTAGAAGAATCGACTACCAGTACTGCCGTAAGAAATCCTGAAAATCCGGGGCAGGAAACCAGTTGGGGTCCTTCCGGAACAAGGGAAAAACCTACAGGACTTGCTATTGTTAACCTGAGAACCAGGGAAATGTTAATTGCGGGGCAAACATCAGAAGGTAGCGGATTATGGCATGTACACGGGTCTCCGGATGGCCGTTGGGCAGTGGGTGATGATTTCTCCAGGAGTCTTTATCTAATAGATCGAAATAACCGGGAAATGAAGATGCTCACCACCGGGCATAAAGTAACGGCGGCAGATCACCTTCACCCAACCTTCAAACCAGATGGTACAAAGATTCAAATTCAGTCTGCGATGCTTTCAGAAGATGGCCGCTCCATGAATATTGTAGTCGTTCCTGTGCCTGAAGAGTGGCTGGAAAGAACATATCCGAATAAAATATAAGTATAGAAAATGGAATCCAAAGCTTTTAAAATGAAACTTCTGCCGGGTTTTAAGGAAGAGTATAAAAAGCGTCATGATGAAATCTGGCCGGAATTGAGCAGGCTTTTATCTGAAAGAGGAATTTACGATTACAGTATATTTCTGGATGAAGAAACCCTCACGCTATTTGCCGTTCAGAAATTAAAAGATAACGCTGAGGTAGAGAACCTATCTCAAGAATCTGTTTTACGAAAATGGTGGGATTACATGGCAGATATTATGGAGACAAATCCTGATAATTCTCCGGTGGAAAAATCTTTAGAGCAAGTCTTTTACATGAAGTAAATTAATCAAAATCTTAAATTAGAAATTACAGAAATATGCCAGAAAAGATTAAAAATTTCAGTCTTTGCCTCTTGTTCTTATTCACATCTTTAATTGGTACAGCTAAAGGAAAATATAATATAAAAGATTACGGCGCTACAGGTAACGGCCAGACTCTGGACACAGAAGCTATTAATAAAGCAATCATTGCGGCAGCAGAAGATGGTGGCGGAATGATTTATTTCCCTGCAGGAACTTATTTAAGCTATTCTATTAGACTTAAAAGTGATATTCATCTTTACCTGGCAGCCGGTGCGGTATTAAAAGCAGCAGGAAAAAATGACGGTGGAAAATATGATGACCCCGGGGAAGGCGCGGGTAATGAATACCAGGATTATGGGCATAGCTATTGGCGTAATAGCCTTATCTGGGGAGAAAACTTAAATAATATAACAATTTCCGGCCCGGGAACTATACAGGGGGAAAACCTTAGCAGGGGCTTTTACGATTATGAAAAATGGGGTGAAAAAGGAATTCCGGCTGGGAATCTTATGTGGGAAGGTGGAGGAAATAAAGCCATTGCATTAAAGCTGTGCACCAACGTAATTTTTAAGGATTTTACTATTATAAAAGGAGGGCATTTTGGGATTCTGGCCACTGGTATCGATAATTTTACCATAGATAATCTTAAAATAGATACTAACCGTGACGGCATAGATATAGATGTCTGCAGGAATGTGCGCATTTCCAACTGTACGGTGAATTCACCAAACGATGATGCCATTGTTTTAAAAAGTTCTTTCGGACTCGGTTTTGCCCGTGCTACAGAAAATGTATCGATCACCAATTGCCAGGTTTCCGGTTATGATGTTGGTTCTATGATTGATGGTACTTATCAGACAAATGAAGGACATTTGGTTCCCGACCAGGAAGGGCCAACCGGCAGGATTAAGTTTGGTACCGAATCCAACGGAGGCTTTAAAAATATTACAATTAGCAATTGTGTTTTCGACCGTTCCCGGGGGCTGGCTCTGGAAACTGTGGATGGAGGTTTATTAGAAGATGTTACAATTAGTAACATCACTATGCGTAACACTACTAATTCACCATTCTTTCTTCGACTTGCCGGAAGAATGCGCGGACCAGAAGGTGTAGAACCGGGAGAATTGAGGAGAGTAAACATCAGTAACATCAACGTCTATAACGCAGATTCCCATTTTTCCAGCATCGTTAGCGGGATTCCCGGTCACAATATCAAAGATGTTAGATTCAGTAATATCAATATTTGGTATAAGCCGCTGGATTCAGCACAAGCACAGATTCAAAAAGTAGTTCCGGAGCATATAAAAACTTATCCGGAACCGGCAAAAATGGGTATAATGCCTTCTTATGGATTTTTTGTAAGGCATGCTGAAAATATCGAAATGCATGATATCAACATTTATCATTTAGGTGAAGAAGTAAGACCGGCAATTATTTTTGATGATGTTAAAGGTGCAGAGCTGCACAATGTAGATGCTCAGAAAGCTGAAGATGCTCCTGTGCTGAAGTTGAAGAATTCCGGGAATATAGAAATTGAAGATTGTGAAGCGATTGAAGATCAGAAAATACCACAAGCCACAACAAAGGACTACGGATAGTAGATGTTGAGGTGAAAAGGACCAGACGTTTGCATAACCATCAACCAGAACGGAACATCTGAGAACAGGCAGTAACTATAATATCCAGATAAGCTTAATCCATCATGGAAATGAATCCTGGAATAGTAAGGCTTCCTTAATCATTCTGAAAAAGTTCAGCTGAACTTAGATGAAAAGAAATTAGAGTCGTGTTTCTTGTAAAAGGCTATATGGAAGAGGGACATCCTTTAATTTCAGGTACATGAAATCCAGGGATACACCTTCATCAATCATGTATATTCTAAGTTTTTGATGTCCGGTTTTCTCGATTTCCACAGGAAGGTCGATAATTGCCAAATTTCGAAGTACGTTTTGTTTCCATTCTTCACTTCTGCCGAAAGTTTTAAAATCCACAATTTTAATCGGGTTATTGTTCCACTGAACACCTATCCTGACACTATGTTCACTTGTAAGTGGATGTGTTGGCAGGGCATTTAGGATAAGCCTGGCATTTTCGGTCTCAGTTTCCGTGTAAATGTTATACTGAAGGTAGGGCGCGTTATCCTGGAGCTCCAAAGTGTCCAAAGGCTTTTTATCTAGCGGTAAAGCCTGCATCAAATTGTTGCTATAGCCTAAATTTGGCAATTTTCGCCATTTATATTCACCGTGAACCTCTTTACTGCTGAAGTTTTCAGCATACATGGAAACCACACCATTCATTTCAATAAAAACGTTTTCTTTTTCAGAAGAGAGGAGGGAAGTGTTTATCTTGATAGGCAGAATATAGATTTTTTGATCAATTTCGACCTGAAGGTGAGCATTTTCAGGTTTATCAGCTTTTTTCCATTGTTCCCAGTCAACTTCAGTAGTAATTCTAACGGAAGAAATGTTGTTATTTAGTTTCCCTTTCTTTTTATTCAATATTAACCAATCCAGAGACTTTGCAATCTTCCATTTTAGTTCTTTCGGCTGCGTAAGAAAAATATCAAAGAAGTGTTCATTGGGAAAATCAGAGTAGAAAACCGGCAAATTTAGACCCTTAGAATTCTTCTGATTTTCCACAGCAATATTGGCCGGAAATTGGCTTTTTTCTTCTAAAGTTTTAAGTGAAATTTCAGGTTTGGAATAAACGGGCAATCTTCGCGGTTGCATATCCATCATATGCTCCCATTTTCCGTTGGCAATTTCCTTATTATAATTTTTAGTAATTTCAATAATGCTGTCATAATACTGCAAAGATAATGCTGCGTTTTCCTTTGCTTCCAGACGTTTCTGCTGTTGATATTTTATGGCGAGATCGCGGTAGAGAAACTTCTTATTCATAAAAGAAGCGCCTTTTACAGGATAGTATACCAGTTGAAAAAACGCATCCTGATATTTAGAGGCTAACTGCTGCTTAATTTCCTCTGCGTTCTCCTCCAGTTCATTATAGCTCTTAATTCTCTTGGAAATTTCGTCACCCCAATAAAACGGACTATAAGCTGTAGTATCTGTTTGTGTAGTGGGTTCCGTTTGGCTCCAACCCATAAACTCCGGCTTACGCTCAAAAGCCAGTTGGTAATACGCCATCTTCAAATTGGCAATTTTCGATCCAAAATCTTTTCCAAAAGTAGATGAATAGAAAGATTTTAAATGCTCTGTTACGTATTCTGGATCTTCAAATTTTGTGGCATCATAAGCCATATCCATAAACAACTGCATGTTATATTCTGCGGGCTTTATATCACCTACATTAAGGATCCAGATCTTCTTATTACCAGTTTGATAGGCCTTCATCATTTCCTCCCTTATCAGGCCGGGATGGGTAGTACTTAACCATAAATAATCATGAGGACGCCCCCAGTAAGAAGCATGATAATACACTCCGCTGCCGCCTTTTCTTGCACGTTCTTTTTCGCTGGCGAGACGACGAATATAGCCGTAGTTATCATCAGTCCACATAATGGTAACATCTTCCGGTAGATCCAGCCCGTGATCATAAAGATCAAGTACTTCTTTGTAAACAGTAAAAACCTGTGGGATTTCTTCAATTTTTTGATCATTGTGTTTGGCAAGCATTGCCCGCTGATCATTAATGACATTTTGAAGGTTAGCGGTGGCTTCTTCAATACCTTCCACACCTTCCATACCGCTGTCATGAATGCCACGCATCCCAACGGTATAAATAGCATCGAGATTGGATGCCTCTTTAACCCTTTCTTCCCAATATTGCTGAACATTCTCCTGATTGGAGAGATAATTAAAAGATCCCATTTTCTCTTTATCCCACTCATCCACATTGTTGCGCAGCATAGGTTCTGCATGAGAACTGCCCAAAACTATGTGATACATTTTTGCCATTTCCGGGTTGCCGGGGTAGTGAAAAAAGGCTTTTGTGCTGGGATGCATTGCCGGCCAGATAGTATTTGCCTTCAGCCGCAGCAATAGTTCAAAAATCTTTGCGTAAGTTCTGGGTCCAATATCACCAACTTCAGGTTCAAAAGTTTTAGCAGCCCAGGGTTGCAGCCCCCAATCTTCATCGTTTAAAAAGATTCCGCGGTATTCCACGCTGGGTTCTTCGGAAAAAAAATCAGGATCATTTAGAACAATTTCTTCTTTTTTATCCACGGGCACATCTGCCCACCAGTACCACGGAGAAACTCCTATTTTTTCTGAAAATTCAAAAACTCCATAAGCTGTTCCTCTTGGATCGGTTCCTGCAATTACAAGAACCTGGTCGTTGTTAGATTTTGGGTTCTGGATGGTTTTATGAACAAAACTTTCCTTTTGTTTGTGAAATTCGGAAGGAAGCATTTCATTTCTTAAAAACTGAGCTATAAAATCGGATTTAATAGCTCCAATAGCGATAAAATTACCCTGAATATTTGCAGCATTGGTAATAACCGACGGTTTCTTACCTGTTATCTGGTAGATATCCTCTGCCAGTAAATTAGCTGAAATTGAATCCAATGAAGAAGCGTTTTCATCATAAACAATAGTGACAATTTCATTAGGTCCGGAAATGACAAAATCACTCTGAGTTTCCTGCCCAACAGCAGAAATCATTGAAAACATCAGAAAAATTACTAAGCTGATTTTATTCATAGAATTCTATTTCAACAATTCGCAACTGTCCTTTGGCGTTTGCGGCCTCTTTATCTTTGTAAAGATCCAGTTCTTTGGTGGGATCTATTTCAGTGATATCTCCAAAAGCATCTTCTTCTGAATTTGCTCCAATTAACTCGATTTTCACATTTTCTGTCATGACAGTTTCTACAGGAATAGTGAGATATCCTAAATTTCTTTCGGTTTCACCTTCGTACAATTCTTTTCCATTGGCCGTAATCCTAATTGGATAACTTTTGGTTCTCCATCCTGTAAGTTTTATCACCACCTGGGATATTTGAGAAGGTTGAACAAATTCATAATTTATCCACCCTGTGTTTATTCTTCCATCATTGGTCCATTCACTCAGTTCATTATCATCGAAACTTCTATAGACTTCCTCTTCATTTGAGCCGGCGGTTGCACTTGCTATAAATACCGGATTTCTCTTTTTAGTATATGAAGGAGTTGATGGAGTAGGGCCGCGTTCAAGATTGAAAGGTAGGCCGTCTCCCGGGAGATGTTCTGCAAGTCCGTTTTTTGTTTCAAAAGGAATAGTTTGTAATACTACTTCAGAGGAATTCAATCCATCGGCTGTTGCAGTTATTGTAATTTTTCCCGCATTGTTAAGAGATTGAACCATCACACGGTTTATTCCGTTCGTTACTGCAAGATCTTTGGATAGAATATCGTTTCCGGGTCCGTAACCAATTCCTCCCAGCCATTTACCGGGTCCCTTTAATTCGAAATTTATTTCGGAATTATTAGTAGGAACACGATTTCCTTCTGCATCTACTACTTCTACATCTATTAAAGCTATGTCTGCACCATTGGCTAAAAAACCTGTAGGGGAAACTCTAGGTGTTAGTTTAATCGCTGCCGGCTCTCCTGCAGTATTCTTTTCAGTTTCACTTAAAATTTTCCCTTCAGCATCATAACTCACTGCTTTTAAAGTTCCGGGTTCAAAATCAACATTATCGAATGTAAATAAGAACCTATGACATTGTTCACCAAAACCTAAGGATTTTTCATTCAGAAAAAGCTCGACCTTATCCCCCGTAGACACTACATACTCATCTTTTACAATAGTATCGTTATAATTCCAGTGGCCAATGATGTGGGAACTATGATCCTCTATGTCAACCCATCCATCCCACATTACCTGGTGAGCAAAAAAGCCATCTTTAGGTATACGCATAGGATCTACTTCTCCGCTGCCACGGTAATTTCCTTCCCCGCGGTGGTGGGTATTGGAATCGGAAAAAATAATATTCACTCCGCCTGAGCTTACCCTTTCGCCTGTTCCGGGACGTTCTCTGAAGTAATCATACCAACGTACAATGTTTTCTATGGCATGGGCATCCTGGTTATGGTTGTATGCACGAGCGGGTTCTCCTTTATAGAGCGGCCCGTCTCCTTCTTTATGAAATGGAGGAGTATATTCATCCCAGTATTTTCGCAGACCTTCATCTCGTGAATATTCGGTTGCCCACATGGGAATATTTGCGCTTTTGTTAATGTAAAGCATTTCCCCACCGTATTCTGCTTCCCGGCTGTCCAGCATTTCCCGCGAACCGATGGCGCGGCCGCCATGAGGATCGAAGGTGTTCCGTATGCTTTTCATTTCGCGCATATGAGGTTCGCTGATGGCATCATTTCCGGATTCATAGAAGATAATGCTGGGATTATTCCGGTTGTAAATAATCGCATCGCGCATAAGACTCGCACGCTGATCCCAGTTTGCACCTTTGGAATCCCCTTCAGAATCCCCTGCGGGCATTGCCTGAATTAAACCTACTCGATCACAGGATTCTACGTCTTGTTTCCAAGGGGTTATGTGCATCCATCTTACCAGGTTGGCGTTACTTTCAACCATTAATTTATTGCTGAAATCACTCATCCAGTCCGGAACAGACATCCCGACTGCAGGCCATTCATTGCTGGTTCGCTGGGCATAGCCTTTCATTTGAAGCACCCGATCGTTCAACCAAATTTTACCATCTTTAAAATCTGTTTTTCTGAAGCCGGTTTTTGTAGACACATCATCAATAATTTCATTATTCTCCTTTAGTCGCGTTGCCACGTCGTAGAGATATCCATAGCCCCAGCTCCAGAATTCCAGGTCTTGTAGGTTCTTGTCTGCTTTTAACATTTTAATTTCCCCAGGAGCCATTGTAACAGGTTGAGAGGAAAAAATTCCCACAGAGTTCCCGTCCATATCGAAAACTTCAACTTCAAGGGAAATGTTTTTATTGGAATTGCTTTCGTTTTTAACCTGGGATTCTATATTAATTCTTGCGGTTTTATTGGGAATATTAAATTCTGAAGGATAGATATAAGTTCCGGTAGTTTCTAGATTGGAATACAATGGCAGCGTCTGATAAGTTTCATTGGTTATGTGCAGCATAACGTTTTTCGGAATTCCTCCATAATTGGCATTGAAATTTTTGTCATTCCACCGGTACTTCGCGTTGGTGGCTTTCTCACGGTAATCCCAGCTGTTGTCAATGCGCAGCGCAACAGTATTTTCTTTATTCCCGGTATTTACAAGATCGGAAATATCAAGTCCGAAGGCCATCGCCCCGTTTTCGTGAAGACCAATTTTTTTGCCATTTAAAAAGATTTCTCCTCCATGACGTATCCCTTCAAATTCAAGAAACACTTTTTTGCCTTTAGCTTCTTCGGGAAGTTTAAATTTTTTCCGGTACCAGACAATTCCGGTAGAATGTTCTTCAATGGATTTCTCGAAAGCCTCTTCCTGATTGTAGGCATGGGGAAGTGTTACTTCTTCCCAACTTCTGTCGTTAAACCGGGGATTTTCTGCTCCATCAATGTCCCCCTGTTTCAATTTCCAGTCCGAATTAAAATTATATTCCTTGCGGTGGAACTCCTGGGCATTAACAGATGAGAAGACCGTTAGTATTAATCCGGGCAGGAGGAAGCTAAACATTTTCTTCAGAAAAGAGTTTGATGGAAGTTTCATTATGAATTTTTTAAATGACAATTATTAAGTATTTACCTTATTCTTCGGTTTCTTCTTCAGGAATAAAAATGTAATCTCTTATTCCGCTGCCTTTAAGTTGGTCCAAAGCTTTAGCGACTATTAAAGCATTTAATTCTGCACCCTCCATATTTGTATGGGTATGGTCTTTAGGAAAATAATTCTGCACCTCCTGATGTCCTAAGTTTTCATACTTCTTAGCTATGGAATCATTTAAGTCTATAAAGTAGCCTCCAGCTTCCTGCACGGCTGCTTTGGCCCAACCAGCATAGCTGTCTCCGTTACGTTCTACCTGGTTACCATGCCAGATATTTCTTGGAATCATGCTTAGCACGATAGGAGTGGCACCTTTAGCTTTAGCTTCTTCAATATATTTTTTCATGTACCAGCCATAGGTGTGGACAATTTCAGTACTATCATTTTGAAATTCCACAGTCTGGGTTTCATCTCCCATCCCTTTTAAAGAACCGCGATATTTAGGTTGATCAATATGGCCACCATCATTGTGTCCAAACTGGATGAGGACGAAATCACCTTCATCTAAATTTTCTTCAACTGCATTCCATAGGCCTTCCCCTCTAAATGTACGGCTGCTTCTCCCGCCGCGTGCTTTGTTGTAAACATCAACTCTGGTAGTATCGAAATATTTATCAATAGGCACTCCCCAGCCAACTAAGGTGTCATTGTTACTTGCCACTGTGGAATCTCCGATGATATATACATCCTTTTTAGGAGGAAGTTTAATTTCAGGGTTTTCCAGAATATATGCCTGCAGGGAATTTTCACTTTCTTTAATTCCTTCTGCTACCAGTGATGCTGCCATAACTGCTCCTTTTGCTGAAGTGTGAGTGTGGTCTCTATCGTAAAAGTAAATTCCGGTGACATTTTCTTCACCTTTGCTTTCCATAGCAGAAGCCATTTTCTCGTTAAGGTCTATAAAGGTCACGTTTTCTTCCTCTGCTACTTGTTTTGCCCAGCCACCATAGGAATCTGCGTTACGGGGAACTTTGCCGTTATTCCAATCATTTCGTGGAATGGGGGACATTACAATAGGAATTGCACCTTTTTCTTTGGTATCCTGGATTATTTTGCGGATATACCAGCCGTAGGAATGAACAACTTCATGTTCTCCCGTTAGCATATTATCTATTTCTTCAGTTTCTTCTCCTATTCCTTTAATTGTGCCCCTGGCACGAAAATCGTCATTTATAGGACCAGAGTCATTATGTCCAAATTGAATTAAAACATAATCTCCTTTCTTTAGGCTGTCCTTGACAGGCTCCCATAGTCCTTTAGCTTGAAAAGTCCGGCTACTGGTGCCTCCAAGGGCATGGTTTTGAACATTCACCTTAGTAGTGTCCAAAAATTGAACTATAAAAACGCCCCAGCCCCATAGGCCGCCGGCTCCATCTCCTTGTCCGTTTTTTACGGTAGAATCACCCACGAGATAGACCGTCGGTTTATCTTCCTCGGAATTATTCTGATTACAGCTCAGTATTATGAGAGTTATTATTAAACTAAAAGATTTTATGGTTTTCATTACTAGACTTTTATTCTGAAAAATTTCTAAAATCGAACCAGAGATTCATTTTAATGCCTTCATCACCACTCTTAATCCTGATATTTGTAGGTTGGCTGCTTGGACCTTGGTGTGACAGAGGTTTGAAAGCTCTCATTCCCGGGATCTCGTACATAAAGGAGATATCCCCCGGCGGAAATTCTGGATAAGGGCTAACGTTAGAAATTGCATTTTTCGGCTCATCAGGCGTGAATAATCTTAGGAACAGCTTGTCATTTTCACTAAACACTCGAAAACTGTTTTCCCCTGCCTTCAGGTGTGCTCCAATCACGTTTGCATGATATCCTTTGAATTCGGGATAAATAAGATTTTCAAAACTTTCCCCGGTGATGGTAGTGTTATATTCTTTCTCCCAGATGTTATATTCTGTTCCTTTCAATCTGTTCTTCCAAACCCTGAAAGGACCTTTTCCCAGCCATTTAAACCCTTCGACTCCCTCTTCGGGAAAATCAAAAGTGATCCCAAATTTGTCAATATTGTCTTCAAAGAAAGCTCCATCGAAACCGTCGCCTCCACGGGCGTTTTTCAAGGCGATCATTTCCATTTTTAGTCGTCCATCCGGATGCATCGTCCATTTTATGCTGTGGATCCCCCCGGCGTATTCTATTTCACAGATAGCTTTTCCATCTTCCCTGTAGATGTTCGCTTTTTGCGCTTCTGCCTTCATTCCTACAGGGTGGGGGCCATTTAAAAAGGGTATCTTATTTTGCCCATTTTCGACCTGAAGAATTTCGCCGGTTTCAGCGCTAATTTTTACTTCAATGTCTCCACCAGAAAGAATAATTTCGTCCTGCTTTTTTTCTACACTGGCAGTAGCAGGAGCTTCTTGCTTCAGTAGAAATTTTTCTGCAAAATATTCTGCACGATGAATGGGCCATGTCCAGGTATATATTTCTCTCTCGTGTTTGTCCCAGGCTGTAATCTCCAGCCAGTCGGCTTCAAAAAAACCTGCAGGCACATCAAACTTTATTTTTCGGGTTTCTCCCGGTTCAGAATCAGGAAGGGAAACCTCTCCGGATGCAATTGT
This sequence comes from Autumnicola patrickiae, assembly GCF_031846525.1. NCBI lineage: Bacteria > Pseudomonadati > Bacteroidota > Flavobacteriia > Flavobacteriales > Flavobacteriaceae > Autumnicola > Autumnicola patrickiae. The sequence continues at coordinate 63,607 of NZ_JAVRHM010000003.1, forward strand.
TTCGGGTTCAATATTAGAATAAAAAGTATTTTCAGATGCTTTTTTTACCCGGAACTCCATTCTTGCACTGTTTAGATTATTGAACAGGAAATCGTTTGTAACAAGAAAAGAACCGTCAAAAGTTTCAGATATGAGCCTGGGTTCAAACTGGATTGGTGCCCAAACTTCCTTAATGGTGTAGAAACTGCCTTCTTTTTCACGAAAAGGACCTAAAATTCCATCTGGGGCTAAGTTTCCTTTTGAATCATACTTTTGTTCTCCTTCCCAATCTGTACGTAAGACGGCGGCGTCATTAAATACCCATAGAAATCCTCCTGCAAACAACGGACTTTCTGTATAACGATCCCAGAAATCATCGAGTCCGGCTCCATGGCCGTTGTCATAAGTACCATGCATAAACTCAGTTGGGAAGAAAACGTTCTCCCCACTATTAAACCTGTGCATACCGGTTAGGTAAGTAGGGTAGTGGTGCGTATCCCAGCCATCAAAGTCGGCCCAGGGATGAATAACAATCCGTTTCTGAGGGTCGTATTCGTGAAAAACCGAATCAAGTTCATAATTCCAACCGCCTTCGTTTCCCTGATCCCAAATGATGATGGAAGGGTGGTTTACATCACGCTGTACCATTTCTTTGACAAGTTTGGTGCCGGTCTCTGTATCGTATGGATTCTGCCATCCTGCAAGTTCATTTAGAACAAATAATCCCAGCGAATCACAGACCTCCAGGAAATGCTTATCCGGCGGATAGTGGAAGCGTACCGCATTCATGTTCATGTCCTTGATGAGGTTCACGTCCATTACGCTTATTCTTTTACTGGTGCTTCTCCCGGATTCCGGCCATATTGTATGTCGGTTTACTCCTTTCATAAGTATTTTAGTGCCGTTTACGTAGATACCATCTTTTTTACGAAATTCGAGTGTACGGAAACCTATACGCTCTGTAGCTTCATGTAGGGTTTTTCCATTTTGGGTAAGCTTCAGCTTTAATTTATACAAATTAGGATCTTCGGGATTCCATGGTTTTACGTTCTCCCATTTTGCATGAATGGTATCCTTACTCGAGTTTTCTGAAATGGGGAAACTAAAAGTCTCAAAATCCCCGTTTTCTTCTCTTAAAGGAAGAATTGAAGCTTCAATTTGAGCATTTTCAGGAATATTTTTTAAATCCACTTCGGCAGTCAGAGAGCCATCCATTCTGGCATCAACGGCAAAATGTTCGATATGGGACTTAGGTTTTATTTCCAGCCATACGGAACGATAAATTCCACCAAACAACCACCAGTCGGCGTAACGTTCAGCACGATTCACATTATGGTTTTCAGAATGTTTCCATACATGTACCTCGAGTAGGTTTTTATTTCCGTAGTCAAGGAAGTCGCTAATGTCGTATTCAAATTGGTAAAAACCTCCCTGGTGTTTTGGACCCACAAGTTTTCCGTTTACTTTCACCTCTGTGTCGGTCATGGCGCCACCAAAAACAATTTTGACAGCCTTGCCTTTATAGCTTTGTGGAATTTCAAATTCATATTTGTAAAAGCCTTCTTCTTTACTGGGTTCGTCCTGTTCCAGCTCCTTATACCATCTACCGTACGTATAAGTGCCAAAACCTTCCAATTCCCATTGGTTAGGTACATTGATCTTGGACCATTTATTACTGTTCATGCCATCTGTTACCATGAAATCCCATTCTACCGGTTCTTCGAAACTTTCTCCAGAGAGATAGATTTTTTCTGTCTGTTGAGCTATGCCAATAGAAATGCTGCCGCAAAGGATCATCAAGAGGCTGTAAAACTTAATATTTAGAGTAGTCATTCTGTTTTTCTTCTAATTAATTTCCTTCAGGTTTGGTAGCTTCAAACCTAGAACTTGACGGAATGCTCCAGGTTGAAGGGTCGGTGGGTTTTTCCGGATTATAAACAGGTACTTCAGGTTTAATGAATTCTTTTAGCTTTAGATCTGAATTCCTGATCTCATTTATTACTGCTAAAGCAACTTCGTTTGCACCAAAACTGTTAAAGTGCGTGTCATCTTTTAACTCATCATCCTGTCCCGGAAAGGTATTTGCAGGATAATGCACAAAAGCTTTACGGGAGAGGCTCGCTCCCCAGGCCTCATACATTTGGGTGGTGATCTCAGTAATATCTATTAAAGGCACATCCATATCTTTTCCTACTTTTCTCATGGCAGCTGGATAATCCCCGTGGGTGTCCTTTAAGTTTTTGTCCTCTTTAAAATGGCGTCTTTGAGTAGGAGTAACCAGGACAGGGATTCCGCCTTTTTCCCTTGCAGCTTGAATGTATTCAATAAGTGAATTTGTGTAAGACTGCCAGGGGCCTTTTCCTTCCCCTTTTTCTTTTTGATCATTATGGCCAAATTCTATGAACAAGTAATCCCCGGGTTTCATTAGTGAAAGGATTTTATCCAGTCTCTTTCCTCCTTTAAAGGAATTAAGTGACAAACCGGAAGCTGCATAATTTGCAATCACAACATCTTGTGTAAAATACCTGGTAATCATTTGCCCCCATGATCCCCAAGGCTCGAAATCCTGATCTGTTACCGTGGAATCCCCTGCCAGGAAAATATTCGTTACACCGGCTGCTTCTTCTATGCTAATGCTTTTTACGGCCACTTCCCCAAGGAATTCCAAGGTTAATTTGTCGTCCCAGTTAAGATCATCCTCTTCACGGGGTTTGATATTAATATCTTTTTGACCGTTTACCTCGTTTACGGTACGTAAGTTTACTATGAACGTCCTTGTTTTGCTTTCCCCTTTTGGAACAGTTACCTGATTTAGCATCAAGCGGCGGGACTCGGCTTTTACCGTTGTTCTGGAATCCTTGTTTTCACTACCAAATTCGACAGTAACTTTGTAGTTGTCTTCCGGAAGCTTTATCGAAAAGTAAACAGGGGAACTTGCGGTAAAGGCATCTTCTTCGAAAGTCACTTTCCCGGCGGTGCCATAGTCGAAAAAATAATCGTCTTTTGATTCTTCAAAAACATGAGCATCAGATATTACAACCCCTTTTTCCTTTTCTGGACAATTTGTGCCGAAGCTGAAATTTCTTTCTTGTGATGTTTGCGCATTTTGTTTAAAAGTGGCGAAAAGAAGTAGGAGGCAAATTTTAATTTTATATTTCATAATTAATACAAGAAGGCTATTCTTTCGTTCAGTACCATTAATTTATGGGAAATTAAGTTTAACCAAAGATTTGACTAAAATAGACTATAGATGAAATAAAACTGTCCTGTACTGTGATGATTGATTTTAATCCATTTCTTTTACTAGCTTTTAATATCCGCTTCTGATAGTTCCGAAAAAAGGCATATTCAATTATAGGGCTTTAAGTATACACTGAGTAGCTCAAGAATTGGAAATAACAGACATAGGAATAAAATGGCCATACGTGTTCCTACTTTTCTACGTCAGCAATGTCTTTAATAACAGGAAGGTTACGACACGAATCAACAGATAATCGAAGAGCTATATGAAGAATTTGATCATTTCAGAATAAGGAATCAAATGATGTTAATTATGTGAAAGAATAGCTCTGGTACTTTCTACTAAAATCTCTTCCCTCTATCTATACTTCAGGTTTCCATCCGGGTTCGTAAGTTCTACTCCATAACTTCATGGCGTCACGATCAAACATACGTCCCGTTTTGTCATCAATTTCAAAACCTCTTCCTATTCTGGATGCAATATTTGCATAATGCACCATTGCCATGCTTACGTTAGCATCGTCAATAGGAGCATTAAGGTTCTCTTTTCCTCTTATAGTATCAAGAAAGTTCATCACATGATATGTTGATACATCGCCTCCTCCACCAAGAGCAGTGCCGGCTTCACTGGAGCCGGAATGATATTCTTTAATTACTTTACCTGTTCTATCGGTAAGAATATATTTTTCCCTGTCAATAAAAACACTTCCTTCGCTACCGTAAATAATTGTACCGCGACCTCCTCCATATGTATCATAGCCATTACGGCTTTTGCCGTCCCACTGAATAATCTTGTTCTCCGGAAATTTAAAGGTGGCTTCCATGGTATCATACATTTCCCAGCCATCATTTAAAAAATGCCGCTTCGCTGCTTCCACATCTGCATACAGAGGAAAGTCCACCTGTAAAGCCCAACGTGCAATGTCCAGTTCGTGAGTAGCATTATTTCCGGTTTCTGCAGTTCCGTACTGCCAGCCGTACCAGTGCCAGTTGTAATCCCAGGTTTCTTCGGTGTACTGGCGTCGGGGAGCAGGTCCCTGCCAAAGATCCCAATCCAGTCCCTGCGGCACGGGAACTTTTTTCTGAAGTGGGACTTCCCCACGTGCGTTGGTATAAAAGGCAACTGCTTTATAAGGAGTGCCAATTACCCCACTGTGAATGTCATTAATTATTTCTATAGTATGATCTGAAGATCGCTGTTGATTCCCCATTTGAACCACTTTTTGATATTTATCAGCAGCTTCTACAAGCAGTTCATTTTCTTCCATATTATGGCTTGAAGGTTTTTCTACATATACATGTTTTCCTCCTTTTATGGCAAGAATTGAACCGGGGGTATGCCAATGATCCGGAGTGGCATTTATTAAGGCATCTACTTTAGGGTCATCAATTACTTTTCTTATATCATTCTCCAGTTTGGGTTTATAATCGATATGTTCTGAAAACTTCTCCAGGGCTTTATGACGTTGGCTTTCCATTACGTCACACAAGTAAATCAATTCTACATTAGCTTCTTTTTTGGCTATGGGTTCATAAAAAGCTCCCAGCCTACGCCCAAGTCCTGCAATTGCTATATAAATTCTCTCATTAGCGCCAATAATACGTCTATAACTTTGGGCAGACATTCCCATTGCCGATCCTGCTACGGCCATCCCTGCACTGCCTAAGGTTGTTTTTTTTATAAAATCTCTTCTTGAAGCCATTATTCAGATTTAGAGGTTTTTGATCTTAATGTTTTTAAAAGCGACACGATCCCCGTGATCCTGTAACAGGATATGCCCCTTATCTTTTTCTCCAAAATTCGGCCATTGATCATATTTGCTTTCTGCAACCAGTTCCCGGTAATCGTTGCTTTTTCTTTCGTATTCCAGAACTTTCATCCCGTTTAACCAATGTTCTACATGGTTGTCTTTGGAGACAATGCGGCCTGAATTCCATTCTCCAACAGGGTTTACAGGCTTCTCCGGATCTGCCTGAATTAGATCATATAAAGAGGCAAGAGTACGACTTCCCTCGTGGTTACCAAGTTTTGCATCTGGATGGGTTTCATCATCCAGAATTTGATATTCCAGACCAATGGAAGAACCTGGACCTTTGTTAATATACGTATCTACATAATATTTAACACCGCTGTTGGCACCTTCTGTTAATTTGAAGTCAAATTTCAGTTCAAAATCACCGTACAATTCGGTCGTTACTATATCTCCTCCAGCAGCAGATTCTTGTCCACCGGAAGAAAGAACAATAAGTTCACCGTTTTCTATTATCCAACCTTCTTCGGGAAATTTATCCAATCTGGCTCCGCGCCAACCTTCTGTGGTTTCTCCATCCCACAAAAGTTCCCAGCCGTTGTTTTCTTCATTTCCAGTTAAGCTATTCCTTGTGGTAACAGGTTCTAAGGGAGTATCTGTGGAATATTGCTCAATATCTTCAGAAAGAATTTTTATATTCTTCCACATAATCTCGGTACCCTCCCTGTCATTTTGTCCAATGCTATGTACCTGAAGCGCAATAAATCCACTGGAGGTTTTTTCATCAATAAGATGAGCGGCAGGAACTCCGTTAATCCACGTTTTTATGGTGTCTCCTATGGCTTCTATTCTATATTTATTCCATTCATTTTGTTTAAAGGCAGCCTGGGCCTCTTTGTTTCCCTCTAAAGTCACTAACCAACCCCGCCTTGCTTCATCATAGATGCCACCGCTATATGCTCTTTCTGAAGGATCAATCTCTACCTGGTAACCATGCACCCGGCCATCCATATATTGTTCATTACTGTTACTTCTTATTTGAATTCCAGAATTCATGCTGGAATCAACTTTAAACTCCAATTCTAAAATAAAATTCGAGTAATTTTCTTCCGTAGTTAAGAAGGTATTGGGTGTGTTATGTACAGTAGAGCCTATAATAGCAGAATTTTCTATTCTATATTTTGCTTCCCCTCCTGATGTGGTCCAACCCTGAAGAGTTTCTCCGTCAAATAAACTTTTCCATGGCGTCTCATTTGCTTCAGAGCTCCCGCAAGATTGAAAAAGGATAAAAGCAAAACACAAGAAGGCGGTTTTATAGATGAGAATCCTGGTACGAGTCATGATATTAATATATTAATTTGTTAAATGAATGAGCGGACAGTGTGCCGGCAAATTTATAGCGTATCTGGAATAAATAATTATATAAAATTTTGAATTCAGCTCAGGCTTATATTCTAGCTAATCAGAAAAGGAAAAAAACTATCTCCCTTTAAGGAAGAAAAATTTCTAAACAGAATTTCTCTCTATATACTTAAATACATTTTTAACCCTTTCTTTTTTATTTTTCAAAACCATATAAGCTGCACATTCTCCCATTGCTTTAAAATCTGTGCTAATAACTGTTATTCCTAATAATTCTTTTAAAGGTGTTTCATTGTAAGAAATAATTCCAATATCTTTTCCTAAGGTCAGATCTTTCTTTCTTATCTGGCGCACCAGGTTTACCAAATCCCGCTCCTGAATGGTTATATAAACATCTTTACTCAGAAGTTCCATATCATCATATATCTCTTCCAATACTTCATAATCAAGATCATATTCCCTACAAAACTGCTGAAAACCTTTTAAAATTCGTCGGGGATAAGGATTAGCTGACTTATCAGGATAGACCAGGATTAGCTTATCATAATTTCTAATTTTCTCTAAACCTTCCTTAAGAGCTCTGTAGATATCGTTCTGAAAGTCCTGATAAATAGATCCATATTCTCCTTTAATTCCCGGTTTAGTGTTATCCAACATCAACAGTTTATCTTTAGGGATTTGCTCCAAAATTGAAAGGACGTCTTCTGTATAGCTTACATGATTGGAGTTCTCATCTCTAAAATGAGGCATAACAACATAATAATCATAAGCACCTAAATTTTTTTCCAATGCTTTTATAAATAAGGATTCGTCACAATGATATATGTACATGTTTACATGTCCATTAACTCCAATCGCCTCTACAAAGGAATTGTAGATCATCATTTTATAAGTACTGGATTTATTAACCAGGAAAAAAATATTAGATTTTGAAATTAAATCTGTTTTAGTGGTGTAGTAACCTTTTCCTTTTACAGAAATAATAACTTTCTGTTTCTTTAGCTGTTTATAAGCTTTTTCCACAGTATCTCTTGAAAGGTAACAACTCTCGCTAAGTTCATTAATTGAAGGTATCTTTTCTCCAACTTTTAGATTCCCATTGGAAATATCAGCAATAATAGAATCTACTATTTGTTTATATTTCGGAATACGGGAATTCGCATTAATCTTTATATCAAAAGTTTGAGTCATGTTTAAAAAATAGGAGTATTTAATTTTTAGGAGATTATTAACATAAAGGTAGTATAAAAATTCATTTTGAAATGATTTATAAGAAAACTTTTTAATTGCAGTACACCACAGGATAGCCGCTTGATTTTTATAAATTACTTTTGAATATGATGTTAACTTTTAGATAAAATTATGGAAAAAACATTTCAATACGTAGACTATCTCTGGGATGAGAAAAAAGCTGCCGATTTAGGCGATGACCAGGTCGCTTTATTCCTGTACCGATCCAATATATTAGGAGCCGATTTGAGAATTACCAATTATGGTGGTGGTAATACAAGTTGCAAAACTATTGAGAAAGATCCGCTCACAAACGAGGATGTGGAAGTAATGTGGGTTAAAGGCTCTGGTGGGGATATTGGAACTTTGGATAGGTCTGGTATTGCTGGTTTGTATACAGAAAGATTAAGGGATCTTAAGAATGTTTACAGAGGTCTTGAAGATGAGGATAGGATGGTTGGACTTTTCAATCACTGTATCTACGATTTGAACAGTAAAGCTCCGTCTATAGATACTCCTTTGCATGGTTTGCTTCCATTTAAACATATAGATCACCTGCATCCTGATGCTTTAATTGCTGTTGCAGCAGCAAAGGATAGCGAGAAGGTGACCAAAGAAATTTGGGGAGACGCAATGGGGTGGGTGCCATGGCAAAGACCCGGTTTTGACTTGGGTCTTCAGCTGGAAAAATGTCTTGCAGAAAATCCAGGTATAAGAGGTATTGTTTTGGGAAGTCATGGCCTTTTTACCTGGGGTGATACGTCTTATGATTGTTATATAAACAGTCTTGAGGTTATTGAAACAGCTTCAGAATATATTGAGAAGAAAATCAAAGAAAATGGTGAAGTTTTTGGCGGGCAGAAGATAAAAAGTCTACCTTCAGAAGAAAGGAAGGAAAAGGCTGCAAAGTTAATGCCTCTGTTACGCGGATTGGCTTCTTCGGAAAATAAAATGATTGGTCATTTTACAGATAGTGATACTGTATTGCAGTATATTAACAGTCATGATCTTGAAAGGCTGGCTCCTATGGGAACCTCATGTCCAGATCATTTTCTACGGACGAAAATTAAACCTCTTATTCTAAACTTAAATGCTTCTGAAGATGTGGATGATACAGAAGAGGTATTAAAAAAGTTAGAACCTGCTTTTGCCCAATATCGGGAGGATTACCAGGAATATTACGAGAACTGTAAACATGATAACAGTCCTGCGGTAAGAGATCCAAACCCTGTGATTATTATTTATCCAGGTGTTGGGATGTTCAGCTTCGCTAAGAATAAACAAACCACCAGGGTGGCCAGTGAATTCTACGTAAACGCCATTAATGTGATGCGTGGTGCTGAAGCCATTACAGCATATACTTCACTGCCAAGACAGGAAGCTTTTGACATAGAATACTGGCTCCTGGAAGAAGCGAAGCTAAAGCGTATGCCTGCGGAACAGCCGCTTTCAAGAAGGGTGGCCATTGTTACCGGTGCAGCCGGAGGAATAGGGAAAGCAATAGCTGATAAACTTGTAAAAGAAGGAGCAAATGTTGTGCTTACAGATGTAACTGAAGATGCCCTTAAGGAAGCCCTGAAAACATATAAGAAAGACCAGGTGGCAGGAGCTATTTGTGATGTTACTAATGGGGATTCTATTGAAGAGGCTTATAAACAAGCCTGTTTAGCTTTTGGAGGCGTAGATATTATAGTTCATTCTGCGGGACTTGCCATCTCTAAATCTCTTGAGGATACAACACTAAAAGATTGGAATTTACTTCAGGATGTTTTAGTTAAAGGGCAGTTTTTAATGGCTCAGGAAGGAGTTGCCATAATGAAAAAACAGGGTTTTGGAGGTGATATCGTAAATATTGCAAGTAAAAACGGATTGGTTTCAGGACCTAATAATGTAGGTTATGGAACAGCAAAAGCTGCACAACAGCATATGACACGTTTACTGGCTGCGGAACTTGGGGAAGACAAAATTCGGGTGAACACTGTAAATCCTGATGGTGTAATCGTAGGTAGTAAGATATGGGAAGGAGATTGGGCTGAAGGTCGTGCCAAGGCTCATGGAATAAAAGTAGAAGACTTGCCTAAACATTATGCTAAAAGAAATTTATTAAATGAAATTATCCTGCCGGAAGACATTGCCAATGGTGTATTTGTCTGTGTAGGAATTCTGGAGAAAAGCACAGGAAACACTATTAATGTAGATGGTGGTATGGCCAATGCTTTTGTAAGATAAGATTAAAAGTTGGTTAGTTTGTTAGTTAGTCAAATATGGCCTCACAGGTTTTGATAGTAAATCAAGACGGTGAGGCTCTATTTTAATTAAATGATAAGTCATAAAAATGAAGATAAATACTGATCATATTTCAGCATTAAATAAAAAACAGGAAGATTCTTATAGTTCAGAACTTGATTTCCTAAGAAACAAGTTTTCAAAAAAGGGAATTACCCTTGATGAGATCGTCCAAAAAGTTGCCGATTTTCAGGTAGCTATTCCCAGCTGGGCATTGGGTGCAGGCGGGACCCGTTTTGGGAGGTTCTCGTATGGAGGAGAACCCGCTTCTTTAGAACAAAAACTGGACGATATTGGGGTTTTACACGCCCTCACTAAATCGGCAGGAGCTGTTTCCTTGCACATTCCCTGGGATATTCCCGGCGATGTGAAGGCTATAAAAGATGTGGCAAAAGACCACGGAATTACTTTTGATGCAATGAATTCCAATACCTTTCAGGATCAACCAGATGCTAAAGAAACGTATAAGTTTGGTTCATTGAGTAGTGCAGATGAAGCTGCGAGAGAATATGCTATTCAACATAATAAAGATGTTATTAACATAGGAAAAGAACTTGGATCCAAAAGTTTAACCGTGTGGTTGGCAGATGGTGCTAATTTTCCAGGTCAGAATAATTTCCAAACAGCTTTAATTAATACTGAAAAAAGTCTCAAAAGCATTTATGAAACAATGCCTGAAGACTGGAAAATGTTCATTGAATATAAACCTTACGAGCCAAATTTTTACAGTACTGTAATCCAGGATTGGGGTACATCTTTTATGCTGGCCAATGCCTGTGGAGAAAGAGCTTATACCCTTGTGGATTTAGGCCATCATTTACCAAATACAAATATTGAACAAATTGTAGCCACTTTAATGCTTAAAGGCAAACTGGGAGGTTTTCATTTTAACGACAGTAAATACGGAGATGATGATGTGACTGTAGGCTCTATTAAACCTTATGCTTTGTTCCTGATTTTTAACGAGCTGGTCTATGGAATGGAAAATAATCCGCAAAACCCAGATTTCTCCTGGATGATAGATGCCAGTCATAATACCAAAGATCCTTTAGAAGATCTTATTCAGTCTTTGGAAGCTATTTTAATCGCCTATACACAAGCTCTTCTGGTTGATCAAAAAGCACTAAGAAATGCCCAGCAGGAGAATGATGTGGTTAAATGCCAGGAAATTTTGCAGGATGCTTACCGCAGCGATGTTCGTCCTATTTTAAAAGCCGCCCGTGAGAAATCGGGAGCAGCTGTTAATCCATTGCAAGCTTATCGCAATTTTGAAGTTCGAAAGCAGCTTATAAAAGAAAGAGGAACAAAAACATTGGCCACAGGATTGTAAATTTTTTTTCAGAATGACGCAAGTAAAAGTTACAGCCGTTTTTGATATCGGTAAAACGAATAAGAAATTCTTCCTGTTTGATAAAAATTATAAGGAAGTTTTTCGGGAGTATACACGCCTGCCCGAAACCAAAGATGAAGATGGTTATGCTTCAGAAAATATAGAAGAGCTACAAAAATGGATTAAAACCACCTTTGATGCCATTCTGGAGAAAGAGGAATATGAAGTAAAAGCAGTTAATTTTTCCTCTTATGGTGCTAGCTTTGTTCATTTAGACCATAACGGAAAAGTGCTTACTCCGTTATACAATTATACGAAATCGATTGAAGGATCTGTTTCTAATGAGTTCTATGCTAAATACGGAGGTGAACTTACCGTAGCAACCGAAACTGCTTCTCCACAATCGGGAATGCTTAATTCTGGAATGCAGTTATATTGGCTAAAGAAGAAACGACCGGATATATTTAAAAAAATAAGGTATAGTCTTCACCTGCCGCAATACTTATCTTATTTGTTCACAGGAATTCCTGTTAGTGATTATACAAGTATTGGCTGTCATACAAATCTTTGGGATTATGAGAAGGAAGATTATCATAGTTGGGTTTATAAGGAAGGAATGGATAAAATTTTGGCTCCTATAGTTCCAACTTCGGCAAGTATGAATACTTCTTATAAGGGGAAAAAATTAAAAATAGGAGTAGGTATTCATGATAGTTCTTCCGCTTTATTACCTTATATTTTAAGTAAAAAGAAGCCTTTTTTACTGCTTTCCACAGGAACCTGGAGTATAGCTTTAAATCCTTTTAATTCTGAAAAATTATCGGAAGAAGATGTTGAGAATAACTGCCTTAATTATTTGAGGGTGGATGGTAAACGGGTAAAAGCTTCCCGCTTTTTTATGGGAAATGAATATCGTATCCAGGTAGAGATTTTAAGTAAGTATTACGGAAAGGAATACGGTTATCATCGAAATGTAAAGTTTAATCAGGAATTATATCTCCAACTGGTGCAGAAACCTTCGATATACTTCAAATTTGAAGGGATTTCCCTTAAAAGAAAGCAACTGCATAAAACAGACTTGGAGCCTTTTAAAACTTTTGAGGAAGCTTATCATCAGTTAATGATAGAACTTATGGAGCTTCAAATCCAGACCATTACTAAGGCTATTGGTAATTCAGATATTAACAGGATTTATATTGATGGAGGGTTTACAGATAATGATGTTTTTATGAAATTAATGTCGCATCACTTCAGTAAATTTAAAATTCTTTCTACGCAATCTCCTCTTGGCTCGGCATTGGGTGCGGCTATGGTAATATCTAACAAAAAGGTTACCTCCAAATTTCTAAAAGAGAATTATAGAATGAAAAAGCTAATGCCGCTTTTTCTGGAATTATAAAATATTAGAAAGTAGAACTAATGAAAGTAGGACTTTTTGTTCCGTGTTATATAGATCAGTTTTTTCCAGAGGTAGGTATTGCAACACTTCAATTGCTGGAAAAGCATGATTGTCAAGTCATTTTTCCCGAAAAGCAAACCTGCTGTGGGCAACCTATGGCCAATAGTGGTATGGAACAGGAAGGCAAAAAGATTTATAATGATTTAGCCGGTCTTTTTTACAACTGCCAATATATCGTAGCTCCTTCCCCAAGTTGTGTGCATCACATAAGGTCACATTATGATATTGTGAAGCAAACAGAGGAAATTATACATCTGCGGAAACAGACGTTCGATATTGTTGAATTTTTGGTGGACATTTTAAAAATTGATCATCTGGAGGCAAGTTTTCCACATAGGGTAGGCCTGCACCAAAGCTGTCATGGCCTACGTGGAATGTACCTTGGGAAACCTTCAGAATTAATGAATGATATTCCCTCCAAATGGGACAAAGTTTTAAAGATGGTAGACGGGATAGATCTGGCCATGCTTAACAGGGCAGATGAATGCTGTGGCTTTGGTGGCACTTTTGCCGTTGCCGAAGAAGCAGTTTCGGTTAAAATGGGAAAAGATCGCTTGGCAGATCATAATCAAAATAATGTAGAAGTCCTCACCTCCGGAGATATGTCCTGTCTTATGCATTTACAGGGGATTGCCAAAAGACAAAAATCCGGACCCAAAATCGTACATATCGCCAATATTTTAAACGGAGATCAATTATGAGCCAACATTCGAAAAGAGCAGATAGTTTTATAAAGGACGAAGCTCGTACAGATTGGCATGATAAAGCATTGTGGCATGTACGGGAAAAACGAGATGCCAGTGCAGAACAACTTCCTGAATGGGAATTATTGCGCGAAACAGCTTCACAGGTCAAAGACAATGTACTGAGTAACTTGGATAATTATCTCATACAGTTTGAAGCTGAAGCAAAGAAAAACGGGGTTATTGTTCACTGGGCTGAAGATGCAGCAGATCATAACCAGATTATCGGTAAAATTCTGGAAAAGCACAACGCCAGGAAAATCGTAAAAAGCAAATCCATGCTTACTGAAGAATGTAAGCTGAATGATTTTCTGGAAGAAAAGGACATCGAAATTATTGATACAGATCTTGGGGAACGTATTATTCAGCTACGTAAAGAGCCGCCAAGCCATGTGGTCTTGCCGGCCATTCACATTAAAAAAGAAGAAGTAGGCGAACTTTTTCATCAAAAATTGGGTACCGAAAAAGGCAATTCTGATCCTACATATCTCACTAAAGCGGCCCGTACACATCTAAGAAATAAATTCTTTGAAGCCGATGCAGCCATTACCGGAGTGAACTTCGGAATTGCAGAGACCGGGGGAGTGGTCATATGCACGAATGAAGGAAATGCAGATATGGGTTGTCATTCAGCTCCCGTGCAAATCCACTGTATGGGTATAGAAAAGCTCCTACCGCAAGCTGAACATTTGGGTGTTTTTATCCGCTTGCTCGCAAGGAGTGCTACTGGGCAGCCAAGTACCATTTATACTTCCCACTATCACAAACCAAGACCCGGTGCAGAAATGCATGTGGTGATTGTTGATAATGGCAGAAGTATCCACCTGGGAAAAGAAGATTTCAGAAACAGTTTAAAATGTATCCGTTGTGGAGCTTGTATGAATACCTGCCCGATTTACCGGAGAAGTGGAGGGCATAGTTATCATTCTACCATTCCGGGGCCTATAGGTGCTATTTTATCACCAAACAAAAATCTTAAGGAATATAGTGATTTACCTTTTGCATCCACTCTATGCGGCTCCTGTAGCAATGTTTGTCCGGTGAAAATTGATATTCATGAGCAGCTGTACAAATGGCGGCAGGAAATCTATAAGAATAACCAACTCCCGAAATCAAAGACAATTCCGCTGAAAATTACAACAAGGATTTTTGAGAACCCTTCGGTTTATAATTCTTTAGGAAAAATCGCGCGTGGATCACTGCGTAATTTACCGGGATTTATGATTTATAATAATTTCAATACATGGGGAAAACAGCGCGATTTACCCGATGCTCCAAAAGAAGGATTTAAGCAATGGTACAAAAAGAACAGGAATGAGTAAGTCAGCGATTTTAGAAATAATAAAAAGGAACAAGCCGGAACTGGTTGCGTTGCCCGATTTATCTGTTTTTCAGCATGATGTGCCGCGGGAAGAACTTATTAAAGACTTCATTTCGGTTTCCACTGGCAATATGAGCAATGTTGTAAGTATAATAGATTCTGAAGTTCCTCTGCAAACTTACCTGAAGGAGTTTATCAGTGAAAATTATCCATTGGCAACTACTTTTTACGACACTTTAAATTCCGAAAAAGATTCTTCAGAAGTAGATTTCACGCAGAAACCTATTGATCTTTTTATTGCTGAAGCAAAACTGGGTGTTGCAGAAAACGGCGGATTATGGTTTGATGACAGCATCTTAAAACAACGAATATCGACTTTTGCCTGTGAGCATACTTTAATGATTATTAATCACAAAAAAATTGTTCCAACAATGCACCAGGCTTACCAAAAAATAAGCATATCCGGAACAGGATACGGAGTATTCATTGCCGGTCCATCTAAAACCGCAGATATCGAGCAGTCCCTGGTGGTTGGTGCGCAGGGAGCGGTAAGTAACACTGTAATACTAATTTGAAATATGAGTCAGGCCCAAATAGAACAGGAAGTAATTGAAGTTGAAACTTCAGGTGAATTCGAACGGCAGGCCGTTCCCCAATCGCAATGGAAAAGCTGGAAAAGCTTCTTGGGAATGTATGCCGGGGAACACGCTGCCGGAACAGAATTTGTAATCGGTCCGCTTTTTTTAACGACCGGGGTAAGTGCCTTCGATTTAATTGTAGGTTTATTCCTCGGGAATCTTTTGGCTGTACTAAGCTGGCGTTTTTTGACTGCAGAAATTGGCACAAAATTTCGCTATACATTGTATTATCATCTGGAAAAAATTTGTGGAAAAAGATTGGTCACGGTCTATAATTTATCCAACGGACTGTTGTTTTGTTTTTTAGCAGGAGCCATGATTACCATTTCTGCAACAGCAGTAGGTATTCCATTTAATATGGAAATGCCACGTCTTACAGATACAATGCCCAACAGCCTTACCTGGGTGGTTATTGTCTTATGTATAGGCGCTGTAATTTCTGTAGTTGCAGCCCGTGGATATAATACAGTAGCAAAGGCAGCGAACTGGATGTCACCAATAATAGTATTAGCATTTGTAGCGTGCGGAATTGTTTCCCTGATAAATCTTGAGGTCGCTAGTTTTTCTGACTTCTGGAATATTTGGGGCGAAGGTAGCGAACCTTTTCCTGGGCAGATAAAATATACTTTCTGGCATGTTCTTTTATGGTCCTGGTTTGCCAATGCTGCGATGCACGTTGGGATGTCCGACTTATCTGTTTTCAGATACGCCGAAAAACCTTCAGTGGGATGGACAACTGCAGCCGGAATTTATATTGGACACTATATTGCGTGGATCTCTGCGGCTTTGTTATACGCGGTTTACTTGCAGTCACCGGAAGCTCAGGTATTCCTTGGCAATGGTGAAGCGCCACCGGTAGCTCCCGGTCCGCTTGCTTACAATGCTATAGGGGTATTCGGCATTCTTGCAGTAATCCTGGCAGGCTGGACAACCGCAAATCCTACAATTTATCGTGCAGGACTTGCATTCCAGGCTGTTATTCCTAAAACGTCTACGTTCTGGGTTACAATAATAGCAGGAACGGTAGCTACAATCGCTGGGTTATTCCCTGCTTTTGCCATGAAATTATTGGATTTCGTAGCACTTTACGGATTTATTTTAGCACCAATAGGAGCAGTAATAGTTTTTGAATATTTCTTCGGAAAAAGATTCGGGATACAATCTTTTTATGCGGAAAAAACAGGAATTAAATTTAATCAGGCAGTTTTCTGGGCATGGCTAATCAGCTTTGCAGTCTTCTACACCATATCCGTGCAGTTTGATGTGTTTCTTTCATTTCTCACATTACCCGCATGGATATCCTGCGGAATATTATTCCTGATAATCAGTAAATTTTATCAAAAAAAGGTGAGCACATAAGAGTGGTTTTTACATGTGTTTTAGAGGGGCCGTCATTAAAATTTGACGGCTCTTTTTCATTATGTGTCAGGTAGGTGCAGGATACCTTTATTAATTAGAAAAGTGATATTGCTTTCAATTTTAATAATCAGCTTTTAAATGAAAAAAATCTTCATACTATTTCTTTTGATAATTTCCTTTGTATCCTGTAAAGAAAAGGAGTCGCAGGAAGAGCAAAAACTAATTGCAGAAGCCGAAATTTTCAAACCTGATTGGGTGGAGGATGTTGGCGCCAAAAAATTTCAATTTAAAGAAGATGTTTTTTATGTAAATGATTACGGTGCAATAGACGACGGTTCTAAACTGACTACTGAAGCTATTCAAAAAGCAATTGATGCCTGTGCGGAAAATGGAGGAGGAAAAGTAACCTTTAAACCCGGAGTCTACTTAACAGGGTCTGTTTTTATAAAAGAAGGTGTCCATTTTAATATCCCTGAAGGAGTCGAAATTAGGGGTAGTGAAGACATAAATGATTATCCTGATATTCAAACACGGGTAGCAGGTATAGAATTGGAATGGCCCGCTGCACTCATTAATGTAAGGGATCAAAAAAATGTCACTATAGATGGCGAAGGCCTGGTAGATGGGCAGGGAAAAGTTTTTTGGGATTATTACTGGGAATTGCGCCGGGAGTATGAACCCAAAGGATTGCGGTGGATCGTAGATTATGATGCTAAGCGACCAAGAACTTTTCTGATTTCGAATTCTGAAAATGTTTTTCTTAAAGATTTGAATATTCAGAAAGCTGGATTCTGGACTGTGCAGGTTTTATATTCCGAATATATTACTGTAGATGGCTTAACCATTAGAAATAATATCGGAGGACATGGCCCAAGTACAGACGGTATTGATATTGATTCCTCAAAGTGGATTCTAATCCAGAATTGTGATATAGATTGTAACGATGATAACTTTTGCCTTAAAGCCGGTCGGGATTGGGATGGCCAGCGTGTAGATCGATCTACAGAGTATGTGGTTATTAGAGATTGCATTGCGCGACAGGGCTCAGGCTTGTTTACCATAGGTAGTGAAACGGCTGGAGATATCAGGCACGTGTATGTTTCTAATATTCAGGGAAAAGGAACTAAAAACGGACTTAATATTAAGTCGGCAGTCACACGCGGAGGAACGGTAGAAGACGTTTACCTGGAAAATATTGAGATGGACAGTGTGGGTACTTTTATAGAAGTTTCTATGAACTGGAACCCTAGTTACAGTTATTCCAAACTGCCTGAAGGTTATAACCGGGATTCTATCCCCGAACATTGGAAGACCTTACTCCAAAAGGTGGAGCCGGCATCCAAAGGTATTCCTACTTTTAAAGACATAACCCTATATAATATTAATGTGAGAGGGGCTAAAAGAGCTATAAACGTGAATGGTCTTGAAGAATCTTACATCAATAATTTTAATTTAAAAGATGTGAGTATTCAGGCAGAAACAGCAGGTCAGATCGCTTACAGCAAAAACTGGGAACTTGAAAATGTTACTATAGAAACAGATGACAACTCTGAAGTAAAACTTGAAGAGACTGTAAATGTAGAGTTTATGGATTCTGTGTATGTAAAGGAATAATATTTTCATTGCTTATCAATTTCTTGGTCATTTTAAAAAAACGTTTCAATAATGATTCTTTTTCACCGTTTATTTTCTTTTTTCCTGATTTTGACCGTTATGACAAACCACTTGGACCTTCATGCACAGCGGCAAATGGAAAACCTTGATCGGGGACTAATTGTTTTGAAAAAGAACGACGGAAATTTCTTTGTTCAGTGGCGACTTTTAGGAAATGATCCAGATGATCTGGCCTTTAATCTCTATAGGCAATCCACAGGTGACGGTCCTGTTAAACTTAATTCAAGTCTCTTGACGGGAGCAACAAATTTTACAGATTCTACTGCCAATCCCAAAAAAGAAAACACCTGGTTTGTAAAAGCTGTACAGAGCGGCAGAGAAAAAGACGAAAATTGCCATTTTACGATAGCAGCTAATATTGAAGCTAAACAATATCTTTCTCTTCCTCTACAATACATTGAAGGCTACACTCCCAATGATGCTTCCGTGGGAGATCTCGATGGAGACGGAGCTTATGACATTGTACTGCACCAAACCGGGCGTAGTAAAGACAATTCTCATGAAGGATTTTCTGATGAACCGGTTTTTCAGGCTTATAAACTCGACGGAACGCTATTGTGGGAGATAAATCTGGGAAAAAATATCAGGGAAGGAGCACATTATACTCAGTTTATGGTCTATGACCTTGATGGAGACGGGAAAGCAGAATTCGCCTGTAAAACTGCCGACGGTACAGTAGATGGAAAAGGTGAGGTAATTGGCAATTTAAATAAAGACTGGAGGGATAAAGATCCTGATTCTCCAACTTATGGCAAAATTTTAAAAGGACCAGAATTTTTTACAATTTTCAGTGGTGAAACCGGTGAAGCCCTGGCTACTACAGATTATATTCCGGGAAGAGGGAATATAGGTGCCTGGGGAGGTGTGGGAGGAAATGGTGGTAACGATCGGTCGGGGAATCGCGTAGACCGTTTTACAGCATGCATTGCTTATTTGGATGGGAAACGTCCCAGTGTGGTAATGGGCAGAGGTTATTACGGAAGATCTGTTCTCGCAGCCTGGGATTTTAGAAATGGGGAACTAACCTCAAGATGGGTGTTTGATAGTGAAAATAGAGACAACCCTTATTCAGGAATGGGTAATCACAACCTGTCAGTAGCAGATGTAGATGAAGATGGAAATGATGAAATTATATTTGGAGCAATGGTGGTGGACGATAATGGTGAAGGTTTATACACCACTGGTTTGCGCCATGGAGATGCACTACATGTAACAGATCTTGATCCAGATACAGAAGGACTGGAAGTATTTGGTATTCATGAAATTGAAGAAGGCACAAAAGGTCCTGGAGTTGCAGTTTTTTCAGCTAAAGACGGAAAAATTTTATTTCGGGATGCAGAAGACAGGGATGCCGGTCGCGGAGTAGCAGCCAATATCGACAGCAGCCGTAAAGGAGCGCAAATGTGGTGGTCTGGTTCTAACGGACTTTTTGATATCAAGGGCAACCGTATAGGAGATGAACCAAATTCTACAAATTTCCTCATCTGGTGGGATGGAGATGCTTCACGTGAGCTTCTAAACAGGAATTATATTGACAAATACGGTGAAGGGCGCATTTTTACAGCTAATGATGCTACTTCAAATAATGGCACTAAAGCAACTCCAACCCTTTCAGCAGATATTCTGGGGGACTGGCGCGAAGAACTTATTCTAAGGAGTGAGGATAATACCGAGTTACGAATTTATTCCACTACGATTCCTACTGAAATTCGGCAGTATACCCTAATGCACGACCCTCAATACCGGCTGAGTATTGCCTGGCAAAATGTAGGTTACAATCAGCCTCCTCATACAGGATTTTATATGGGAACAGGAATGAAGTCTGCTCCTAAACCAGATATTGAAGTTGTCTATCCTTAATCATATTGTAAAGGAACGAAAAGTTTCATCTCGTAACTTCTATGCTGCTGAAAGTGGGTATATTTTGAAGCGTAATGGCAAAACAATAATAAATAATGCAACGAGTTTAAAGGGAGTGAGTGAAGTGAATGACTGAAATAACTCCGTAAAATCATTTCAAATGAATATTTTAGGAAAGTTTTACCTGGTTATCTTCTTATTCTGCAATCTTCTCAGTTTTGGGCAAAACAAAATTGACAGAAAAGCGGTGGTTAGTCGCCATAACGTAAAAGTGAATGCTATAGATACACTTGCTTCGCTTTCTGTAGGAAATGGATCCTTTGCTTTCACCGTAGATGCAACGGGTTTACAGACTTTTCCAGATTATTATCAAAATGGGGTGCCGTTGGGGACACAGTCCGACTGGGGTTGGGACAGTTTTCCTAACACAGAAAATTATACGTTTGAAGAAACCCTGGAAGAGTACGATCAAAATGGAAGAAAAGTAACCTACGGTGTCCAGCCGAAAACGCCGGAAAGAGCGAAAGAAGCAGCAGAATATTTTAGAGCCAATCCGCACCGGTTGCATTTAGGAAGCCTGGGATTTGAGCTATATAAAAAAGATGGTGAACAAGTTCAACCTGAAGATATAACCGATATAGATCAGACTCTGAATTTGTGGACAGGTGGGATTATTAGTCATTTTAAAGTTGAAGGTGTTCCTGTTTCTGTTCAAACGTTTGTTCATCAGGAAGAAGATGTGATTGGTATAAAAATCGAGTCAGATTTAATTAAGCAGAAACAACTAAAAATCAGGATAAGAATTCCATATCCTACGGGAGAATGGATGGATACCGGAACAAAATGGGAAGGAAATCAGGATTACGACAGCAGTCTATCGCAAAAAAACAATGATGAAGCTGTTATTTTCCATAAAATGGATTCTATTAATTACAATATAAGCCTGGCCTGGAAGGGAAAAGCAAGGATAGCTAAAAAAGAGACACATTATTTTTTACTACAACCTCTAGAAGGTAATTCGTTTTCCTTCAGTTGTAAGTTCAGCAATAAAAGAATAGCAGAAAATCCTTCTTTTTCTTCAGTAAAAAGTAGCAGTAAAAAAGGTTGGGAAAAATTCTGGGAGAGTGGGGGAGCAGTAGATTTTTCCGAATGCAAAGATAGTCGCGCAATGGAACTGGAGAGAAGGGTGGTTCTTTCTCAATATCTTACCAAATTACAATGTACCGGTGAAATACCGCCGCAGGAAAACGGACTAACTTATAACAGCTGGTACGGGAAACCACATCTGGAAATGCATTGGTGGCACGGAGTCCATTTTCCATTATGGGGAAGATCGGAGTTGCTGGAGAAAAGCCTGCCCTGGTACGACAAAACATTTAATAAAGCCAGGAAAATAGCCGAGCGGCAAGGTTTTGATGGAGTGCGCTGGCAAAAAATGACCGATCCTTACGGAGATGAAGGTCCGTCTTCTGTGGGAGCTTTTTTAATCTGGCAACAACCTCATTTTATTACCTTTTCAGAATTGATGTATAGAGCAAATCCGAATAAGGAGACACTTGAGAAATATTCAGAAAGAGTTTTTGCGACGGCAGATTTTATGGCTTCCTTTGCGCAGTTTAATCCGCAGAAGAAAAGATATGAGCTGGGACCCCCGGTAATTCCTGCTCAGGAACGCTTTAAAAAGACTGAAACTTATAACCCTACTTACGAATTGGCTTACTGGAAGTGGGGCTTAAATACAGCCCTCAAATGGAAAAACCGTTTGAACCAGGATAAGAATCCCCGATGGGCAGATGTGGCAGAAAAGATATCCGATTTACCGGTTCAAAATAATGTTTACCTGGCGACAGAAAATGCCGTAGATTCTTATACAAATACCGAATATAAAACCGATCACCCATCAGTTCTGGGAGCATTTGGAATGTTACCCGCAACCGAATTTCTGGATCAGGAAACCATGAACAGTACCTTTAATAAAGTATGGAAGGAATGGTCCTGGGAAGAAACCTGGGGATGGGATTTTCCAATGACAGCGATGACGGCTGCAAGGCTGGGACAACCAAATAAGGCTATAGATGCTTTGTTTATGGACGTGCAAACAAATACGTACCTTAAGAATGGTCATAATTACCAGGATAAGCGGCTAAGACTTTACCTTCCCGGTAATGGAGGATTACTTACCGCGGTAGCTATGATGTGCGCCGGATGGGATGGTAGCACAGAAAGAAATCCTGGTTTTCCAGATGATGGAAACTGGGAGGTAAAATGGGAAGGTCTTATGAAAATGCCTTAATACTCTCTGCTTCTTAACCCGAAGCTTTTCAGTAAAAACATTTTTACTTATTATTTTAGTCTTCCCTGAATAAGGATATTTCATTTTTCTTGTAAAAAAGTTGTGATTACCCAACGAATTATTTTTTTTGATTATATTTGTGTAATCGATTACATTTTTTTGGTAATGAGCATGTAATTTCTTAATATGTGGAAGAAACTCTCAGGACGGTACAGGATGCATTTTTTTAGATTTATACCCAACTTACTGAAGAGCGATTTATTAATAATAACTAAACCAAAATATTAAATTATGACAAATTCAGAATTTCGATACGCACATCATCCGGAAGATGTAAAAAAATATACTACCAGTGAACTTCGGGACCATTTTTTAATCCCGAAATTATTTAAAAAGAATGAGATAAACCTCACCTATTCCATGTATGACCGTTTTATTGTGGGAGGAGCTTTTCCTGTTGATGAAGCTGTAAAACTGGAGACGATTGACGATTTAAAATCTGAAAATTTTCTTGATCGCCGCGAGCTTGGGATCATTAACGTGGGTGGTGCCGGAAAAGTTACTGTAGATGGAGAAGTTTATGAACTGGCAAATAAAGAAGCACTATACGTAGGCCAGGGAAAAAAAGATATTGTATTTGAAAAATCAGGAAGTGAGCAACCTTATTTCTATTTAAATTCTGCTCCTGCCCATAAAGCATATCCAACTAAGAAAGTCGGGAAGAAAGATGCTGAAGTAATAGAACTGGGAGATTCAAAATATGCCAATAAACGTATTTTGAATAAATTAATTGTGAACAGCATTGTTGATACGTGCCAATTGCAGATGGGAATGACCGAGTTGGTAGAAGGAAACGTCTGGAACACAATGCCGCCACATACTCATACCCGCAGAATGGAGGCCTATTTCTATTTTGATTTGGAAGAGGGGCAAACAATAAGTCACTATATGGGACAACCCGACGAAACACGACACATATTTCTAAAGAACCATCAGGCCGTGTTATCGCCAGAGTGGTCTATCCACGCCGGTGCAGGAACATCTAATTATACGTTTATCTGGGGAATGGCAGGTGAAAATCTGGATTATGGAGATATGGATAAAGTAGGGGTAGACGAATTAAAATAAGTGAAAGTATGAAAATGTTTAGTTTAGAAGGTAAAACAGCTTTAGTAACCGGCTGCAAAAGAGGAATAGGATTCGCGATGGCAGAAGCTTTAGCTGAAGCCGGAGCAAATATTCTGGGAGTTTCAGCTTCTTTGGAAACTGAAGGTTCTGAAATTGGAAAAGCCGTAGAGGCTAAAGGAAGAACATTCCAGGGCTATCAATGTGACTTTTCAGATAGGAAATCACTGTATGCTTTTATCGAAAAAGTGAAATCTGAGCATTCACAAATTGATATTCTTGTAAACAATGCAGGAACAATAATGAGGGCACCAGCCGCGCAACATTCAGATGAATATTGGGATAAGGTAATAGAGGTGAACCAAAATGCCCAATTTATCCTTACAAGGGAAATTGGTAAGGAAATGTTAAAAAGAGGAAGCGGGAAAGTGATTTTTACTGCGTCATTACTTACCTTTCAGGGCGGAATTACAGTGCCAGGTTATGCCGCTTCCAAAGGGGCAATTGGGCAGTTAACAATGGCATTTTCAAACGAATGGGCTTCCAAAGGCGTGCAGGTAAACGCAATCGCGCCGGGATACATTGCTACAGACAATACTCAGGCGCTTCGGGATAACGAAGAGCGGAGTGAAAGTATCTTAGCCAGGATTCCCGCAGGAAGATGGGGAGAGCCAGAAGATTTTAAAGGTCCTATTATTTTCCTTGCATCCCAGGCCAGTAATTACATGAGCGGTTCTGTGATGTTGGTAGATGGTGGATGGATGGGAAGATAAAAGGTCGATAATTGCCAAATTTTGGGCATTGCTAAAAAGTGATGTCCAACTCTTCCGGAGTTAAATGAATGAGATTAAAACCAACCATGAAGAATAAAACTTTTATAAATGATAATTTTTTGCTGCAGAATAAATATGCAGAAGAACTTTATCACAATTACGCTGCAAAACAGCCTATTATAGATTACCACAACCATTTGTCGCCAAAAGACATTGCCGAAGATCGCAGTTTCGACAATATTACCCAGGTATGGCTTGCAGGAGACCATTATAAATGGCGTGCAATGCGTACTTTGGGTGTAGATGAAAAATATATTACCGGAAATGCTTCAGATAAAGAGAAGTTTTTGGCCTGGGCCAGAACCGTTCCACATACCTTAAGAAATCCGCTTTATCACTGGACGCATCTTGAGTTAAAAAGGTACTTCGGAATAGATGAATTGCTAAATGAAGAATCTGCAGAGCGTATTTATGAATTGGTAAATAAAAAGCTTCAGGAACCGGAATTTTCCTGTCGTGGTTTGCTGAAGAAAATGAATGTAGAGACGGTTTGTACTACAGAAGACCCCATCGATACATTGGAATACCATCAAAAATTGGCAAAAAGTGACTTCAGTATAAAAATGAGTACTGCTTTTCGTCCCGATAAAGCGGTGATGATTGAAGCTGAAACTTATAATGATTATCTGGATAAATTATCAGAAGTAACCAGTGTTCCAATTGATTCTTATCAGGATTTACAAAAAGCCTTGCGCCAGCGGATTGAATATTTCGATGCCAACGGATGTAAACTTTGCGACCACGGGCTCAATTATATTTCCTTTGAAGACTATACAGATGCCGAAATTGTAGATATCTTTAAGAAGAAGAGAAGCGGCGAAGAAGTTTCAGAATTAGAATCTGAAAAATTTAAGACTGCAATTTTACTCCATTTGTGTGAGACCTACCATGAATTCGGTTGGGTGCAGCAATTTCATCTTGGTGCTTTAAGGAATAACAACAAAAGAATGTTGGCGCAGTTAGGCCCCGATACAGGTTGGGATTCTATTGCAGATTATAGCCAGGCAGAAAATCTATCGAAATTTTTAGATGCTCTGGACGGAAAGGATAAGCTAACAAAAACCATCCTTTATAACCTCAATCCGTCCGATAATGAGATTTTTGCAACCATGATCGGGAATTTCAATGACGGTAGTGTAAAAGGAAAGGTGCAACTTGGTTCCGGCTGGTGGTTCTTAGACCAGAAAGATGGTATGGAAAGACAAATGAATGCCTTGTCCAATATGGGACTTATCAGTTGCTTTATAGGAATGCTCACAGATTCCAGGAGCTTCCTCTCTTTCCCGCGGCATGAGTATTTTAGAAGAGTTTTATGTAACTTGTTCGGCAAAGAAATGGAAAGCGGGGAACTACCCGATGATATGGAGCTGGTAGGTAAAACTATTGCAGATATTAGTTATCACAATGCTAAAGAATATTTTGACTTTTAATGCAACAAAATATAATAAATAAGGGGAAAGTTGTCACCTTCGGAGAAGTCCTTATGCGGCTTTCCCCTTCTGAAAACAGGAAATTACAGCAGTCTAACCGAATGGATTTCTTTTTTGGCGGGACAGAAATGAACGTAGCAGCCTCTCTTGCTTACTTCGGACTAAATGTTCAACAAGTAACAAATGTCTCAAACGATTTAGTTGGGGACGCAGCTATAACCTCAATGAGGCAATTCGGGATTGATGTTTCTGCTGTTAATAAAGTACATCATCCTTTAGGCCTGTATTTTCTGGAAGTGGGATCGGCTTTGCGGCCAAGTAAGATTGCCTATAACAGGCTTCATGGCTCCTTTGCCAACATTTCTCCGGAACAGGTGGATTGGGAGTCGGTGCTTGAAAATTGCAATTATCTGCACTGGACCGGGATTTCTCCGGCCATTTCAGAAGGAGCTTATCAAACTTTAAAAGAAGGATTGGAACTCGCCCAGCAAAAAGGTATCACTGTTACCGCAGATCCTGCATACCGAAGTAATCTTTGGAAATATGGTCGTAACGGACAGGAAGTTTTGAAAGAATTAGTTTCCCTTTCCAATATTTTTATTGGTGGGGTAAATGAAATCAACGAAATTTTGAATACAGATTTTCCTTTTGAAGAAGAAGGATTTATTGGTGCAAGTAAAAAACTGATAGAAGAATGTCCAAAAATCGAAAAAGTTTTTGATAAAGTCAGAACCGGCTTAAGTGCTTCCTGGCAAAAAATCTACGGACAGGCATGGACGGGAGAAAAATACATTACTACAGAAGAGCATGAGGTTACAGATGTGGTAGACAGAATAGGTACCGGAGATGCTTATGCAGCAGGAATTTTATATGGTCTGCAACATTTTGACGACCAAAAAACACTGGAATTTGCCAATGCTGCCTGCGCCCTTAAGCACACCATTTTAGGCGATGCCAATCTGGTAAGTGTAGAAGAGGTGCTGGAAGTGGTACACGGTAACACTGGCGGAAGAATAAAACGATAAACTGAAAATAAGAAATGGCAACATTTACACGTATACAAGCGGCCCAGGCCATGAAAGAAACAGGAATAGTTCCTGTTTTTTACCATAAGGATCTCGAAACCTGCAAAAAGGTTGTAAAAGCCTGCTACGATGCCGGCGCCCGCGTCTTCGAATTTACCAACAGAGGAGACTATGCTCACGAAGTGTTTGGGGAATTAAACAAATATGTAACCAAAAATCTGGATGGAATGATCTTGGGAGTAGGATCTGTAATAGATGCCGGAACCACAGCTTTGTACCTTCAACTTGGTGCAAATTTTATAGTTTCTCCTCTGGTAAATGCTGAAATGGCAAAAACCTGTAACCGCCGCAAAGTAGCGTGGATGCCAGGTTGCGGTTCGGTTTCTGAAATTTCTTATGCAGAAGAACTGGGAGCAGAAGTAGTAAAAATATTTCCTGGTTCCCAGGTAGGAGGCCCTTCTTTTGTAAAAGCTGTAAAAGGACCTTTGCCATGGGCGAGCATTATGCCTACTGGAGGAGTTAGTCCTACAGAAGAAAACCTGAAAGAGTGGTTTGAGGCAGGAGTACATTGTGTAGGAATTGGTTCTAAACTTCTTACCAAAAAGGAAGATGGTTCTTTTGATTATGATGGCATTTCAAAAACAGTAAGTTCAGCGATTCAAACAGTTCAAAATCTCCGGAATGAAAATTAAAGAAAAATCTGCCGTTTTTCTGATGCTCCTGGTGATGCTTCTCTCTTTAGGTTGTGCTACAAAGGGAGATCAAAAAATCATAAAACTGGGGCATGGCTTGGACACTGGTCATCCGGTGCATAAAGCTATGGTTTTTATGGGCGAACGGCTTAAGGAGAAATCAAATGGCACAATGCTTTTGGATATTTATCCCAGTCAGCAACTGGGATCTGAGCGCGAATCATTAGAATTAATTCAGATTGGAAGCCTGGGGATGACCAAAGTTTCTACAGGGGTTATGGAAAATTTTGCTCCCGGACTAAAAGTCTTCGGACTGCCATTTTTATTCAGGGACCGGGAACACCGTTTTGATGTTCTTGAGGGAGAAATCGGGGAACATTTCCTAAATGCCAGTGTTGATAAACGTTTAAAAGGGCTCACATTTTATGATGCCGGCAGTCGTAGTTTCTACAGCAAAACTCCTATAGATAGTCCCGAAGATCTTGAAGGGCTTAAATTGAGGGTTATGGAAAGTCAGACTGCTATAAATATGGTCAAACTCCTTGGTGGATCACCTACGCCTATTGCCTGGGGAGAACTTTATACAGCTTTGCAACAGGGAATAGTAGATGGTGCAGAAAATAACCTGCCCAGTTTTTACCTTTCAAGACATTATGAAGTGTGCAAATATTTTGTTTTGGATGAGCATACGGCCTTACCCGATATCCTGGTGATAGGAACGCCAATTTGGAACAGCCTTACAGAACAGGAACAAGTTTGGTTAAAAGAAGCTGCTATGGAATCTTCAGAATTTGAAAAAAAGATTTGGCGTGAGGCAGAGCTTGAGGCTTTGGAGGAAATAAAAAAGGCGGGAGTAACAGTTACTGAAACTGATAAAGATGCTTTTAAGGAGAAGGTGCAGCCTATGTATGAGGAGTTTAAGAAGGATCCTGAGATGAAAGAAGTTATTGAAGCTATTCAATCTTTAAATTAAAAAGATGAAAAAAAAATTGGATAAAACTTTAGGTGGAATTCTGGTTCTTCTAATGGTATTAATGGTGATATCTGTGTTATGGCAGGTTTTTTCCCGCTATTTATTGGACTCAGCAAGTTCTTTTACAGAAGAATTATCACGTTACCTGTTTATCTGGATCGGAATTTTAGGAGCAGCTTATGCTTCAGGGCAGCAAACTCATCTTGCTATTGATATTTTACCACCAAAACTAAATCCCGTGAATAGGGTAAGGCTTCGCATTGGAATTAATATTCTAATCATTCTCTTCAGTTTGACGGTTTTGGTCATAGGCGGTGGAAATCTTGTATATATAAATTATTTACTGGGGCAATATTCTGCAGCTTTAAATTTACCTCTTTCTTCTGTATACACGGTGGTGCCAATAAGCGGTATTCTCGTTATCTATTATAAAGTGAATGAAATAATTTATTCAAAAAAATATTTAGTATGATGTCAGAGGTTTTAATTCTCGTTTTATCCTTTGTTGTCCTTTTGGCAATTGGCGTTCCGGTGGCATGGTCTATTGGTATTTCCTGTATACTTACCATCCTGGCATCTATAGAATCTTTAGCAGCTTTTACTACTGTGGCCCAGCGAATGGCAACCGGTCTGGATAGTTTCTCCCTGCTGGCCATTCCGCTCTTTATCCTCGCCGGCCAGATTATGAACCAGGGTGGAATAGCGAATCGGCTCATTGACTTTGCCAAGGCGCTCATGGGCGCACTTCCCGGCGGGCTGATCTATGTAAATGTAATTGCAGCTATGTTGTTTGGAGCAATCTCAGGTTCTGCAGTGGCTGCCACTTCTGCAATGGGAGGGATATTGGGCCCGGCTATGAAAAGGGAGGGCTATTCCAACGAATTTGGTGCGGCGGTTAATATTACTGCGTCCACTACGGGGCTGGTAATTCCGCCTTCTAATGTGCTAATTGTTTATTCCCTTGCCAGTGGTGGTGTTTCTATTGCTTCTTTGTTTGTGGCTGGATATCTTCCCGGTATTTTAATGGGACTTGCTTTAATGCTGGTTGCCGCAGTATGGATTAAAAAGAAGAAGTATCCGGCTGGTGAAAAAAGTAGTTTTAAACACATCATGTCAACTTTCTTACATGCATTTCCCAGTTTATTGTTGCTGGTAGTTGTAATTGGAGGAATAGTGACAGGGATTTTTACTGCAACAGAAGCTTCAGGGATAGCAGTGCTCTACACCTTAATATTGTCGTTTATTAACCGTGAACTAAAGGTGAGTAATTTATATGGTGTCTTTCTTGGTTCAGTCGGGACAACGGCAATAGTAATGCTACTTATAGCAACTTCAATGAGTATGTCCTGGGTTATGTCCTACGAAAATATACCCCAGGCTGTAAGTGACAGTTTATTGGCGCTGAGTGATAATATTTTCGTGATTTTGCTTATCATAAATTTACTACTCCTTTTTGTGGGAACTTTTATGGACATGACTCCGGCGGTTCTCATTTTCACCCCCATCTTTTTACCTGTGGTTGAAGCGTTAGGTGTAGATCCCGTTCATTTTGGGATCATGATGGTGATGAACCTATGTGTGGGATTATGTACTCCGCCTGTTGGTTCTGTATTATTTATTGGGGTAAGTGTCGCCAATACTACTATCCAGAAAGTTATAAAACCTCTTTTGCCATTATATGTGGCTATGTTTATCGTATTGCTGCTGGTCACTTTTATACCGGAAATCACGCTGTGGCTTCCCAGTTTATTTGAATAATTTAATGATTTGAAAATGGAAAAAATTACAAAAAAGAGCTTAAACAGAGAAGCTGCAGGCCTCACTCAAAAACTACCTATAAAAGTTATCCAGTATGGAGAAGGGAATTTTTTAAGAGCTTTTGTAGATTATGTTATCGATAAACTTAATAAAAAAGCAGATTTTAATGCTGGTGTGGCTGTTATTCAGCCGTTAGCAGGCGGTCTGGTAGATGTTTTAAATAAACAGGATGGTCTTTACAACCTTTTTATGAAAGGTATAAAAAAAGGCAAAGAAATTCAGGAGCAGGAGACAATTTCCTGTATTCAGAAGGGGATTAATCCGTATGAAGACTATCAAGCTTATCTAAATTTGGCAAAAGAAGAGCAACTGGAATTTTTAATTTCCAATACTACTGAAGCCGGAATTGCCTATAATGAAAATGATACTCTGGAGGGGCATCCTCATAACAGTTTTCCGGCAAAGGTAACTGCATTACTTTATAAAAGGTTTCAGCATTTTAATGGTGCTAAAGACAAAGGTCTGAGCATCATTCCTTGCGAATTGATAAATTATAATGCAGATGCTCTTAAGGATATTATTCTAAAGTATGCAGAGCTATGGAAACTGGAGGATAAGTTTGTGAGCTGGATTAAAGATCATAACGATTTCCACAACACTCTTGTGGACAGGATTGTTCCCGGTTATCCCAAGGACGATATTGATTCTTACCAGGAAAAGCTGGAACTGGAGGATAAGTTAATCGTTTCTGCTGAAGTGTTTTTATTATGGGTTATTGAAGGAGGTGAGAAGCTGAAATCCAGAATACCATTCGATAAAATAGATGAAAATATCCTAATCGTTGAAGATTTACAGCCTTACAGAACAAGAAAAGTACGTATACTAAATGGTGCACATACCACCATGGTGCCATTTTCTATTCTCTACGGGAATGAAACCGTAAAGGAAACTGTAGATCATGAATTTACAGGTAAGTATATAAGGGAAGCTGTTTTTGAAGAAATAAACCCCACACTGGAACTTTCAGAAGAAGAATTAAGAACGTTTGCTGAAGAAGTTTTTGACCGGTTTAGAAATCCGTTTATTAAACATCAACTTTCGAGCATTGCTCTTAATTCCATCTCTAAATTTAAGGTTAGAGTGTTACCTAGTATTCTTACTTTTCAGAAAAAATACAATCGATTACCCTTGCGCCTGACATACGCTTTTGCTTGTTTAATAAGGTTTTATAAGGGGGAGTGGAAAGGTGAAAGTCTGCCGGTAAATGATGATGAAAAAACCACTTCAGAATTAAAACAGGCTTGGGAACTAAATAGCTATAATGAGATTGCGGAGAGAGTGCTTAAAAATGGCAATTTTTGGGATATGGATTTAACTGAAGTTCCTCAATTCAAAGAAAAGATAGCAACTGCCCTGGAGCTTATTGATAACAAGGGAATAGAAGAAGGGTTTAAAGCGTTTTCAGAGAAATCTGAATAAGATGAAAAGAAAAATGTTATGAAAAGTAAATTGATAAAAGTACATCCTGAAGATAACGTTGCCATTGCATTGGTAGATTTATGGCAGGGTGATATAGTGAATTTTGAGGGAGAAGATATTTTCGTAATAAAGGACACCAAAGCCAAGCATAAAATGGCAATGGTAGACTTTGCGTCTGGAGATAAAATCTATATGTATGGTGTTCTGGTAGGTAAAACCACCGAAGAAATAAAGAAGGGAGGAGTTTTAACGGTAGATAATGTAAAACATGAAGCCAACAACGCCTCCGGAAAAACAGAAACTACCGCCTGGAATGCACCAGATATTTCGAAATGGAAAGACCGTACCTTTAACGGATATCACCGGCCCGATGGACAGGTAGGCACAAAGAATGTATGGTTGTTTTTTCCGCTTGTGTTTTGTGAAAACCGGAATATAGAATTGCTGAAGGACGTATTTGAAAATGAACTTTCTTTTCATAAATCCAGTAAGCAAAGATTGTTGTTGCGCAGCCTTATCCACGGTACAGATTCTGATGTTATGCAAGATGTCGAACCTGAGGAAAGCAGCATTTTTGATAATATTGAAGTTAAATTTATAACCCACCAGGGCGGCTGTGGCGGTATCCGTCAGGATTCGGCTTCTTTGGCACGTTTACTTGCGGGATATATTAACAACCCCAACGTGGCGGGTGCAACGGTGCTAAGCCTGGGATGTCAGAATCTTCAGATTGATATTTTTAAGAGTGCTTTAAAAAGGATAAATACAGATATCCAAAAGCCTGTACTCATTTATGAGCAACAGCAAATGGGTACGGTGGATGATATGATGAACACCATTATCAAAGAATCTTTTGCTGAAATTAAAAAAGCAAATCAGATTCCGAGAAAGCCGGCTCCTTTGTCTAAACTAAAAGTCGGACTTGAATGTGGTGGATCTGATGGATTCTCCGGAATATCTGCAAACCCCGCACTTGGTTACGCTTCAGATTTATTATCGGCCTTAAAAGGCTCACCGATACTTTCAGAGTTTCCGGAATTATGCGGGATCGAGCAGGAATTAGTGAACAGATGTGTGAACGATGAAATTGCCGAAAGGTTTATCTCGCTTACCCGCGCATTCGAAGATTCTGCAATTGCTGCCGGTTCAGGATTTGATATGAATCCTTCTCCGGGAAATATTAAAGACGGTTTAATTACAGATGCAATGAAATCTGCGGGAGCGGCTAAAAAAGGTGGAACTTCCCCTATAGAGGATGTTCTGGATTATGGAGACTATGTCACCAAACCGGGATTAAATTTGCTCTGTACTCCGGGGAATGATGTGGAAAGTACCACTGCCATGGTAGGAGCCGGCGCTAGCGTGGTAGTTTTTACTACCGGTCTGGGAACGCCAACGGGAAATCCTGTTGCGCCTGTTATTAAGGTTTCTTCAAATTCTACTTTGGCCAGAACAATGCCGGATATTATTGATATTGATTCTGGTGGAGTAATTCGTGGAGAAAAGACGATAGAAGAAATGGGAGAAGAAATCCTCGAGTTTATAGTTAAAATTGCCAGTGGGGAAGAAGAATCCAAAGCAGATCAGTTAAATCAGGATGATTTTATACCGTGGAAACGCGGAGTTTCTCTATAAAAATTAACAATATGGAACCAGGGAAGAAGGTTGTTCGTGCGGGAATAGTAGGATCAGGCTTTGCTGCCCGGTTCCATTTTGATGCGGTACAGAGAGTTTATGGAGTACAAGTGGAAGTGGTTGGAGCTTATTCCAGAAACCCGGAGAACCTTAAAAAGTTTTCAGAGGAAAAAGGAGTGAAGGCTTTTAAAGCACTTCAGGATTTGATTGAAGCATCAGATGTTCTTCATTTATGTACGCCACCCGTAACTCACGAGCCTCTGGCTATTCAGGTTCTAAAAGAGGATAAAGATGTAATTATTGAAAAGCCATTGACGGGCTACTTTGGAGACGAAGAGGAAGATTTTTCCGGAGATGAGTTTCCGAGGGAAAAAGGACTGAAGCAGGCATTACAGAGTGTAAAAAATATGCTTCATGCCGAAAAATCGAGCAAAGGTTCTATCATGTATGCTGAAAACTGGATTTATGCTCCTGCAATTCAGAAAGAGCGGGAAGTCATAGAAAAAACAAAAAGTCAGATTCTCTGGATCCAGGCGCAGCAATCCCACTCCGGGTCACATTCTCTAGATTATGGCAGGTGGGAACGCTCTGGAGGAGGCTCTTTAATGGGGAAAGGTTGTCATCCACTTTCGGCGGCCATTTATCTTAAACATGTCGAAGGGAGAATGCGGAACGGAACACCTATTCGGCCGAAAACGGTAACCTGCAGGGTTCATGCTATTACCCGAATGCCAAATTACCAAAACGAGGAATATCTTAAAGATTCTTATACCGATGTTGAAGATTATGCGCTAACTCATGTTGTTTTTGAAGATGGAACGGTGGCAGATATTGTTGCAAGCGAATTGCTGCATGGCGGAGTAAAAAATTACCTGGAGGTTCACGCCAGTAACCATAGAACGGTCTGCAACCTGACGCCCAATAATGCAATGCAGACCTATAATCCTTCGGAAGAAAATTTCAACGACATCTATGTTGTGGAAAAAGCAGGTACAAAGCAGGGGTGGTCTAACATTTCACCCGATGAAAGTTGGTTTAATGGCTATCAGCACGAGATGGAAGCCTTCTACAGGTCTTCAGCTTATGGAGAGGCACTGGAAAGCAACAGTGAACTTGCCGCAGATGTTATAGCAACGATTTACGCAGCCTATCTTTCAGCAGAAAGAAAAGGTAGTGAGGTAGAAATTCCTTCAGTTTTATCTTAAATCTGATGATTTAGTTGCTGAATCATAGAATACGTATTTCAGAATTCAACTGTTCTTTCGGGGGAGACCTAAAATTATTACGTAAATTAGAGTATATGGTTGGTGTTGAGGTTTCCAAACGAGAATTTTACATCAGTCCTGAAAATTATTTGTAAAAAATTCCGAAGAAAATAATAAAGCAAAATATGTTCAATTTAGAAAATAAGGTAGCAGTAATAACAGGAGGAAACGGTGTGCTTGGTGGCGCGATAGCAAAAGGCCTGGCCAAAAACGGGTTAAAAGTTGGCATTCTGGGGAGAAGCGAAGATTCCGTGCAAAAACGGGTGGACGAAATTAAATCCGAGGGAGGAGCGGCTTTCCCTCTGGTAGCAGATGTGCTGGACAAAGAAAAACTAATTGCGGCCAAAGATGCGATAGTAAAGGAATTTGGAACTATCGATATCCTTGTTAACGCTGCCGGCGGAAACATGAAAGGAGCGACAATTAGCCCAGATCAATCTATTTTTGACCTGGACCTGGACGATTTCGATAAGGTAAACCACCTAAATTTTAAAGGCACTGTTTTGCCCACGCTCATTTTTGGGAAAGGAATGGTAGAACAAAAAAAAGGAAGCATTATAAATATTTCGTCTATGGCTGCTGAACGAGCCCTTACCAGGGTTATGGGGTATGGAGCGGCAAAAGCTGCCGTAGATAATTTTACAAAATGGCTTGCTGTAGAAATGGCGCAGAAATATGGCGACGGAATTCGTGTAAACGCTATTGCTCCGGGATTTTTTATTGGAGAACAAAACCGGAGTTTATTGCTAAATGATGACGACAGCCTGACCGCCAGAGGAGAAACAATTGTAAATCAGACACCAATGAAGCGTTTTGGGAAACCCGAAGAACTTCAGGGTGTGGCAAACTGGCTTGCAGGAGATGAGGCTGCATTTGTTACAGGAGTTGTAATTCCTGTAGATGGAGGTTTTGGCGCATTCAGCGGAGTATAAAATCAGTAACAATGGGGAAATTAGGCAAATATTCGTTTGGAACGGGCGACCGGTTTGGCAAAGAAGGAAAAGCGCAGTTAAAAGCTGTTTTAAAAATGATGGATTTGGGCGTGGAGGTTACGCCAGTCTGGAACAAATCCAACCGCGAACACGAAACAGTGGGTACAACAGCTGCCAACACGCGTAAAGAGGCAGATCTGGCTGTTAAATCCTTAAGCTACACGGGTGCTTATCTTGTGGATGCAGATCACATCAACCTAAAAACTGTTGATCCTTACATTCCCGTTAGTGATTTTTTTACGATAGATGTAGCCGATTTTATAGGAAAAGAAGCTCCGGAAGATGAAAAGAAAGCTTTTCTTCAGTTTTTCTCGAAATACACAAACGGAATTGAAATTGAAGGAATAGCATCGAAAATTGACATTTCTGAGGCCCGGCTTGAAGATATGCTGAATAATTTCCTCTTTGCCATGAAAAAAGCAGGAGGGGTTTATCAGCATATAAAAACCAAAAAACCAGAAGATTTTTATACTGAAGTTTCTATAGATGAAGTGGCAGAGCCGCAATCTCCTGTAGAACTTTTATTTATCCTGGCTGCCCTTGCTTTTTATGAGGTGCCGTTAAATACGATCGCGCCTAAATTCACCGGGGAATTTAATAAAGGAATTGACTACAGAGGTGACCTCAAACAATTTGAAAAAGAGTTTGAAGAAGATCTTTTAGTGCTGAAATTTGCCATAAAAGAGTTCGGACTTCCCGAAAACCTGAAACTCAGCGTACATAGCGGGAGCGATAAATTTTCCATCTATCCGGTGATGCAAAAATTGATTTCGAAACACAATACAGGACTGCATTTAAAAACTGCCGGCACGACGTGGCTGGAAGAATTAATTGGTTTAGCAGAAAGTGAAGGCGAGGCCTTCAATTTTGCAAAGCAAATCTATGCCGAAGCTTTAGAACGTTATGAAGAACTAACAAAAGATTACATTTCGGTACTTTCTATAGATCGCGAAAAGCTTCCTGCTGCAGACAGCTTTAATAACGGAAATGAATTTGCAAATGCTCTACGCCACGACCAAAAGTCTGATGCCTATAATGCCAATTTTCGGCAATTGATTCACTGTGCTTACAAAATAGCTGCTGAAAAAGAGGATTTTTCAGAGTTATTGGTTAAACATCGGGATAAAATTGAGGAAAATGTGACTTATAATCTTTTCGAAAGGCATTTGAAGCCACTTTTTTCTGAATGAGGTGGCGAAATTGGCAATTTTCGATCTATCTTGAGGTATGAAGTTAAAAATGTAAATCCGTGAGCGGTCTCTCCTTTCTTCTCTTGCCTCTAGAAGACCTGAACAGGAGCAGCAGATTATTTAAATAATTTGAGCATATTTAAAAAATATTAACCGGTTTAATGTCTACTACGCAAAAGTTACCTGTTGTTCCGAAGAAGTTTCTTCTGCCATTTATACTTATTACTACTCTTTTTGCTCTTTGGGGCTTTGCAAATGCGGTGACAGATCCTATGGTTCAGGCTTTTAAAAAGGTTTTGGAACTAAGTAATTCCCAGGCAGCCTGGGTTCAAATGGCGTTTTATGGCGGATACTTTTGTATGGCGCTACCGGCGGCGTTATTCGTAAGAAAATATTCGTATAAAACCGGTGTGCTTATCGGGTTGGGGTTATATGCTACAGGAGCTCTTTTGTTTTATCCTGCGGCAACTTCAGAACAATTCTGGTTCTTTTGCCTTGGATTATACATTCTTACATTTGGTCTCGCTTTTCTAGAAACTACGGCAAATCCTTATATCCTGTCCATGGGACCGGAAAAAACTGCGACACAAAGGCTCAATCTTGCCCAGGCATTTAATCCGGTAGGATTATTAGCCGGATTACTGGTGGCAAAGTTTTTTATTCTGGATAAGCTAAGATCAGATGATATTTCCAGTTATTCCCAGTTAGAGGAGATTCAGAAAACTGTTATAAGGACAACAGATTTAATGGTAATTCGCGATCCTTATGTGGTGCTGGGTCTTGTGGTACTTTTAGTGTTTGTTCTTATTGTAGTTAACAAGATGCCGCAGGCAAAAGAGGAGGGAGGTATCCCGTCCTTATCTGAAACCTTCTCGGGTTTGGTCAGCAATAAGCGTTATTATTTAGGTGTATTTGCACAAGTTCTTTATGTGGGTGCTCAAATTATGTGCTGGACATACATTTATCAATATGCCGAATCTATTAATATTTCCAGCAGTGTTGCAGCTAATTACCAGCTAGCAGCATTTATTTTTTTTACTGTTGGCCGCGCCATAGGAACTTACCTTTTAAAATTTATGAATCCGGGGAAACTATTAGGCGTTTTTGCTGTTTTGGGGGTGCTGAGTTGTTTAGCAGTAATTTTTCTAGAAGGAACAATGGGTCTTTACAGCCTTGTAGCTACTTCTTTATTTATGTCTGTGATGTTTCCCACTATTTACGGTATTGCCCTGGAAGGTTTAAAGGAAGAGGAATCTAAAATAGGAGCTGCGGGTTTGGTTATGGCAATTGTAGGTGGCGCCTTAATGCCAAAGCTGCAGGGGATGATTATCGATTGGGGCGGTGCTGCCGTAGACGATTACAAAATCCTGGGTGTTTCTGAAGTGAATTTTTCCTTTATCCTACCTGCATTGTGTTTTCTAATTATTATGATGTATGGTTTCTGGGCTTCAAAAAAGAGGATGATTTTTCAGGAATAAATCATTTTCCTTTTCTGTTTAAATTTTTTAATTCTGAAAAGATTTATATGATCATCAAAATGTTTACATTCAGTATTTTGGGTTTTCTATTATATAATTTTTTTGAAATAAAACTTTAGTGCACCTCTTAAATGTTGTAATTATTAGGACAATTTGAAAAGAGATGTATGATTTCGAATATTTTTTTTGCAAAATGCGTAATATAGGTTCTCTTGCACAGGTAATACTAACATAAATTCTATAATTTTTTTTCAAACCAATCATGAATTATGAGTAATTCAAATTATTCTCAAATTGACGAGCTTTTACATCAGGAAACCTATTTGGGGAACGGAGAGCTTAAGCCCTGGAACGGCAAAAAAGATGAAGTACACTCCACAATTTCATCAACTTCAGATTATAGCAAAACCTTGCTTGGAACGGTGCCACATATGGATCAGGCTACGGCTTTGGAAGTTCTGGAATATGCCTGTAAGGCTTACGACAAAGGGAAAGGCACCTGGCCAACTTCCAAAGTAGCTTTCAGGATTAAGTGCATGGAAAAGTTCGTTGAGCAGATGAAGACTCAGCGGGAGAAGGTAGTAAAACTACTTATGTGGGAGATTGGGAAATCTTTACCCGATTCAGAAAAAGAATTTGACCGTACTGTAGAATATATTTACGATACGATAGAAGATTATAAGCAACTGGACAGGGATAGCGCCAAGTTTTCAAAACGTGATAATGTGAATGCACATATTCGTCGTGGTCCGTTAGGTGTTGTTTTGTGCCTTGGTCCGTACAATTATCCGCTAAATGAAACCTTTGCCTTATTAATTCCAGCATTAATAATGGGGAACACTGTAATTTTTAAACCCGCCAAACATGGGGTACTCCTATTATCTCCGTTGCTGGAAGCTTTTAGAAGCAGCTTTCCTCCGGGCGTAGTAAATATAATCTACGGAAGAGGAAGGGAAGTGGCCGCCCCAATAATGAAATCTGGTAGGATAGACGTGCTGGCTTTAATTGGGAATAGTAAATCTGCAATAGCTTTGCAGGATCAGCATCCGCATAAGAACAGGTTGAGGCTGGTTCTTGGCCTGGAGGCGAAAAATCCTGCTATTATACTTCCAGATGCAGATCTGGATTTAGCGATTGCGGAATGTATTTCCGGAACATTATCTTTTAATGGTCAACGTTGTACCGCGCTTAAAATTATTCATGTTCATGAAGATATCCGCGAGGAATTCAACAAGCGTTTTGCTCAAAAAGTGGACGAGTTAAAATTCGGAAATCCATGGGAAGAAAAAGTGCAACTTACTCCGTTGCCAGAACCAGATAAACCTCAGTATATTCAGGAATTAATTAGCGATGCCAAAGACAAAGGCGCTGAAATATTGAACGCTAAAGGCGGACAGGTTTCTGATAATTATATTTTTCCGGCGGTGCTTTATCCGGTGACGCAGGATATGCGGGTGTACCGGGAAGAACAATTTGGACCTGTGATTCCGATTAAATCTTTCAACTCTATTGAAGATTTACTGGATGAAATTGCTGATTCAAATTACGGTCAGCAGGTTAGCCTTTTTGGAAAGGATATTGTGCAGATTGCTCCATTAATCGATACTTTGGTGAACCTGGTGTGTAGGGTGAACTTAAATAGCTCCTGCCAGCGTGGGCCAGACGTTTTTCCGTTTACAGGAAGAAAAGATTCTGCCGTGGGTACTTTAAGCGTTCATGATGCTTTAAGATCGTTCTCGATAAGGACTTTTGTAGCGTCCAAGGACAATCCATATAACAACGATATCCTGCAGAAATTGCTTGCAAGTAAAGAATCTAATTTTGTTAATACAGATTATATTTTGTAATTCTAAATTCTTCAGAAGCTGTTTTAGCTGAAGAAATTAAATCTAAATTATACACTACCGGAAACTGAAAGGCGATAATTTCCATTTTCAGCTTCCGGTTTTTTTTGCTGAAAAATCTATGCTGAAGGTCTTCTATTACTGAAGGTTATAATACTTCATTATTCCTGATTTCTTCT
This sequence comes from Autumnicola patrickiae, assembly GCF_031846525.1. Classification (NCBI taxonomy): domain Bacteria; kingdom Pseudomonadati; phylum Bacteroidota; class Flavobacteriia; order Flavobacteriales; family Flavobacteriaceae; genus Autumnicola; species Autumnicola patrickiae. Next base: position 104,030 of record NZ_JAVRHM010000003.1, read on the forward strand.
TCCGAAGGAATTTTTTTCATTATGATTAGAATCATAACCGGCGGATAACTGTTTCTGCAACTTTGTATCGTAGAATAAGTAGAATTAAAACCTAAAGTTATGAATACTCTCGAAACAAAAACAGTTGCAGACCTTGTTACCGAAAATATTAAAACCGCCCATATTTTTAAAAAATACGGCATCGATTTTTGCTGCGGTGGTGGGATTAGTATCCAGAAGGCTTGTGAAAAGGCAAATATCAATTATACCGATCTTGAAAGAGACTTGCTAAACGTGGATAACACGAACAGCCGCGCAACCAATTACAACAGTTGGGAACTGGATTTTCTTACAGATCATATCATTAATGTACACCATAGTTATGTAGAAGAAAATATTCCGTTGCTCATACAGTATGCCGCAAGGGTAAATAAAGTACATGGTCATCATTATACCGAGCTTGAAGAAATCCAGCAGTTGTTTTCTCTGGTTGCTACAGAGCTGGGAGGACATCTAAGAAAAGAAGAATTAATTTTGTTTCCGTTTATCAAGAAAATGGTGAAAGCTAAAAAAGAAGGTAGTGCTTTACCCGAAGCACATTTTGGAACGGTGGTCAACCCTATTAAGATGATGGAAGCAGAGCACGAAGAAGCCGGGGAACTACTCCGCAAAATCTCTGTACTCAGCAATAATTATACTCCGCCACAAGGTGCTTGTAACACTTATCGTGCTTTCTATGCAAAACTTGAAGAATTCGAGCAGGATTTACATCAGCACGTGCACCTGGAAAACAATATTCTATTCCCAAAGGCTTTACAGCTGGAAAAAGAACTAAATCAATAATTAACTGAAGTTTTATTTTGCACAGTCCGTAAACTGAATCTCCCCCATTTTCAGCAGAAAAAGCCTGTGCATTCTTGAGAGGCAAAATCCCAACTTTGCCTCTTTTTTTAAACTATAATTTTATGAGTAAAGAAAAAAAACTCTGGATTACTTTTATTCTTATAACCGTATCGTCCTTTGCGGTTCTTGGCTACTATGGTTTTGAAATTTATCAAAAAGCACCACCTCTTCCAGAGAAAATTGTTACCACAGAAGGGACAGTAGTTTTTGAAGGCCAGGACATTAAAGATGGTCAAAATGTATGGCAAAGTATAGGTGGCCAGGAAGTTGGATCCATTTGGGGCCATGGTGCCTATACCGCTCCAGACTGGACTGCCGACTGGCTTCACCGGGAAGCTCTTTTTATCCTCAATCACTGGGCAGAAGCTGAGTATAATACATCTTACGAAGATTTGAGCAGCGAAAAACAGGCAGGACTGGAGAGGCGTTTGCAAATTGAAATGCGTAAAAACACGTATGATGAAGGCAATGGTACAATCACCATTTCACCCGTAAGAGCTGACGCTGTAGATTATTTAAATGATTATTACAAGGGCCTCTTTATGGAGAATCCCGAGCTGGATGAGCTAAGGGCAGATTATGCAATCCCACCAAATTCTGTAAAGGATGAAAACCGGATGCATCAAATGACGGGATTCTTTTTCTGGGCAACCTGGGCAACTGTGACAGAAAGACCAGGAAGCGAAGTTTCTTACACTCATAACTGGCCTCCTGACGAGCTTGTGGGAAATAAAGCCACCGGGGATCTTCTTATCTGGACTGGCTTTAGTATTATCCTTCTTCTATTCGGGATTGGAGTGATGGTATTCTATCATGCGAGGATGAAAGAAGAGGAGGAGCCGGAACTTCCGGTGGAAGATCCGCTTATGCGGCAGACAATTACTCCGTCTATGCTTGCAGTGAAAAAGTATATGTGGGTGGTAAGCCTTCTTATCCTTATTCAGGTTACGTTTGGTGTGGTTACCGCCCATTATGGGGTAGAAGGTGATGCTTTTTATGGATTTGATATCGCAGATATCCTTCCGTACTCTATTTCCAGAACCTGGCACGTGCAGTTGGGAATCCTCTGGATTGCGACAGCATGGCTCGCCACAGGTCTCTATATTGCTCCGGCGGTTTCAGGTAAAGATCCTAAATTTCAGAAGCTGGGAGTAAACTTTCTCTTCATCTGTCTTCTAATCATTGTTCTTGGTTCTATGGTCGGACAATGGATGGGAATTATGCAAAAATTAGGATTGGCAGAGAATTTCTGGTTTGGTCACCAAGGTTATGAATACGTGGATTTAGGCCGGTTCTGGCAAATATTCCTTTTAGTTGGTCTGTTCTTATGGCTGGCTTTAATGGTGCGCCCTTTGTTGCCGGTAATACGAAGTAAAACTTCAGAAAGGAATTTATTGATCATGTTTTTGGTTTCTTCCGCAGCAATTGCACTGTTTTATGGTGCGGGCTTAATGTGGGGACGCCAGACGAACCTGGCCATTGCAGAATACTGGAGATGGTGGGTGGTACACCTTTGGGTAGAAGGCTTCTTCGAAGTTTTTGCGACTGTGGTTTCAGCATTCCTTTTTGTAAGACTGGGATTATTGCGGACGAAAACTGCAACTTTAAGTGTGCTGCTGGCAACCATAATCTTCCTTTCAGGAGGAATATTGGGAACTTTTCACCACCTGTATTTTAGTGGAACACCAACAGCGGTTATGGCGCTGGGAGCTACTTTTAGCGCGCTGGAAGTTGTACCGCTGGTTTTAATTGGATATGAAGTTTATGAAAACTACAAGTTAAGCAGACTGACAGACTGGATTAAGGATTATAAATGGCCAATTTACTGTCTTATCGCCGTGGCATTCTGGAATTTTCTTGGTGCGGGTATCTTTGGATTTATTATTAATCCGCCCATTGCTTTGTACTACATGCAAGGATTAAATACCACTGCCGTACACGCACATACTGCTCTTTTTGGAGTGTACGGAATGCTGGGAATAGGGTTGATGATGTTTGTATTACGTAGCCTTTACAGGGTCCAGGTTTGGAACGAAAAACTGCTGAAGTTTTCTTTCTGGTCTATTAACATCGGTTTGTTGCTCATGGTGCTTTTAAGCGTACTGCCAATAGGTTTACTACAAACTGTTGCCAGTGTGAACGAGGGGATGTGGTATGCGAGATCTGCAGAATTTATGCAGCAACCGGGTATGGACACTTTGCGATGGCTTAGGGTAGTGGGAGACACCATTTTTGCAGCAGGATTGTTTGCATTTGTGTGGTTTGTTTTCTCTCTAAACAGCAAGAAGAAAGTCCCAATGGATGAAAAATCAAGAGGAGAATCAAAATAATCCTCAGGTAAATTATGATAAAAAAAAGCTGTTCTGAAGTTGGAGTGTCCGGACTTTTGAGCAGCTTTTTATATCTTGCTGAAAGAGTTTTTCAGAATAAGCTTTTCAAAAATGGTAAATTTAAAGCGACATACGAATATTGCTTTCGGTTATTTCCTTCTGATAGGACTGTTGGGTATTTTGTTACGGCTTTTTTTTGTTACTCCCATCGCTGCAAATTACCGGTGGGTGGTACATACCCATTCGCACATTGCATTATTAGGCTGGGTATACATTGGACTCACCACTCTTATTTATAAACTTTATTTTACTGAAGCAAATAAAGGCACGCTGTACCGGCGCATTTTCTGGTTTTCCAATATTACAATTATGGGAATGTTGGTAACATTTCCGTTCCAGGGATATGCTTTATTTTCTATAATATTTTCTTCACTATTTCTGGTTTCATCTTACTTTTTTGCCTGGTTTGTTTTAAAGCATACACCTGTAGTTTATCGTGGAACCTATTCCTTTAAATGTATAAAAGCAGCGTTATGGTACATGATATTTTCCAGCATCGGTCCGTGGGCTTTAGGTGCAATAATGGTTACTTTGGGGAAAACATCTATGTGGTACAAAATGGCGATCTATTATTATCTTCATTTTCAGTACAACGCATGGTTTATACTTGTACTGCTGGGAGTTCTGTTTTTCCTGCTGGATAAGGCGGAATTAACGCCGGAAAAGAAAGATTTCAGAAACTTTTTTCTGCTGATCAATAGCGGAATTATTCTGACTTTTTTCCTTTCCGTACTATGGGTGGAGCCGCATGCAGTTTATTATATTTTGGCAGCAGCCGGGGCCGTGTTGCAGGTATTGGCTTTCTATAAACTTTACTTAATGCTGAAGAAGGTGTGGCAAAAATTCAAAATATCGAGTTCAGCTTTTGTTGGCTTTCTGTTGAAGATTTGTGGGGTGCTGATAGCTGTAAAAATCCTGATGCAGTTACTTACTGCTGTCCCATATTTTGCCGATTTGTCCTTTTTGTACACCGACTTTGTCATTGGTTATTTACATTGGGTCTTTTTGGGCATGGTGAGTATCGCATTATTTGCCTTTTTTCATCATTTTAGGCTCATGAAGCTCCCAAAACCTGTATTTTCGCTCTATTTCACCGGTTTTGTGCTTTCTGAAGCTTTAATTTTCTATAAAGGGACCTCTATGTGGCTTGGATTGCCGTTTTTCAGTGAATATTTTCCGCTTTTGGTGCTTGTAAGTTCTTTGATACTGGTTTCAGTAGGGATATTATTGATTAAAAATATCCGTTCCTAAAGGAAGAGGCCAAAAATGGCAAATATCGACCTGTAGTGGGGAACGTTGCGAATTTAAGAAGTCTGTTAATGAAAAACGATCCTTCAGGATCGCTTTTTTCTTTTAAATCAGATTAAGTATGAAGTTTATAGCAACTTCAGAAATAGCTAAAAAAATGTTTTTGCTCTGTGTTCCGGATTTTTGCAGGAACGCCTCACTCCCAAAAATGGAAATTTAAAATTCCGAACAGAAATGGGAGAAACCCTGCCCGATTTTTTTTCTTTATCCTCATTCTTTAACTTCTTTAGTAATGAATAGGCCACCACCAATACTACAAGAATTTCAAGAGCACCTAAGAAATAAATATATGTCATTATGTCTTTTTATACTTTGGTTTTGGACCAAATTTACTAACATGTAAAGTTGAGCTATTAAAACTGGTTGGTTTGCCGTTTTTGGAGTTATTTATCCTATATATAACATGATTTTAGCTTTTTCTAAGACTAATTTTTTTACTTTGGGTATTAATCAAGGAAACTATCTGGCTGCACTCAGGGGATTTGAAAGGAGGATTTGAGGTTCTCCAGGTCGGGTTAAAAATTTAAAATTTGAATATGGGGATTTCTGTAACCGCATTACCGGTAGATGATATTATTAAAGACCTAGCAGAGCAATGGCAGATTGGAATTAAGCAGGAAAGTGGGGAGCTTATTTTGGAACTGCCCGAAAACCTGGGAGAAGGTTTTATTAGGGGGACGACCTTTGAATCTGGAATTGGGGTGATTGAATATAATTGTGCTTTCGTAAAGGATTATGAAATCACTTTTACGAAAAAGGAAACGCATCCATTAAAGTTTATTTTTTGTTCGAAAGGTGAAGTAGACCATGGTTTTAACGAAGATGATGACAGGCATACTATCCAGACTTTTCAAAATGTAATAGTATCAAGCAGTGGGAATAATGGCCATCTCCTAAAATTCAGGGCTAATGAGAAAGTGCATGTCACCAGCATAGAGATTATGAGGAGCATTTTTAGCCGTCGTGACAATCATCACTTTAATGGTCTGCCGGAAGATTTAAAAGAATTATTTCAGGATTCTGTGGCAGAAAAGAAATTTTTCTATCAGGGTAACTATAGTATTAGATCGGCAGATATTGTAGATGAAATTAATACGCAGAAACTGGATGGTTTCCTGCGCTCTATTTTTCTTGAAGCAAAGCTTTTCGAAATGCTCACCATGCAAATTCAGCAGTATAAAGATGATAATCAGGGAGATGAGTTGCCCCAGATACTTAGGAAATCTGATGTTGAAAAAGTAGAAAAAGCAAGTAGGTTAATAAATGAGAATATTAGTGAAAGCTATTCTGTAGAAAACCTTGCAAAAGAAGTTGGGACTAACGTGAACAAGCTTCAGGAAGGTTTTAAGCACTTGTACGGTCTTACTGTAAATAAATATGTACAGGAGGTAAAATTAAATGGCGCCAAGGAAATGTTATATTCCACAGATAATAATATTTCTGAAATTGTTAGCCTTATTGGACTTAATAATAGGAGTTATTTTTCCAAAATTTTTAAAGAGCGATATGGAGTTAGTCCTAAGTACTTTCTGAAATCCCATAGAGAAAAAGATGAAGGCGATCAGGATGAAAAATAAATTAGGAAAATTTCTTGTTTTCAGGCTTTTTTCTATCCCGTTTGCTTCTGATTTTGCATCGCTGGCATCTTCATACTCCTGATTTCCTTCTTCTCCTTCCGGAGATTTCAGAAATTAAGAATATCCTTATAGAATTCATTTTATATCAAGTTTTAATTCGAGATTTCCCTGTTAATTGCTGCCACGGTTTCTACATTGTCCACTCCCAGCCCTTCCTGCTGATTAACCATTACCCCGTTTTCATCAAAAACACTTATGATATTGGAGTGAGAGAAATCTATTGGAGATATTTGCTTATAGCTAACAGCTAATACAGCAGCAAATTCGCGGGTATCTTCTGGAGTTCCACGAAGGAACATCCATTGATCATCCTCCATAAAATTATCTATAGAAAACTGCTTTAAACGTTCTGGAGTATCTGTTTCAGGATCTATACTCACCATAATAAATTTTACTTTATCAAGATCTTTTGGAGCTACCTGTTTTTCTATATTTCGCATATCAGCAACCAATCGTGGACAAGCTGCTTTGCAGGAAGTATAGATCATCACCATAACCAGAACTTTGCCTCGGAGGTCTTTTAATTCAATCTGTTCGTCGTCCTGTGTGGTCCAGGTAGAAGGTAAGTTATAAATAGAAAGCTCAGGAATTTCTGAATTTACTTCAGCAGTAAAATCTTCAGATTCAGCATTTAAGATGAGGCCGTCATCAGCTCTGTTACAAGAGGTAAAAAATGCTATACACAAGGAGAGGATTATTAGATTTTTCATAATTTAAAATTTTTAAAGAGCTTCAGTAGTTACATCTTTAACACATCTAAAGCCGAGATTTTTAATAGAATAATTAGCCTTTAAACTTCCTCTTAACGCGTATCGCATAAAAGCGGCATAGTTCATTAAATCTGTTGCACCAACTGCGGCAGCACCACAAAAGAGGTTTGCATCCCCCGATGAATCTTTCCTGGATTCCCCTGAGATTAATACGGAGTTGAAATCTATCGTCCACTCCCAAACCAGACCATGAAGATCATAGACGCCGTAGTAATTTTTGAAAGTTTCTCCAATAGGATTTCTGTAGGCATTTGGAGTTTCATACCACTCCAGGATAAACTGGTTGTAAGAAGCTTCTTCTCTTGCATCTGGCACCTTCTCGTTGGCCATGGCAGCATACTCCCATTCATCTACCGTAGGTAGTCTTTTGCCCTGGCATTCGCAGTAGTTTTTGGCTGCGTACCAGGAAATGTGCGTTACCGGGGCATTGGGAAGTTGATTGTCTCCAAAGTCTTCATCATTTTTCCACCCGGAAAGATAACTTTCATCTGCAAAAAGTTTTTTTACCTGTGACTTCTTCCATTGCGGATTACTTTTTACAAATTCCAGAAATTCTTTATTGGTCACAGGATAAACATCCATTAAAAAATCGTTGACCTTTACTTCTTCTTTTGTTCCGTAGAGTGGGATAAATTCCCCTCCTTTTATTTCTACCATCGCAGAAGACTGGCAAAAAGCCGTGCTTTGAAAAAATACTGCGAAGATGATTACCAGTCTTAAAGCTGCCATGATAGTTTCTTTAATTATTTTACTTTACCTACCATCTCGGTAGTTACAAGGGTTTTGTTGTTGCCCCAGTTGTTATAGATATAGGTAAGTACATCTGCAACCTCTTCATCAGAAATATTAATTTTTGGCATTACGCTGTTGTAAACATTGCCGTTAACTTCTATCTCGCCGTTAAGGCCTCTTTTTACTACTTCTATAGCTCTATGTACATCTGCGTTTAGATAATCTGAACTGGCAAGCGGAGGGAAGGCATTAGGAATCCCTGCTCCTGTAGCTTGATGACAGGCAAGACAATTTTGAGCATAAATACTTTTTCCGCGTTCCATTTGCTCACCCAAAGCACCGTCAAGATGAGCTTCAATTACTTCATCATTAATTTCATTAGAAGCAACAGCATTTGGCTGGTAAGCTTTTTCTTCAACCTGACCGGAAAAAACTCTGGTATTTTCTCTTCCTTCAACTTTTAATACACCCAAAGCACCTTTGTTAAAAGCTCTAAAGATGGAGTGATCAACAAGTATAAATTCTCCGGGAACCTCAACTTTAAATTCTACTATAGCGGCACCACCGGCAGGTACAAGAGTAGTCTGTACATTTTTATTAACCATATCACCTCCTTCTACAAATACCTTGTCAAATATTTCCCCAATTACATGGAAAGAAGAAACGAGGTTTGGTCCACCGTTTCCAACATAAAGTCTCACAGTTTCTCCAACTTCTGCAGTGATGGCATTATCGCCGGTTAAAGCACCCACTTTACCATTAAAGACTACATAATCTGCATTTTCATCTACAGCTTTTTGCATGTCGAAAGGCTGTAATCCTCTTTCGCCGTTTTTACCTTTAGTATAGAAATCGCCCTGCATGATATAATATTCTTTGTCCACAGGAGGTAAACCACCTTCCGGTTCTACAAGAATAAGCCCGTACATTCCGTTTGCAATGTGCATTCCCACAGGGGCAGTAGCACAGTGGTACACGTAAAGACCCGGATTCATAGTTTTAAAGTTAAATATAGCCTCACGACCCGGGGCAACAAAAGAAGATTCTGCCCCACCACCTGGTCCGGTTACTGCGTGTAAATCTATATTATGCGGTAGTTTACTGTCCGGATGGTTTTTAAGGTGGAATTCTATTTCATCCCCAACTCTGGTCCTTATAAAACTTCCGGGAACTGTACCATCAAAGGTCCAGTAGACATAACTAACGCCGTCTGTCATCTCCATTTCCTTCTCGACAACTTCCATATTTATAACTAATTTAGTTGCTGCCCGGTTTCCCACAGATCTGGGTACAAGGGGAGGGGCAGTCAATTCAGCTTCCATTTCTCCATATATCTTCATTGTTTCTGGATCTTTCTTACTGGTGGCTTCGGCTTTTTTACAGGAAGTAAAGAGTCCAAAGGAAAGCGCAATGGCAAAAAGAATAAGGGAAAAGCCTCTTGGTGAAATTCGATTTAAATTCTTCATGATCTGATGTTTAATATTCTGTGACAAAGATGAATATTACCTGCCTTGTAGATTATGATTATAATCATATTGGCAAAACTTATGATGGAATTTTGAGGGATTGTAAAAATTGAAGGAAGTGAGAGGATGTTAAATATGAAATTATTAAAAAAAACAATTTCTGGTTTAATAGAAATCTGACGTTGGTCATAGAAAAAGAACAATTTCTATAGCATATTTGAAATTAAAGGAAGAAAAGTGATGATACAAGAAGATATTCTGTTGGAATTTGGCGCAAAAAGAGATGTTTTTTCTAAAGGCGATCAGCTTTTTAGGGAAGGAGATACAGCAGTAAACTATTATCAGGTTTCTTCGGGAGAGGTGAAAATGAACAATTACAATGCAGATGGAAAAGAGTTTATTCAGGGAATTTTCACAGCTGGCCAGAGCTTTGGGGAACCTCCTTTATTTGCCAATGTAAATTATCCTGCCAATGCTGAAGCTATAATAGAAAGTGAAGTCTTTAAACTTCATAAGCCAGGATTTCTGGATCTTTTAAAAGCAAAACCGGAAATGCACCTGAAGGTGACGGAAACCTTAGCCAAACGATTGTATTACAAAGCTATAATGGCTTCCGAAATTTCCAGCCAGGAGCCGGAGCATCGTATTTTGCGCGTACTTGATTACCTGAAGAAACATGTTCATAAAACAGAAGGAGCTTTTAGTTTTAAGGTGGACCTCACCAGGCAGCAAATCGCAGATTTAACCGGACTTAGAGTGGAGACCGTTATCAGGGCAACAAAGTCGCTTCAGAAGAAAGGGGAACTAAAAATTGTACAGAGAAAAGTGTTTAGATAATTTAGCTAAATCTGTAGCGGAACGATCCTCGTAACTGCGACACTTCATTTTAATAAACAATTGTTATAATTTCCGTCAAATAATCTTAACCTGATTTTTTCTGTTATCTTGAGTTCTTACAATATTCTTGTACATAATTTTAGTAATGATTGACGTAAATCAACCAACCGGATTCCTGATATGCCTTGCGATATTATTCTTTGCCGTGCTTGTAAGATATTTGCTGGCGGCAGGGGTTTTTTATTATTATTATTTTGTCTGGAACTCCAGCAAATTTAAAGAAAGGGTGTTGAGCCGCAGGAAATTACGAAAAAACCAGTTGAAGAAGGAAATTCGCTGGAGTATAATTTCTTCGGCGATATTTGCCTTTTTCGGGGCATGTGCCTATTGGCTTTGGCAAAACGACTTTACGGCTATTTACTTAAATCTTTCTGAATTCGGGTACTGGTATCTGCCGGTTAGTCTTTTGGTTATTTTGTTTATTCATGAAACCTATTATTACTGGGTGCACAGATGGATGCATCATCCAAAAATTTTCAGAAAAGTACATAAAGTTCATCATGATAGTTTGACGCCTACTCCCTGGACTGCTTTTTCCTTTCACCCCTGGGAATCTTTGCTGGAGGCATTAATTTTACCTCTGATTCTTATTTTTATTCCTGTTCATATTTTTGTGTTGGGAACTTATTTGTTACTAATGACTTTGAGCAGTGTAATAAACCATCTGGATATTGAAATTTACCCTGTCTCTTTTCAGAATAGTAAATTCGGAAAACTGTTTATAGGTGCTACACATCATCATTACCATCATGAAGAATTCAAAACGAACTACGGACTTTATTTTACATTTTGGGATAAGTGGATGAAAACCGAAAGCTCAAAAATGGAAGTTTCCGAAGATACTAATCAGGGAAAGGCGTAGAGCAGGGGATAGCTATCGTTGAATAGCCTCGAAGGCTGTTTGGTTTCATTAAGAAATTTATATTCCGCAGAAGAAATGATACATCCAATCAACATAGCTATTTAAACTTTCACATTCCTGATCAGGAATAGGTAGGAGTAATTCTATACTAAATTTTATTCTTCCAGAAATATCTTTCACTAGCTATAGTCACTAGAACTAGCCGTCTTATCTTTTTTATTGTTTTTGTAACATTAGTTTAGTACGTGATTAACGGTGAGAGCTTATTGCTTTTCCTAACTTGGATATATGTATATACAGGTGATCTTAATTATAAAGAGATGCCGGTTGGTACACAGAAAATTATTATTAACCATTCTAAATTTATTTAAACATGTTTTATCACGACGGAAAATTACAGTACGACGTAAAAGTCGACAAACCTAATCCACAATTTGCAAAAATGCTACAACAGGCAATCGGCGGAATAGAAGGTGAAATGAAAGTTTGCCTCCAATACCTTTTCCAGGCTTGGGGAGCCAGGGGACCTGAGAAATACCGGGATATGCTCCTTGAAACGGGAACAGAGGAAATGGCACATATAGAACTGCTTGCTACAGCAGTAGCACTAAACCTGGAAGGTGCAACCAACGATGTGAAAGACGAAGCCGCAAAAGATCCTTTTATGGAACAAATTATGGGCGGAGCTAATCCAAGACATATTCTTTCCAGCGGAATGGCTGCCATGGCAGTAGATAGCAGCGGAGTACCATTTAATGGTTCATGGGTTGTGGGAACAGGAAATCTTGCTACAGATATGTATGCCAATGTCATGGCAGAATCTGCAGGAAGGGTGCTCGCCACAAGGTTATGGAAATCTACAGACGATAAGGGAATGAAGGATATGCTTTCTTTCTTAATTGCGCGGGATACCATGCACCAGAACCAGTGGCTGGCTGTGCTGGAAGAATTAGGAGGCGTACAAGGTAACCACCCGATCCCTAACAGCTTTCCACAGGAAAAAGAGAACCAGAATTTTAATTATAACTTTATTTCTACCCATATAGATGGAGATTCTAAAGCCCACGGAAGATGGAGCGAAGGAAAGTCTATAGATGGAAAAGGAGAGTTTACTTTTGAAAAAGGAGTGCCACAGGGAGGTAAACCAAATTTGGGAAAACCACATCCTGCCGGATTTGCTCAGAAGGAACAAATGACCGAGAATGAATCTGTAATTAAATCTGCATTCAACAAGATCAAAAAATAATTTTTCTGAATCTTTAAGTAAGAAAAGCGCCCGGAATATTTCTCCGGGCGCTTTTGTTATAAAATGAAAGTATAATTAGAACTTCCTTTCTATATCTCTCTTTACGATCACATCTTCCCACTTCCAGCCATCTTCTATAACAGATCCCATTAGATATTTTCTTCTGGTTTTTAATTCTTCCAAAATTTCTGAGTGCTTTTTATCTGTGGTTAAAACAGAGAAATCCAAATCATCTGAGTAATCAAATGGAGGGGCTTCCTTTGTAGGTTTTGTATAGGATTTGCTAAGAATGTCCAGGTAGGAATTTAAAGACTTTTTCAGAATTTGCCAGTTATAAGCTTTGTCAGATTTATCGATCTTGTAAACTTCCTGAATTGTAACAACTTCATCTAAAATTGCCATACAAAGTGGTGCTGAGTATTTTAATTCGTTACTGTGAAAATAGCGGATAACAGGATAAGCAAGATGCCTTTCACTATGTTCCAAAATCATTGTGTGCAAACTTTGAAACTGATCGTGTAAAATAGAAAAGTCTTTACCATTCCAGCAATTCCTGATTAATTCTGCGGGAGACCGGCCTAACTGATAGATGTAGGCAGATAATGTACGTTTTTTAATGACTGCATCTAAAACAGGTATTATATAAGAAATAGAGAGCGTTACCAAAAAAGTCCCGTGTAGTGACATAGTATTGGAGAGGATACGCCAGTGATCACCTCCAGATTTTAAATCTCCGTTTCCTAAGGAGCTAAGGGTGTAGCCTACAAAATAAATTTTACCAACCCAGTTAGAAGGTAATAATGTAGCGGTATCGACTACAGAGGAGACGGAGGAAAGAAAGATTAAGCTATAACCCAGCCAGATTAGCCCAATCCATAAACAGAATAATATCAGGATTATTAAAAATCCGGCATTAGATAATGTTTTTGAGCGACCATTGTGATTACTGAGTAACAAAAGGGCTTTCCATATGTTTTTTGCAATAAAATTTGAGAGATAGCTTCCTCCATTCATCCTGAGAATAGTACTTAACATGTCTATTGTGACCAGTACAATTATTACTACTCCTAGGATTAAAATAAATGCATTCATTTTTTATTTCGTTTATAAAATGATAAGCAGGACAAATAAATACTTACCCTGCTTATCCTATTTTTAAAAAACACGTTTTGGAATTTCTATTCCTCGTGGGTTTCATAAAATTTCTTCTGGATTTTAGATTGCAGACTTTTAGGAATAACCCTTCGAGTAAAAGTCATCACCTTATTAGTTGCTCCAGGAATATGTGTTCGTTCTCCTTTCATTAATGCATCATAACCTTCTTCAGCAACTTTTTCTGGAGATTCCATCATTTTATCTTTATGGGCAACAACATTTGTATTTTCCATATCACCTCTTGAAAAGAAATTTGTATCGGTCGGGCCGGGGCATAAGCAGGTAACTGTCACTGCGCTTTTCATATCCTCCAGTTCTGTAGCCAAAGCTTCAGACAATGAAACTACAAATGCTTTTGTCGCGTGATAAACCGCTAGTAATGGTCCTGGCTGGAAACCTGCAACAGAACCTAAATTAAGAATTCGGCCTTCGTCCCTTTCTACCATTTCCTTAGCATAAAGTTTAGTGAGTTGGGCAAGTGCCAGAACATTAAGATGAATTAATTCTGAATCTTTCTCTTTAGGAATATCTACAAATTTTCCCCGTTGTCCTACTCCGGCGTCGTTTACTAAAATGTTCACCGTACGTTTTGTCTGCTTTACTTCGTTATAAACTTCCATTGCAGCGCCATCTCTGGCGAGGTCTTTTTTAATTACGAATACTTCAACGCCGTGTTTGTCCTGAAGTTCAGAGGTAACTTCCTGTAACTTATCCTCATTACGCGCTACTGCGATAATATCATAGCCATTGCTTGCAAATTTATTGGCAAGCGCTCTACCTATACCACTCGTTGCTCCTGTAATTAATACTGTTTGCTTCTTGTCCTTTTCCATTTTGAGTTTTTTAGATTTCCATATAAGTTAATCAGGTTTGGATTATCTCTGTTTTAATGATATCATAAAAGATGTTTCAGCATTCTTAAACTTCCTATTTTAGCAGGATAATTTTGAAAAATGAATAGGTTTTAAAAGCAAATCGTCATTTTTAGATAATAATCCTGAAGAAAAGCTGTAAATCTTCCATGTAAACAATAGGAACTTCTGAAATTCCAAGGCACCTCAAGAAATTGTCAATTATCGTACTTATATAGCGCTAACTTCTGATGAATTTTATTTCAAAATGAGGTATTTGAAGATATGAAGACTGGGAAAATGAAAATTTTGAACGTTTGTCTTCAGGATTCTCTGTTCATTATTTTAAAATCGATGAAAATCCTTCAGGAGCAAGTATTTTAACCGTTTTCTTCAGTAGAAGGGTGAAAGTATCACTTTATTGTCTTCAAATGGATTATAGTCAGAGAAAACCGTCAAAAAGTACGTCAAAAAAGAGCTGAAGAATATTAAAAATTTAAAACTGAAGTAGCCAAAAAAGGAGCATGTCCAAAATGCCAATTTTCATACTATAGTAAAGCTGCAGCCGCTATTTGTGCAATTAAAAACAGAGACAATTAAGATCTAAGCTTTATCTCTTTTTTTTCATCAGGTTTTTTTAGCTGGCTTGGTTGTATTTCTTCCTGAATTTTGTCTATTTCTAAATATTCAGATTTTTTTACTACGTTTTTCACAACTTCATCCAGCTCTTTTGCAGACCGTTCCAGATAATCAAGGATTTCTTTGTGGTCTTTACTGTTTTTTGCTTCAGGAAGTAGTTCTACAAGACTTAAAATTCGGCTTAATGGCGCTCTTACTTTGTGGGATTGGATCCACGTGATATCTTTTAAAAGGCTGTTTTGAAGTTGAATCTCCTGAATCATTTCTTTAGAACGGGTAATATCCCTTGCAGCTCCAACAATTCTTACGGCTTCTTTTTCTTTGTTTCGTACGATAAATGCCTTGTCAGAGACATGAGCCAGTTCTCCATTGGCTTTAACGAACCGGTAATGCATCGCCCATTTCTTTTTGCTCTTACTTTTTAAGGCCTTAAAGAGGGATTTTTTTACTTTTTTGCGGTCTTCAGAATGAATGTTGTTAAACCAGAAATTTTGCGAAGTAGTTGCGGCCGAAGTCCTGTAACCAAAAACTTTGTGAAAACTCTTTCCCCTAACTACCTTATCTGCAATTAGATCCCAGTCCCAAATCATTTCTTCTGTAGCCTTCATGGCTTTTTTAAAACGACCGTTACTAACTTGTATCTGGTGTTCTTTCTCTTTCTTATCATTAATATCCTGGACGATCCCTTCTAATCTTAATGGTTTATTCTTATCGTCTGTAATTAGTTTTACACGCTGCAAAACCCACTTTACTTCTCCCTGGGATGTAATAATACGGTGCTCGAAATCCTGAAAGTGATTTTTATGGATAGTTTTCTCCAGGAAATGCCTGTCATCGGGATGGAAAATTGTTTTTACATTTTCAAGGTTTGGAACAAATTCTCCCGGTTTACGATCCAGAATTTTATATACTTCAGAAGACCATTGAAATTCAGTACACTTTATTTCACGGCTCCAATAGCCCAGCTTCGCAATTTCCTGTGCATATTTCAACCTTTGGGTACTTTCCAGAAGCTGTAATGCAGAGCGTTTGGAAGGAGTAATGTTTTTACCTATTGCATAGATAAGCCCTTCCCCTGGAACGGGGGATGAGGTCCAGGAAATCCATACTATGCTGCCATTCTTATGGTAATACCTGGCTTCAAAGGAAGAAGTGGTGTTACCATCTTCCAGTTTTACTACTTCATTTTTTGCAGCCTCTATATGTTCAGGATGAATAATATCCCTGTAGGGAATACTGTAAATCTCTTCTTCAGAATATCCCAGGCTTCTGGTAAACGCGGGATTAACTCTTTTAAAATAACCATCCAGACCTACAATACATAGCAGATCATTAGAGAGGTTGAAAAAGCTGTTTAGTTCCTCTTCTTTTTTTCTATGAAGAATGGCCAGCCCTATTTCTTCATTTATAGCTTCAAGTATCTCCCGGAATTTCTGGGTATGTTCCTGGCTCCGCTGACTAAAGAAAGAGAAAACTCCAATAATTTCTTCTTCACTTTTAAGTGGAATTCCGTAGGCGCGGGTAAATTCTTTGTTGTTTCGGAGCAAGAAATCAAGATCATTCTTATTCCAGGAATGAAGCGTTTTTTCACTCCAGATCGTTCCCGGGAGGCCTTGACCTTTAAGTAATACCTTGACTTCCTTATTATTTTTAACAAATTTTTCTCCAACAGAAGTTGTGGTTTTCTGGCAGACCAGGTTAAGGTGTTTATCATCTATAGAAGTAAGCCACAGCTCGGCTAGATCTACTTCGAAATAGTGGGTGAGGCGTTCCAGCATTCTGCCAAGTCCTTTTTTGAAACTGGCGGAATTATGAATATCTTTCTGGATTCCGGAAATAAGGCTTTTTCGTTCTTCCCGGTTTTTTTCCTCGCTAATATCCTGTAGCGCACCAACAATTCTTTTTGCTTTACCTTTTTTATTTCGCAAGATGGTTGCGCGGTTGACTACAGCGGCCAGAGAGCCATCTGCTCTATAATACCTGTAATTTGCTTTCCAATCGCCTTTTTCCGGATTTTCCAAAGCTTTTTGCAGGCTTGTAATCACAGCTTCTACATCTTCAGGGTAGATAGGTTTATATGCTTTAGGATTTTGTAGATCTAAGGAAGTACGGGTTGAATAATATCCAAAAATCTTCCTGTAACCTTCACCCCACTGAATTTCTTTTTTTGAAATGTTATAGTCCCATAAGGCATCATTAGTAGCTTTGTTCGCGAGGCGATATCTTTCATTTGCTTTTTGCAGCTCCTTTTTATGTAGAAATTCTTTAGTAATATCCTTAGAATTAACTACAATCCCCTTTACCGCAGGATCATCCTGTAGGTCTGTAGCCATGGATTGCAACCAACGGAATTCCCCATCTTTGTTTCGAAAGCGGAAGGGTGGGGTTTTTACCTGTTTATGATGATGGAGTTCTGCAAACTTTTCCTGTACAGTTTGAACATCATCGGGATGGATAAAGTCAAAAACACTTTTTTCAAGATACTCTTCCTGAGTAAAACCCAATAATTTTTCTGCACTTGCACTGGCGAAAATGATTTCTGCATTTTCGTTTAGAATAGCAATTATATCTGAAGCTTCCTGAACGAGGGCTTCAAATCTTCTGTTATAATTACATATTTCTCTCTGCTGGTTTAGCCTTTCAGTAATATCTATAAGGACGCCATCAATGAATTTAAGTTCTCCTGAAGAGGAGAAAACACCTGAGCCCCGTTCCTGTACCCATATAGTTTCCTCATTGGCTCCTGTTATTCGATATTCAGCAAAAAAAGGTTTTTTCTTCTTTACCTTTTCAATGGCGCTGTAGGTTAGCCTTAGATCATCGGGATGTATAATGCTGGCAAAACTTCTTTTTTCATTATCAATAAAGTCTGAAACGGGATATCCGGTAATGGTTTCTACCTCAGAACTTAAGTACTTCATCGTCCATTGTTCATCTGGTAAACAGCGGTAAGCAATTCCCGGGAAGTTCTCCATGAGAACCTTAAAATCTTCTTCTTTGTTTAATTTTTTATCAGATTTTTCTACTGTCTGAAGAATGTAAATAATTTCCCCCTGGTCGTCCAATATAGGTTGATGGGTAATTTTAAGAAAAGAAGATGTTGAAGGGTTTTCCGCTTCTGATGGTGAAAAAGCCCGACATTCTAATATGTTTTTTAATTTTGATACCTGAACTTCTTTTAATGAAGTAAGAATATCCTGTTGATGTGTTGCTTCAATAAAGCTGAAATCTTCAGCTTGGGAATAATCATCTGTAACATGTTCACCTGCCGCAACGTAGTTTTTTCTAGCAGGGAGCCGGGAGTATTTGTCATTCGCCAGATGAATCATCAGATTTTCAGGATCAATAATAGCAGCTGCAACAGGAAAGAGTCCGAAGACTGCTTTCAATTCTTCTAATGTCATATAAGTCGGGGCCGTTTTAGGGTTACGATCCTAAATCCTGACAAAATATTTAGTCAGGTTCTTTAGCAAATATTTAACAAAATAGGAAATTTCCTGTATTCGTCAATCGATTACCCCCCTAAATTAAAAAGAAGAGCTAGTGCCATGCAAATCAGATCTAATTGATGCTTTATCTATAACAAAAAAAAGCAGCACCGGAAAGGGGCTGCCTTCTAATAATCAGTGGATTAGATTAGTTTTGAGAAAACAGGGAAACATAACTTGCTCCCTGAAGTTGAAAATTTACTTCTCCATTTTTAACCTGAATGGTCTTAGTGTTTTTGTAGGAATTTTCCTTATTCGTCAAACGGATTTGCAGGTTTTTTACATTTTCTGGTAAACCAGTTAATTTTACATTTCTTGTCGCTCCTTTATTCACTAAATGAATAGCATATATTCCTTTGTTTTTGTCACCAAATGCGGCTGCCGTAACTGTTTCCTTGTCCTTATTTATTGGAATAGCAAAAAGTCCCTTTGGAGTGGAACCTAACTGTTCAAGATTATAGAAACGTTGGGTTGGATAAAGTTCATCCTCATCATTTCCAAAGATCCCGCCGCCCGAAAGTGGAGAGTAATCTGCAGTGAGCTGCCATTGTAAAATAGTTAAAGGTGTGGCAGTTCGCAGGATTTTAAGGTAAACATCAATTTCATCCAGGGCATAGGTGGGTTCCTCAAAAATTTGTGGATAGCGCCATGCTCCCGCGTCTATACTTCCCTCACCCACAAAAAGTGGTGCATTTACACGATTCGAAATATCTGCCCATTTTATAAGATTTTCCCTCGTCCAACCTCTCCAGGAGTGGAAAGACACTCCTCCAATAAAGGGTATGGCTTCAGGATCTGTAGAGGCAAGGGTAGTAAAATCCCAGCCATTGGCATCTGCCGTGTCTCCCAACAGGAATTTAGTCTCAAGACCTTCAGAACGGAATTTTTTTCCCAGCTCCTTGATCAACTGGTTATGCTCTTCTGCGGTTTGTCTTACGTCTATTCCCAAATCAGATTCGTTAAAAGAGAACATTACCGTCTTTACTCCGTACTCTTCCTTCAGGAATTTTATGTAGGAGGTAAGGGAGTTGTAGATAGTTTCTTCTTTGGAAAGATCAAGAGAGTTCCCCATAGTGCCATCGGGATGCTTCCCTTTAAAGGGTTCTCCAATAATAGCCCAGTTGGGTGCAAACCACGCGGCAAGAATTACAGGAATACCTTTTTTGTCCAGGCGTTGCGCCATTTCCATAGCTGCCTTTACTTTTGGATGGAGATTTCCTTTTCTGGCCTCTTCCAAAGGATCTTCATTTTCGTTTTGATGCCATTCCCTCCAGGGCATTTCCACACGGGACCAGGAAACCCTTAGATTTTCAAGGCTATAGTCAATTACCTGAGGATCTGTTTCGGGGTTCTGAAGCCTGAAATTCCCTCCAATTCCGTCAAATTTATCTCCTTCCTGGTCGGGATATACTTTTAGGTTTAGTGGTGAGGTATCGATCTCCCCGGTTGCTTTAATGGTAAAGGTATTTGCATAGGTCTTACCGGCTTCTACCTCGCCGGAAGCCAGAACAAAATTTAACCTGATCTCCGGGTTTAAAGAATCTTCAGTTTTAATGATAACTTCAGTAGGTTCCGTAAAATTGATTTCGATTTTCCTTGTTGGCGACTCCACAACAATACCTTTTGCAGGTGCTTTGTATCCTGCATCAGAAAAGTTGGAACGGATATCACGGAGACCAATTTTATCAGGAGAAATAAGTCTGAATTCTGTTTCTGTTCCAAATTCTTCGGGAAGATCTACGGTGAAATATGCACCTTTTATTAGAGTATCTGTTGGAGAGCTGAAGCTAACTTCCACTTCGGCTTCGCCTTTTCCGGTAGATTCTATGTAGTTGGTCCATTTTATGTCCCGCATTTCATAGGAGAATTGCTTTTCCTGACCATCCCTTTTAAAATCTATGGTTTGTCCTTCTTTTCGGGTGCGCCAGGTGCGGTCGTTTTTATTAACTATGGCCAGGCTGGTACTAAATTCCATTAACTGGTTGTCCACCCGTATTCCTGTCATGTTCCCCCAGGTGGTAAATTCGGCCTGTGCACTGGTTTGTTTTGATACCAGCAGCATGATAAACAGGATCATTGCCGGTAAAATGTTTCTGATAAGGCTAGTCTGTGATTTCAACTTCATCTCTTGTAATTGTTTTGGGATAATTATAAATTTCTTTTACTCTTTCGGGCGAATTTGCCGTTTCTAACCAATTAGACCAAACCATAAACCAGGACCATTTTGGCTGTTGCTCCAAAATGGCAATTTTCGGCAATTGTCCTACCTCTCCAAGGGCAATAGGTTTACCTTCAGCTAAATCAAGTAATTCCTGGTAATCTTTCTGTTCATAATCGAAGTGATAGACATCTGTAGCAAGAATATCCACATATTCATGGCCGGGATAAAATTCATTATAAGGGAAAGCTTCATCCTCCGGAATATCTCTCGGTCCATTGGCATTCCAGACCCAGATAAGATTGTTTAATTGATGATGATTGACCATGCGATCGTACAACATCTTCCAAAGTTCTTTAAAACCCTTTTCGCCTTTTTTATCTCCCCACCAGAACCATACACCATTCATTTCATGATAAGGTCTCCAGAGAACAGGAATGTTTTCTTCCTGAAGTTCTTTTAAAGATTCTGCAACCACGTCTACCTGGTCCTGCCAACGCTTATTTAGGGGAGTTCCAGGAGTAACAAGTTGCTCCCAGTCTGCATTAGATAGCTCGGCCTGTACACTGGTGCTCCAGTCAAAAGGAGGATTGTCTGTAGGCCTGCCAACGTGCCACATAAGGGTAATAATCGCACCGTCTTCATGTTTTTTTCTGGCCGCTTCTACAATCCTGTCACCCGGGTTATCTTCCCGGTTCCAATAGAAATCTGTTCCCCAAACAGCGGGATAATTACCTGAAATCTCTTCAGCTAAGTTATAGTAACTTTCAGGCTCTTCATTGTAGCTGTGCTGCCCTGAAAGTATTTTATCCTCAAGGGAGTAGATGTAGGCCAACAACTGTTTGGCTTCTTTGGTGGCATTTTTATTTACCGGATTTTGTGATAAGCAATTTCCGGTGACAAAGAGCACCAATATTAAGATCAATTTTGTCATTTTTAATTTATTGTTGATTAAGAAGTTTATCTGCAGCGATTATCAGAAATAGATAATCTGTGGTTCCACCTCCCAATACGTATTCTGTTTGTTGCCATAGGAAAGGCCACTCTAAAAGTTCTGGAAAATCTGGACGTATTAGTGCTGTACCAGATCCTATACCGCCCGGGGTAAAAGAGAAATCTCCGCGGTTAATTCCGTAAGCCTGTGTTAAAGATCTTGAACCTACTCCTGAAGCAAAGGAAGAGGTGTTAACCCCCGGATGAACTCCCAGCACAAAATTCATAGCGTGTAGCATATAATCTTTTGGGAAAATATCAGGAAAACCGGTATGTAAGAAATACTGTCTTACTCCAAAACTTTGAATACCCCAGCCTGCTCCCCAGATATCGGGTTCATACGGCAAACCGTAAGGTGTTTTTCTCTCTCTTTCCTGTACCACAGTTAAATACTCTTTAACAGCATCACGTACTTCTTTTTTAAATCTTTTATTATCGATTTGAGGGAGTGCGCGTCCTACAATCCAACCGGTCCTTTCAATATTCTCAGTAATAAGTTGCCTGTTTTCAACTATAAAATCGGCATATTTCTGATCTCCGGTGGTTTGTAGTAATTCTACAGCCAGTTCAATCTTGTTTAGCGGATTGTCGGTTTCAGTAATATTCCAAACCTCTTCAGCAATTTCCCGGCTGTCCTGCGCCAGTTCAGGGTTATAGTCTTTTAGGGCTCGTGCAGTTGCAGCCAATCCTGCCGCTGCGCCAAGTTCCCTTCTCGGGTTATCTTCTGTGAAAACCCAACGGTCATCCTGGTCTCCCGGACGTCCCCAGTCAACATTTTCTGTGGCATCTTCCTGACCAAAAGCTTCGTCAAAGGATTCGCCGTCTGAATGGTTTACAGGATCTCCAAGCAAAATGTACTGGTCCAGGGATGGAACAATTATTCCTCTATAGAAACGGCCAAGTGCTTTATAACCTCCTACTACAGATAATGCACCATGTTCAATTTGCTGTAGAATATCAGCTTTCCCGTCGGGCTGAAGAATATCTACAGTTTTAGTGTCCTGATCTATACTTGTGTTGTCGTATTCTATATTGAAAAGTTCATAAATATGCGATAACCCCTGAATAGTAGAAGCCTGGGATTCTACACGTAAATCGAAGTCACCTGCATCATGCCAGCCTCCAAGATTAAGACCTGGTATAAATTCGCCTGGCGCATAATCTGTGAGGGTTTCACTGCCCTGGATGTAACCGTCAAAATGGTTATGATCTGTAGGGGCCATACGGGCATCATCAAGGTGGCACCGGCCGTGCCAGATCTTATAGCGATCGTTTATAAGCATATGGCACATCTGCACAGGAAGAAAATACTCCAAAGTAGGCTGCCATACGTTTCTTTTATATACGTTTTCTGAAATCTTAAAAGGTTCTGTTTTATAGTCGCCGTACGTTACCTGGTACATTCCCGGCTCTTCAACATCGGTAAAATCCAGTTGATAATAATTGTACCGAAGAAAATCTCCCCACTCTGAAGGATTTTCAGATTTCACTGTGGTAGTTCCTCCTTCTTCATTTATCCGAAGTAATTTCGCCTGTTGTACATTATTGTCATTTTTATCAGTTTCTATAACCGCAACTTTTTGCTGGTTTGGGTGATAACCCACCTGCGAAATTTGGACTACAGGGCTATAGGTGAAATCCTCCACTGCGTTTGGAGTGATAAGCCATTCTATAGCATTATCTGTTACACCTGCGGGCACAAGCGACCTTACAATAAACCAACCGTTACTGTGAATTGCACGTCCATCCAATAGCTGAAGTTCATTGCTCTTTAAGTTTTGAATCTTAAGGGTTTGCTTTTCATCTTCAGGAACAATAACAAGCTCGTTGCCTGTAGCCATTGGTTCCAGCTCAAACTCTCCATCTTCATTGTAAAATCCCGGCCCGTTTGCCTGAAGGTTAAATATTCCAAATTCATCATTCATATAATATGATTTTCCGAAGAGGATTCCAGGAAATAATTCGATATTCATGCCTACTTTGCCCACCCATTCTTCAGGGAGAGGCTGCTCCAGGTCTACGACGATCCTGAAAGATTTTCCTTCAGGTATAATTCTCAGGTCGTATTCCATATTAAGATCTGGATATTCAATAGGATTAAAGCCCTTTCTGTTTTTGGAAGGATCTGGGTAACTCATGTGCACACTAATCTCATTATTCCCACGATCTACCTGCCTTTCTCCAACTTTAGGTACTGGTTGCCATTGCCCGGGGGTTGGCTCCAGCCTAAGGTCACCATTTGTAGCAACTCTAATCCCGTTTTGGATAATACCAACACCGCCCTGATGGCTTTCCGGATAAAAATCGTGCGCCAGCATAACGTTTGCGCCGCGCATTTCAAGATATTCCTGCTCGTTAATGGTAAAAACCTGGGAAGAATCACTTACTTGTTGAGCATAAGTGCTTAAAAAACAAAGACAAATTAGACTTTGTAAAACTGTTTTCATATTTCTAAAATTTAATGAATAAAACTATGGTAATGGCTAATGGTATGCTTAATACTTTTTTATCATTTTCGTATAGGATATGATCAGAGGCATAAATAATATCCTTATTATCCTATCTTTATTCTGAAAAAATGAAATATATGAAATTTACGGCTTTTTTTGTTGTGGCACTACTATCAATTTCAACTTGTGCCGCTCAGGAACAGGACAAAAAAGCAAATGATGAGCGCCTTATTAAAGGACTACGTTATGCGGCAAAAGAACAGCTTCTTGAAAAGTGGTACCCTTTAACTCTGGACAAGGAAGATGGTGGGTACTACAGTGAGATCACCCATGATTTTAAAGTGGGGGAGGAGCATAATAAAATGATAGTAACCCAGGCCCGACATGTATGGACGAATGCCAGAGCTTCGGAAATTTTTTTAGAAAAAGAAAGATACCTGGAATATGCCAGGCATGGTTTTGAGTTTCTAAGGGATGTAATGTGGGATGCCGAAAATGGCGGTTTTCATCAATTGGTTACCAAGACTGGAGAACCTATTTTACAACAAGGGCAGGAGAAAACGGCTTACGGTAATTCTTTCGCAATTTATGGACTCGCAGCTTATTACAGAGCTTCAGGTAATGAAGAAGCTTTAGAATTGGCAAAAAGAGCGTTCCATTGGCTGGAGGAGCATAGCCACGATCCTGAATATAAGGGATATTACCAGTCTTTGAACCTAAATGGTACACCAATTAAGCGTACACCTGATTTTCCGTCGACTTCAGATGTTGGTTATAAAGATCAAAACAGTTCTATTCATTTACTCGAAGCTTTTACCGAATTGTACCAGGTTTGGCCGGACGAATTATTGGCAGAACGCGTGGAGGAGATGCTGGTGCTCATTCGGGAGACGATCACCACAGAAAAAGGATATATGAACCTGTTTTTTGAACCCGACTGGACGCCGGTAAGTTTCAGAAACAGGTCCAGGGAAGAAATTCAGCAGCATTATTACCTGGATCACGTTTCTTTTGGGCATGATGTTGAAACTGCTTATTTAATGCTGGAAGCTACCCACGCCCTGGGGCTGGATGAAGAATTAACACTTCGGAAAGGGAAAAAAATGGTAGATCACGCCCTAAATACAGGTTGGGATGATGAAATTGGTGGTTTTTATGATGGTGGTTATTATTTTGAAGGTGCGACAGAATTGGAAATTGTTAATGATGAAAAGAACTGGTGGTCGCAGGCTGAAGGTTTAAATACTTTATTAATTATGGAACACTATTTTCCTGAAGATGCTGTAGATTACAGAAAGTACTTTGATAAATTATGGGTTTACACTCAACTTTTCTTTATGGATGAGCTTTACGGCGGCTGGTATGAGTGGGGGCTGGATGCTCAACCCGAAGTATGGGATGATTCTAAGGGGCATATCTGGAAAGCCGCATACCATAACTTTAGGGCACTTACCAATTGCTTTTTAAAATTAGAAGAGGAGGAATAAAAAGAGAGACGGTCCAAAAATGACCATTATCGTACTCTTAGTGCCGATAATTGTCTTTTTTGAACCGCCTCTTAAATACGGTAATAACTCTGGGTGTTATTAATTCTTTTTGAGCCTTAATGTAAGCACATCGTGTGGTGCTACAGTAGCCTTTAATGTTTTTTTGGTATTTTTGAGTTCCTTTTCATTCCAAATATCCTCTATACTGTAGGTAACTTCACTAAAATCTACTGCATAGTCGAAATGAGGATCTTCAATCTTCTTACTCTCCCAGTCAAAATTTACTTTTTCTGGCTCATCTGACCGATTGAGGAAAGTAACGGCCCATTCCCCATTGCTTAGGGGCTTGAACCATGTTTCCAGTCCGTCTTCCGAATTATATTTAAAAGCCTGAACACCAAGGGAATCCTGGTTTATAGCGATCATTTTCTTATTGGTAAGAATTTCTATTGTTTCCGGAGTCATATTTCGTACATCGTTACCGGCAATAAGGGGAGCGGCCAACATGCTCCACATGGTAAAATGGGCACGATCCTCACTTTGGCTCATTCCGTTACCAACTTCCATCATATCGGGATCATTCCAGTGACCGGGACCGGCATATTTTCTTAGTCCGTCCTGCATATCCAGAATTCTAAGAACACCCCAGGATGACCAGCTGCCGTGATCTTCTTCGCAATTCCAACAGTTATAAATGTCGCCGGTAGTTCTCCACATATGGGCGACATCTTCTGCCCATTCCCACGGCTGATTGTCCCCCCATTCACACATTGCAAAAAGAACAGGTCTGCCGGCGCTGTATAGTGCATCACGCATGGTAGTATAAGCTCCAATCGGGTTGATGTTTTCTGTATTGCACCAGTCGTATTTTAAATAATCAATACCCCATTCCGCATACCGGATAGCATCCTGGTATTCATATCCGCGGCTACCGGGTTCACCGGCACAAGTCTGGGTTCCTGCATCAGAATAAATTCCGATTTTCAGGCCTTTGGAATGTACGTAATCTGCAAGGGCTTTCATGCCGGAAGGGAATCGTTCAGGATCCACCTGGATAAAGCCTTTTTCGTCACGTTCCCCGTGCCAGCAATCGTCAATAATAACATATTCATAACCGGCTTCTTTCATCCCGCTTGCCACTATGGCATCGGCGGTTTCTTTAATAAGGTCTTCATTAATATCGCAGGCGAAGGTATTCCATGTGTTCCATCCCATAGGCGGAGTATCTGCCAATCCTTCGAATTTCTGTGAATAACCGCTCAAGCCTATAAGGAGGCAGAGTAGGGATGCTATCTTATTCTTCATTTGTAATTTTTTTATTAAATGGTATTTCTTCTTTAATTTAAAGATTATTCCCTGTAAAAAATGAATTTTACAGGGAATAATACTAAAAATTGATCCTTTTATTAGTTGAATCCTATGTTATCAACGTAAATGGTATAAGAATCACTTACATTATTTTTAATTCTTATTTCACCTAAAGAAGTATCAGTAAAAGTGGACAAAGGTAAACTATAGTCTGTCCATTCACCTTCCACTACCTGAACCTCTATTCCCGCATCACATCCACAAAGAGATACTAACAGGGTTTTAGTTCCGGAACCAGGAGCACCGTAAGCAGAGAAATTAAAAGTAGAATATCCTGAAAGGTCCGGTACAGGATCTGCACCACCTATTTGAAGGGCACCATAAGAATCTGCATCATATTCCAACTTAACAGCTGTAGTTCCATCCTGAACCTGTTCTGTGCTGGCCCAGGTGTAGGTGCCTCCCCAGCCATCCCAGGTGTCGTTAAATCCAGATTCTGCACCCTCATCAAAATAGATGGGTAAAGCAAAATTTGGAGCAGCAGGAGCCTGCAGGTCAAAACCTATATCGTCAAGATAAATGGTGCTGGCCGCATCTTCATTATTTTTAAACCTAATAGCACCTAATGATGTATCGGTAAAACTGCTAATTGGAATAGAATATGTGTTCCATTCTCCTTCGACTACCTGGATTTCCACCCCGGCATCACAGTCACATAACGATACTAAGACATTTGTAGTACCTGATCCTGCAGCGCCATAAGCAGAGAAATGGAAAGTGCTATATGAAGAAATGTCTGGAACCGGACTAGCACCGCCAATTTGTAGGGCACCATAAGAACCTGCTTCGTATTCAAGTTTTATAGCATTATTTCCGTTGGAAACAATCTCAGTACTATTGTAGGTGTAAGTTCCACCCCAACCATCCCAAGAATCTTGGAAGCCTGATTCTACAGCATCATAATACACTGGCAATGCAAACTCTGGAGCGCCAGTGTCCGGTACTGGATAGCCTAGTGCTCCTGCATCTTCAGCAGAAACCAACACATTGCTTATTTGATGTATGACTCCGTTACTTGCACCTATGTTGGTTGTTTCTAAAGTTGCTTTAGGAGCAAATTCATAAGAAGGGGTTAGCCTTCCTGTAGCAGTGTCAAAAGTCAATTCATCACCTTGTACAGTAGTTAACGGGCCATCGGTCAAAGAACTACTCATTAACCTACCTTCGTATAAATGATATTCCAGTACACTTTTAAGTAATTCAATTTCTTCCGGAGTTTCAAAATCTTCAAGGCTTTCAAAATTCTCAATAACTGAAAGGAAGGAATCGAATGCAGCATTAGATGGAATAAAAGCAGTTAATTCTTCAGATTCCAAAGTCTCCATTAATCCAGCTTTTTCAGCTGCAGCAATAAAAGAAGAGTAACCTCTGTCTTCAATTCTTTCTTTTAAGTTTAGTGTTTCGTCCAGTATGCTCTGGAAAACAGCTTCAGTCAACATAACTTTGTCTACTCCGTGAATGACGCCATTAGTGGACTGGATTTCCGGTACTGTTACATTACCGTCGGTATAGCTAGCATCAGAAACGACTCCAGCTGCACTTACCGAAAATACTTCTCCGGAAACCGGAGTCTGCTCAGTTCCAAAAACTTCTGCAGAAACAAGATTAGATCCTGTGATTACATGTTGTTCAAGCAAACTTCTCAAAACATCAGTAGGAATATCGGCTAGCGTAGACCATCCAAAAGCACCATTTAATTCTCCAAGTAAATTTTCAAAAGCAGCATTGGTAGGAGCAAAAACAGTTAATGGATAATCTGCATTCTCGGCGTCTGTGACTTCAGTTACAGATAACATTTCTGTTAGTCCTGCCAGTTCAACAGCTTCCATAAAAGTAGAAAACTGATTGTTAGCTTCTACGTGATCCAGAATAGCAGGAGGGGTTATAATCCCATCTACAACATGTAATACACCGTTAGTAGATCCTATGTCTGAGGATGCGCTTACCAGGGTTACATCACCGTTTAAAGTAGTTTCTCCTTCTGTATTTATATACAAGCTAAGAAAATTCCCATCCGGCCCTGTAGCCATGGTAGGACGATAACCTGTTGTTAAGGTAGAAGCAAAATCTGCTGTGACTGTGCTTAAAACATGATTTCTTAAGAGGTTTTCTCTTTCTTCCTGATCTAATCCTGAAAGATCCGCCTGATCAAAAGCTGCATTTCTGGGAGCAAAAACCGTATAGGTGGTTGTTTCTCTCAAAATAGAATCCAGCTCAGCTTCGACCAACGCCTGGTATAAAACCGATAAGTCTGCAGTTTCAGAAAGTATTTCATCTATGTTTCGGGGATCTTCACCCAACTGCGGATATAGGTCGTCGTCATCGTCACAAGAGCTTAGGCTCGTAATTACTGCGAGGAATAACAGGTAATATATTTTATTTAATTTCATCTGTTTGTGTTTTGTTAATGGTTCAGAGGTATCGATCTATAGAAATCCGAAATCGTCCACATAGAAAATATACTGCGGTTTTGATGTGCCTGATGCTTCCTGGAAATCTATCCTGTTGATTACCGCTGGCGCGCCACCGGTAGGGAAAAAACTACCCATTGGGAGAACTACTTTGTTCCACTGTCCCGGAATTAACTCTACGCCAACTGTACCGGCGAAGTCGTTTATGGCAACGTTTACCATGTCGCCAGCATCTCCTGTACCATAAAGGGATACTGTCAGAGCCGTATATTGATTAAAAGGTATAGGTGTTTCTGGTGTGAATGTTAAACCAGACCAGCCTTCCCTTACGCTCTGTATCGAGTACTGTCCCAAAGCAGGATCTGTTGCTTCTATATCATAAGTACCGCCCCATTGGCTCATTGACCATGCCGGGTTTAACTGATCGATATAAATAGAATAGCTAAATCCATAGGAATCTGACTGGGCACTTGCGCCTCTTGATGTTTCCAGGTTGATGTAGGCTTGCTCCACTCCGTCTGGTACTGCCACGGTAACTTCTGTTTCTGAAACAGAAAGTATTTCAGCTGGTCGCTCTACAAGGTTGCCTTCTTCTTCGGTACCGGAAGTAAAAGTAACTTCGGATGTGTCGGTGAAATCTCCTCCTATAAGGGTTACTGTTTTAATTCCGTCCTCAGTAGTTCCTTCTGTAAAGTCCTCAATGGTTAAAAGAGAAAAATCATAATCTGTAGATCCATACAGATTTTCTAATCTTAAGGTATTTTCCTGCCCTACATAAGGGGCAGATTCAGGAACTGTTACAAAAGTAAGATTGTCTGTCGTCAAAGCAGGATTAAAACTTGCCTGGTAGCCATTAAAATAAACAGCAACTAAGCTGGCTAAATTCTCACCTCGTATAATGTAAGTATTTTCCAAAACTCCTTGCGTAACTGGCACATCTTCTCTTGCCTCACTTACACTATGAATAACAGGGGCTGCCTCTGCTGTCTCAATAGATTCTACGTCAAAATCACTATCACAGGAAACTAATGAGAATACTGTAAAGATCATTAACAACAACTGTGATACAGTCTTTATTTTAAAATTTGTTCTTTTCATAATAATATTTTAAAAATTAATTTTCCTCGTCAGCGTTAGCATTAAAATCATAAGGAACCGGATCTTCCAATAATGCCGGGTTACTTTGAATTTCGCTATCTGGATAAGGGTACAATAAATCCTCTACTGTAGGAACATATTTTTGTGAATCAACCGTAGGAGGGGTAGTATCGTTATTATACGGTCCTCTTTCTACGTTACCAAGGAATTCTATGGCAAATTCCGGTCCTCGTCTAACTACGTCATACCAGAATTCCAGCTCCAGTGCTAGTTCAATTCTTCTTTCGTGAAAGATATCTTCTATGGTTGGATTTTCAATTGGATCCAGTCCTGCTCTTTCACGAACCATGTTGAAGGATTCAATGCCTTCTTCAAGAGGACCACCGCCCATGATGGCTGCTTCAGCATTAATTAACAATACTTCAGCATAACGCAAAATATAAGTATTGTTAGGATAACTTTGAGATGCTCCGTTTGAAGGGTTCCCGATTACATATTTTTTAATACCTACGTTGGTCCCCTGATGATTTACAGTCTCAGGAACAGTGAATCCCCCGTTTATGTTGGGGTAAAATGCTCCCGGTTCCATAATGGTGGCATAGTAACGCTCATCTCCCGTTTCATAGGCTTCCTGTAGATCTATAGATGGCCCTAAAGCGGCCCAACCGTCGGAGAATCCTGTAATACCTGCCGAAGCATAAAAAGACTGTATTGCGTTTCCTTCAGCATAAATTCCTGTATTTGCCCATTGTAATGCGAATACAGATTCAACATTATTATCATTTTGTTCTAAAAACAGGTCGTTATATTCTTCCAAAAGAGCAAATTCACCAGATTCTATTACTTCATTTGACAGTTGATATGCCATTGACCAGTTTTCTTCATACAAATAAATTTTAGATAACGCGGCTTTTGCAGAATTACTGGAAACACGACCAGCCTGGACATCTGTATCCATAGTCCTGTCATATAGATTTTCAATAGCAAATTGATAGTCACGCTTAATAAATTCATACACATCCTCTACCGGGTTACGCGGTACAACCGGCTCTAAAACATAATCTGAATTATCTGCAAGAATTGGAACAGATCCAAATATACGTACCAGGTAGAAGTATGCTGTGGCTCTTATATAACGTGCTTCTGCTATGGAGTTATTAAGTACATCTTCAGAAACATCAGGACCTATAGCTGTGGGAAGGGTGTTTATTACTGCGTTAGATTGAGCAATAACAGCATAAAGGGATTCCCATGCCTGGGTTAAAGTCCCGTGAGCCCCGGTTATAGAATAATTTGAAAATTCCTGATTCCTGGCGTCCCATGTTCTGGCATTACCTGATGCTATCTCGCCAATTGGCCAGGCAACGTTACTAATAAATGCAAACCAGGGTTTTGAGTATAAATGGTTTGCCGCAGATGCAACCTGACGGTCGGTCTGGTAAAAATTATCCACACTATACGAGTCCTCTGGCGGTCTGTCCAGAAAATCCTCACTACAGGAAGGGAAAAAGAGTACGGCTGAAAGGACAACCAATACTGCAGCCTTTGATTTAATTAAATTCTTCATCATTTATTTTTTATAATTCAACATTAAGTCCCAGGGTAAAGGTTCTGGGAGAAGGATAACGTCCATTGTCAACACCCATTAAAAGCGCATTCTGATTAAATGTACCTACTTCAGGATCGTATCCTGTATAATTTGTAAAAGTGAAAAGGTTCTGTACACTTCCATATATTTTTAATCTGTTAATTCCTATTTGATCTGCAGCATTAGAAGAGAGGGTATATCCTAACGTGACATTCTGAACTCTCAGGTATGAACCATCATCAATATATCTGTCAGAAATTCTGATGTTTGGGTTACTTTCACTACCTCTTACCAATCTTGGCTGGTTTCCGTCTGGATTATTAACAGACCAATAATCAAGAACTATTGGATTCTGGTTAACAAAGTAACTACTTCCTGCAGTTAGGGTCCTTTTCACCCCATTAAAGATGTCATTACCATAAGAGCCTTGTAAGAAAACTGAAAGATCGAATGCTTTGTAAGAGAATGTGTTCTGAAAGCCGAAAGTAAAATCAGGATGCGGATTACCTATCTGTGTTCTGTCGTCAGTATTTATTACTCCATCTCCGTTAACATCTCGATATTTTATGTCTCCTAACCAGTTGGTGTCAAAAAGAGCATCTTCAAAAGGTCTGCCAAATTGAATTGGAGCATCCTCAAAATCAGCCGTAGTTCTGAAAAGTCCTTCTACTTCATATCCATAGAACATTCCCACCGGTTGACCGGCTTCTGTTCTTGTAACATTTTCATTGGAATCATTCATGTATAGCTGTCCGTAGATTACAAGATCTCCCAGCAATTCGTTCACTTCATTTTTGTAATGGGAAAATGTTAAATTAGAATTCCAGTTAAAGTCACCATCTCCTATAGTACTATAATTTAATGTCACATCAATTCCTCTGTTCACCATTTCTCCAAGGTTAACCCATGGAGCAGCGATAGCTCCCGGAGAATTTCCACCGGTAACAAAATCTGTTGCAGCATGTTGGTATAGGAAATCTCTTGATACTTTATTGTACACTTCTACCGTGGTTCCTAACCTCCTGTTGAACAAGGAAAAATTTAGACCGAGGTTTGTTTGCGTTGATGATTCCCAGGTAAGATCCTGTCTTTCAAAATTTGCATATTCAAAACCTGTACCTAATCCAGTATTCATTGTGTTTAGTCTAACACCGTAAGCGAAGTTAGGAATGTTTTGGTTTCCTACTTCCCCGTAACCACCGTAAATTTTGATGTTCTGTAAAACATCAAAGTCTTCCATAAAGGCTTCATTTGAAAGGCTCCATGAAGCAGAGAGTGAAGGGAAATATCCCCATCTGTTCCCTTCTGCAAATTTTGAAGAACCATCTGCCCTAAAAGAGGCGGTAATATTAAACCTATTGTCAAAAGAATAGATAGCCCTTCCAAAATAAGATTCTAATGCAGAACTTCCTATATATTGACTAGCAATATCGGCTGCGTCTCCTGTACCAAGCACAGGTACCTCATTGCCTACAAAATCTGCATCCTGCGCACTAATTCCTTGCCAGCTTGACTCCTGGACTTCCTGCCCCAGCAGTACTGTTACATCATGATTTTCCCCAAAGGAATTATCGTAGGTTAACAGGTTTTTTACGATCCAGTAATCATTGTTTTCCCTGCCTGCATTCAATTGGTTCCGTCCTCTATCTAAAGCACCATAGGTGAAGGTAGGTTGGAACTGGTCATTAAGATTATTTCCAAAGTCTCCACCAAATTCACTTCTGAGACTTAAATTTTCGTGAAGCTCAAATTCTACAAAAAGATTACCCAAAACTCTGTTTCTTTGAATATTATTTTGAATACTTAAAGCTTCAGCAATTGGGTTTCTTGTACCATATGCTATTTCATCAGCAGTAACCGGCCCTGCAAAAGAACCGTCAGGATTGTAAACAGCCGTGGCAGGGTTATTTAATAAAGACAGCGAAATAATCCCGTTACTGGCATTGTTCAGTGTTATCTGGTCGTTGGTTCTACTTGCAGAGATATTAATACCTGTTTTTATCCAGTCATTAACCTCTCCGTTTACGTTTGCGCGTACAGTCATACGATCAAATCCTGAACCGATTACTGTTCCTTCCTGATCTGTATAAGAAGAAGAGATAAAATAGTTTATTTTCTCATTTGCTCCAGAGAATGATAACTCATGGTTTTGCTGAAGGGCATCATC
Source organism: Autumnicola patrickiae (assembly GCF_031846525.1). NCBI lineage: Bacteria > Pseudomonadati > Bacteroidota > Flavobacteriia > Flavobacteriales > Flavobacteriaceae > Autumnicola > Autumnicola patrickiae. The sequence goes on from NZ_JAVRHM010000003.1 coordinate 138,073, forward strand.
AAATATTTGTGCCTGCCAGTCGGTTCCAGGACCTAAAAGATCTGGATGCATAAATTCCATTTGCGGATTAAGTTCATAGATCTCCGCAACATTATTCTGGTGAATTGCATACTGCTGCAGGTTCATCACGTCCATTTTATTTGTTGGACGTTGAAGAGCGGTGTAGGTATTGTAGGCTAATCTGCCTTGGCCAATTTTACCTTTTTTGGTGGTGATCAATACTACACCATTAGATCCTCTGGATCCATAAATGGCAGTGGCTGAGGCATCTTTAAGGATGTTGATGTCAGCAATGTCATTAGGGTTAATCGCCGCTAAAGGACTTAATCCTTCTGCTCCGGCCTCACCGGAAACCGGTACACCATCAATGATATAAAGAGGTTCGCTGGAACCGGAAATGGTATTTACACCACGAATTCTTACGGAAACCGCAGCACCCGGTTGCCCGGAGTTCTTGGTGACCATAACCCCTGAAGCACGACCCTGCATAAGCTGGTCCACACTTACCTGTGGAACATTTTCAAATGATTCTGAGCTTATCTTAGATACAGACCCAGTAATATTCTCCTGCAACTGGGCACCATACCCAATTACCACTACCTCTTGCAGGCTTTGCGAATCTTCATCTAAAGTAACGCTAATTCTTTCGTCTCCCTGTACAGTAATCTCCTGAGACAGAAAACCGACGAAGCTAAAGACGAGTACGCCGTTTTCCCCTACAGTAATTTCGAACTCACCATCAAAATTTGTGGTGGTTCCGTTACTGGTTCCTTTTTCAATAACGTTTACACCTAACAGTGGCATTCCCTGGGCGTCTGTAACATTACCTGTAACAGTTTCCTGGGCAAAGCCTAGTTGTGTGATTAGACAGAATGCTGCGAAAAGGATCATCCTGCCTCTTCTGTTTAAACAGCCTTTACTTTTAAGTAATTTAATTTGCATAAGAATAAAATTGTTTGATTTATTTAAACAATTATGGTTTTGGGATTTTTTAAGTTCTATTTTAGAACATCGCTAAAAACACCGGCCCCTTTTTTAATAGTCTTCAAATTTAGACGGAAAGTTAAGCCTTGGTTAATATTATTTTATCATTTAGTTGTGTTATTTTTCCTCCCTCTGCACAATGTTCAGAATTAGAAGTGGATTAAATAATTGTATTACAGGGTGTTATATCTGAAAAGGTGGTTAATTGTGTTTTTTACACTAATTGTGTTAAAATTTTTGCATTTTTCCTTTCCTAATTTGTTAAAAGGTGAAAGCGAAGGTTTTGCATATCAAAAAATTATTCTTTTGTTAGTTCTGCTTTCACCAGCCTCCCAGATTCTGTTAGCACCTCGTCATCCTTTAGTTGTTCAGGTGTTGTTCCCGGTATTATCGCTGCAGACTTCTCGTCTTTGTCTGCAATAGACCAATTGCACCAGGAAATATTGTTTTCTTCTGCAAAGTTCCACCATCTATGGGATTCTTCAACATTAATCTCATCATCGCCACTGGCGAGGGTAGTGCCAAATTCTGTGATAAACAAGGGCAGGTTTTTATTTAATGCAGTTTGGGCAATATTTCGCAACTCCTGTTTATGCGTGGCAGCGTAATAATGCAGGGTGTAAGCAATATTATCTCCTTCTATAGGATCTTCAGCGGCCAGATCTACTCTTTGGGACCACCGTGGTGTACCACATATAATAATATTGTCAGGATCATGACTTCTTATTTCTGAAATAATTGTTTTATGATATGGCTTTAAGACATTGCTCCATGACACGTCGAGCGGTTCATTATAGGTTTCATATAGAAGGTTAGGCTTATCCCCGTATTTTTGAGCTAATTCCCCAAAGAATTCTTTTGAAGCTTCTATGTGATCTTCGGCATGGTGGTCGTGCCAGTCTACGATTACATAAATTCCCAATTCAATAGCGGCATCTATTACGCGGTAAACCTTTTCTTTTTCCCTTTCTGGATTTTGTAAATAGCCATCATGCTCAATCGCCATAGCTGCTCTTATTACGTTAACATTCCAGCCTTCCTTTAGGTTTTTTACAGTCTCGAAGTTGTAAAATTCAGGCTCCCATTGGCTCCAGAAAAGTGACATTCCTCTTAGCTGAATATTTTCACCATTCTGGTCTACCAGGTTTTTCCCCTGTATGCGGAGTTGTCCATGAATAGCCACAGGAGTCTCATTACCGGCTACTTCTTCCTCAGCTTCTGTTTCCTCTTCTTCCGCTTGTTCCTGTTCAGGAGCGGCTTCTTCATTTGTTTCCTCATCAACTGCGGGAGTTTCTTCTATAGGTCTTTCTTCTGCGGGTTCCTGGGCAGGAGAGCAGCCAGTGAAGAATAATGGTTGAATTAATAGTAGAACTACAAGTATATTTTTTTTCAAAAGCATGATAAAATTATTAAATATTATTTAGAGTACACGTTTGATTCCGCTGAATTCTTCCCTGTATTGGCTGGGGGTGCAATTCCGGGTTTTCTTGAAAACACGGTTAAAATTGGCTATATTATTAAAACCACAATTAAATGCAATTTCAGCAATACTCATATCCTTCTCGATGAGCCATCTGGATGCATAGCCTATTCTCGTATCGTTTACATAATCTATAAAGGTTTTTCCGGTTCTTTTCTTAATAAACCGGTTAAAAGAAACCTGACTCATATTTACCAGTTGTGACATCTCTTCAAGACTTATTTTGTTCTGATAGTTTTCCTGAACAAATTCATATATTATTTTTATCTTCTCGCTATTCTCAAAATTTTTGTTATCAGAAATATACGTGGATAGCAGGCGTTGTTTTCTGGAGTTTGCCAGGTCGTGCAACACCGAAATAAACTCCAGGAAATAATCAATACTATCAATTCTTGATAAGCGCTGGATCTTTGGTTTTATTTCTTCTGAAATTTTAGCCGAAAATAATATACCGTGAGCAGACCTGTCGAACATATCTTTTATCGGCTTCATGATTCTGCGGCTTAATAACTTGGAGTCAAAGAGGTCGTTATGAAAGTGTATAGTAACTTCGTGTATGGCTTTGCTCTTGCAATTATGTAGTTCCCATCCATGCTGAAGGTTTGGGCCAACCAAAACAAGTTCAATTTCGTTAATCTCTTCCATGCTGTCGCCAACAATCCTTCTTACACCTTTACCGTTAGCGATAAAATTCAACTCGTATTCAGGGTGAAAATGAATGGGGAAATCAAAATCGTCCTTTACCCTGTCGAAAACAAGGAAGCTGTCTTCAGGTGAAAGTTGGGTAATCTCTCTGTGAATATCTTTATTCATGAAAAAAGTTTTAAAGTCAACTATTAAAATTTAATTATAAAATGACAAAATGGTATTAATATAATAAGCTCAATCGTTTTAATTTTGGAATCACTTTAAATTTTTAGGATAAATAGCATTTTGTCTAAATAAGAAAGGTTAAAGATACTATAAGCTTTTATTAAAATAAAAAGATATTATCATCACTTTGCAGATTTAATCTAATATCATGAAATATTTTGTCAAATTAATTGCGGTATTTTTCTTCTTCATAATCGCCTCTTGTGGTTCTCTAAATACATTTAATGCCGTTGTTTTAGCAGATAAAGACGCGACAAGGGAAACTAAAATTCTTTATCACCGCATAAATGAAATAGCGAAGGAAGGGATTGCATTTGGACATCAGGACGCAACAGCCTATGGGATTGGATGGAAACATGAAGATGAACCGGGTAAAGTAAGAAGTGATATAAAAGAAGTTACAGGAAAATTTCCTGCAGTTCACGGTTTTGATCTTGGGCATATAGAACTTGGAAAACCACATAATCTCGATACCGTATCTTTCGAGTTAATGCGGAATCATATCCGGGAGATGCATAGAAAAGGTGCTGTGATTACTTTTAGCTGGCATTTGGACAATCCTGTGACAAATGGAAGTTCCTGGGATGCTACTTCTGCGGTATCAGAAATTCTTTCTGGTGGAGCTCAACGCGAAAAATATAAACTTTGGATAAGAAGAATTTCAGAGTTTTTCCTTTCTCTAAAGGACGATAATGGCCAATTTATACCTGTGATCTTCAGGCCTTATCACGAAATGAATGGCGGATGGTTCTGGTGGGGTGAGGGCAATGTTTCAAATTCAGATTATGTACAATTGTGGAAGGAAACTCTGGAGCTTTTACAAGGTAATAATGTGCATAATCTCCTGTACGCTTATTCCCCAAATACAGTTTCAGATAAAGAGGAATACGAGAAATATTACCCCGGGGATGCTTATGTGGATATCCTGGGAATTGATATTTACAACCATGGAGGAGACGAGGTTTTTTTGAAGAACCTAAAGTCTAACCTGGAGATTCTAAAAGGTAAAGCAGAATTAGCAGATAAACCCTATGCACTTACAGAAACGGGAAATAACAATTTTGGTGAAGGGGAAAATTGGTGGACACAGGTTCTTTATCCCGGAATAAAAGATTCTGGTATCTCGTGGGTTTTACTTTGGAGGAATGATAGTCCTTCTCATTATTTTTCTACGTATAAAGGAGAAATTTCTGAAGAGGATTTTAAAGAATTCGAATCTTTTGAAGAGATTTTATTTCTTGATGCAGTAGAAGATATTTTTAATTAAAATAAGCGTTAATGCTACAAGGTTTAGACATTGCCATCATCCTGGCATATCTGGTAGGAACTATTTTAATAGGACTTGCATTACGGAAAAAAGCTCAGAAAAGTAAAGATGATTACCTGCTGGGCGGGAAAAGCCTTCCCTGGTACATGCTGGGACTTTCAAATGCATCGGGCATGTTCGATATCTCAGGTACTATGTGGCTGGTTACATTAACCTTCGTCTACGGTTTTAAAAGTATCTGGATCCCATGGCTCTGGCCGGTCTTTAACCAGGTTTTCCTAATGATCTATTTATCGGCCTGGCTTAGACGATCCAATGTGACCACAGGTGCAGAATGGATTCTCTTTCGCTTTAGTAGTGGCAAAGGAGGAAGGCGTTCCCATGCAATTATCGTCGTTTTTGCAATACTTAGTTGTCTTGGATTCCTTGCTTATGGATTTATCGGACTGGGAAAATTTGTAGAAATCTTTATTCCGTGGGAAATTGTTTCGGCTTATATACCTTTTGATATACCTCCGGCCTATATACCGCATTTTTATGGTACAATTTTCACTCTGTTTGCAGTTTTCTACTCCGTTTTAGGAGGGATGTCCGGTATTGTTTGGACAGACCTGCTTCAATATACGATCATGACCGTTTCTTCTATTGCTATTGCTGTAATTGCGTGGCAGGCGGTAGGGGAGAACACCCTTAATGTTCCTGATGGATGGCTTAATCCATTTTTTAACTGGGAATTAAATATGGATTGGAGCGGTATTATTGATGAAGTAAATACCAAAATTATCTCCGACGGATATTCCCTCTTCGGAATATTTTTTATGCTCATGGTCTTTAAAGGAATCCTTGCCAGTATCGCGGGGCCGGCACCTAATTATGATATGCAGAAGATCCTTTCCACCAAATCGCCTCTTGAAGCTGCAAAAATGAGTGCGTTTTCGATGTTTGCCCTTATGCCTACCAGGTATTTAATGGTGGGGGGATTTGGGATTCTGGCAGTTCTTTTTTATGATCGACTAGACCTTACGACTGCAGGACTCCTGGATTTTGAAAAAGTTCTTCCCGCTTCCATAGAACAATTTGTACCGGTAGGTCTGCTTGGTCTGCTTCTAGCCGGTCTCTTGGCCGCATTCATGTCCACTTTCGCAGGAACTTTAAATGCTGCCCAGGCATACCTGGTAAATGATATTTACTTAAAATATAAAAATCCTCTAGCCTCTTCATCTAAGGTTAAGCTGATGAATTATAGCAGCGGGATTGTAGTGGTAATTATTAGTATTATTCTGGGATTTTTTGTTCAGGACGTAAACTCAATATTACAGTGGATCGTTTCAGCATTATATGGAAGTTATGTGGTTTCCAACGTACTTAAATGGCACTGGTGGAGATTTAATGGAGAAGGTTATTTTTGGGGAATGCTATCTGGTATAATTCCAGCTTTAGTTTTCCCTATTTTCACCGATACCCTTGATCTTTATTACTTCCCGGTAATTTTATTAATATCAATTGCAGGTAGTTTAATAGGAACTTATACTGCAGCACCAACAGACGAACAGACACTCATAAATTTTTATAAGCAGACAAGACCATGGGGATTCTGGAAACCAATAAAGGAAAAAGTAAAACAGGACGATCCCGGGTTTCAGGAAAATAAAGCTTTTGGAAGAGATATGTTTAACGTCCTTATGGGAACTATAGCCCAAACACTTCTTGTTGTAATCCCGTTTTACATAATTCTGAGGGAAAATGTTCCTCTTATTATCTCTTGTATAATCCTTATCATCAGTGTGATAATTTTAAAGAAAAACTGGTGGGATAAAATTAAAACCGAACCAAATATTACCAGAAAAAATTGAAGAAAAAGATGACCTTTAAAGATGAAAACAATACTATAAATAAGCTTTCCAACTTTCAAAAGTTGCTGGAACGCCATCAAAAGCTAATCGAAAGAGCAAATCATCCGGAAGAAATTTCCAATGGAGTTTATGAGAGGTTTCAATTTCCTGTGATTACAGCAGCACATACGCCATTAGAGTGGAGATACGACTTTAACCTTGATACTAACCCTTATGGGCTTGAGCGAATCGGGATCAATGCCACCTTTAATCCTGGTGCCATAAAATGGAACGATAATTATGTTCTCGCTTTAAGGGTGGAAGGGAATGACAGGAAATCCTTTTTTGCCATTGCCGAAAGTCCTAATGGTGTAGATAATTTTAAGTTTTGGGAAAAACCTGTAGTTCTTCCGCAAACAGACGAGCCCGATACTAACGTTTATGATATGCGGCTTACGCGTCATAAAGATGGCTGGATTTACGGAGTGTTCTGTACAGAAAGAAAAGATAAAAACCGTCCTGAAGATACTACTGCGGCGGTGGCCAATGCAGGGATTGCCCGTACTAAGGACCTTGTAAACTGGGAACGTTTGCCCGATTTAATTTCTAATTCGGGACAACAGCGCAACGTTGTCCTGCATCCTGAATTTGTAGATGGAAAATATGCGCTGTATACCCGTCCGCAGGATGGATTTATAGAAGTGGGTAAAGGAGGGGGAATTGGTCTAGGGTATGTGAAGGACCTGAACAACCCTGTGCTGGAAGAGGAAAAAATCATTAATCATAAGGCATATCATACCATTTATGAGATGAAAAACGGCCTTGGCCCTGCACCAATTAAAACAAAAGAAGGCTGGCTGCACCTGGCACATGGTGTGCGTAACACGGCAGGAGGTCTAAGATATACGCTTTATCTTTTTATGACGGCCCTAGAGGATATTTCTAAGGTGATCCACCAACCTGCAGGTTATTTTATGGCTCCAAATTATACAGAAACAGTAGGGGACGTTCCTAACGTTCTCTTCGGAAACGGATGGATAAAAGATGAAGATGGTAAGGTTTTTATTTACTACGCATCTTCAGATACGCGCTCGCATGTTGCAGTATCTTCAGTGGAAAAACTTTTGGATTATGTAAAAAACACGCCTGAAGACGATTTCACTTCAGCCGCTTCCGTAGACAAGATTGTACAGCGGGTAGACAGAAATAAAACTCTATAAAAATGCAACTTAATTCCCACAAAGACTTTAGGAACGAGTTATCGGCAGAACTGGACAATATTTTGGGTTACTGGAAAAGGTTCAGTCCCGACGATGAACATGGTGGTTTTGTAGGCTGTCGTGATCACTACAACAAGCTTATTCTTAAAGCTAATAAAGGAATTATTCTAAACACACGTCTTCTCTGGACCTTTTCGGCGATAGGAAACTTTAGGCAGGACAAAAGCACAGTTGAACTTGCAACAAGAGCTTATAAATATCTGAAGGATTATTTTCAGGACAAGAAAAACGGAGGCGTGTTTTGGGAACTGGATTATACAGGGAAGCCGGTAAATACCAGGAAACAAATATACGCCCAGGCTTTTGCTGTTTACGCTTTGTCTGAATATTACAAACTCACTAAGGAAGAGGAAGTTAAAAACTGGGCTGTTTCTCTATTCGAACTTATTGAAGAGCATGGGAGAGATAGAAAGAATAACGGATATCTAGAAGCTTTTCAGCAGGATTGGTCACCAATTGAAGATATGCGTTTAAGCGAAAAAGAAGACAACTCTGCTAAAACCATGAATACACATCTTCATATTCTTGAGGCTTATACCACCTTGTATCAGATTACCAAAGAGGAAAAAGTTAGGGAAGCTTTACATAATCTGTCAATTCTTTTTCTTGAAAAATTTTATGCTGAAGAAATTCAGCATTTTCACCTGTTTTTCGATGTAAAGTGGAACAGAACAAACAATATTGTTTCCTATGGGCACGACATCGAAGCAGTTTGGCTCATAATTGAAGCGGTAAGAACATTAAACGATACCGATCTTCTTAAAAAAGCAAATAGAGTGGCTGTTGATGTAGCAGAAACTTTTCTGAAAGAAGGATATGTAAAAGGAGCGGGAGTACTGAACGAAAAGAACCTGGATACGGGGAACCTTGATACCGACAGGCACTGGTGGCCACAGGTGGAGGCAATGGTAGGTTTGGATTTTGCCTTCAGAATAACCAATGAAAATGAATTTCAGGAGGCAATATCCGATATTTGGGAGTACACTAAATCGCAAATTATAGACAGGGAAAACGGAGAGTGGCATTTTCGTTTAAACAAGAATAATGAACCCTACACAAAAGAGGATAAATTGAGCATGTGGAAAGCGCCGTATCACAATTCAAGGGCGTGCATGATGTTATTAAAATAAAAAATTATGAAAAAGCTTAGTTACTTATTGTTATTGTTCGTCTTTATAATTACTACTGCTTGCAGTGATGACGATAGTTTTGATGAACCGGATACGGTTGAAGAAACACCCGAAGAAGTTCCGGAAGAACCTACAGAACCTGAAGCTCCCGAAGAAACACCCGAAGATGAGGATCAGCAGACTTATGCTTTTACTCCCGGGGAGGCCAGGAGCTATATAGTAGATGGATCGGCTTCAGAAGAAACTGTGGCATTATTTTATCACTTGAAAGCAATTTCCGATTCCCGGTTTATCATAGGCCAGCAGGATGCTTTTAATGCTTTTTATAATGATGATTCCGGAGAATCCGATATGAAAAAGCTAACCGGAAGCGATCCCGGGATGCTCGGCTCAGATTTCATGTTTATAACAGATGATTCCAATAACGGGGAGGCCGGTAACTGGTTCTACCAACAGGAACAACAAATTATTCAGGACGCTATCGAAGCTTACGACAAAGGCATGGTGAATGCTTTTAGCTGGCACCTGCGTGAACCTTATGAAGGGGATCATTTTTATACCAGTGAAATGACTGCCTTTCAAAAAGAAAATGCTTTTAGAAGTATAATGGAAGGAGGTGCCAATCATGAATATTATAAGGAAAAGCTTCAAAAAGTAGCAGAGGTGGTGAAAAACATGAGAGGAAGCGACGGTGTTCTTGTACCGGTGATTTTTAGACCCTTCCACGAATTCGATGGTGATTTTTTCTGGTGGGGAGCACCTTATTCCACACCGGCAGAGTATAAGGAGGTTTGGAGATTTACCGTTACTTACCTCAGGGATGAGATGAATGTCCATAATTTACTGTACGCTTTCTCACCAGATAATAGCTATACCAGCAAAAGCGCCTATTTGAGTCGGTATCCCGGAGACGAATATGTGGATATTCTGGGTATGGATAACTACGGAGATCTTGCAGCGCAGGACGGCTCTGGTGTGGCAACCGCAAACCAAAAGCTAAAAGTTGTTTCAGATCTTGCGAAGGAAAAAAATAAAGTGGCAGCTTTAACCGAAACAGGTTATTTTGTAGATGCACAAAACCCACTGCCTCCCAATTTTTATTCTGAAAATATTTACAAAGTCATTACAGAAAATGATGTGAATATCGGCTTTATAATGTTCTGGCAAAATTACTCCGACTCGTATACTGTCCCTGTTCCGGGAGTAGAAGGGGAGGATGATTTCGTCGAGTTCGTTGATAAAGAGGAAGCGCTTTTATTAGAAGATCTCCCATCATTGTACGAGCTACCTGCTAATTAGGACTAGTTGATTTTTATTAAACAAGAATATCTGGCAGGGACAATTCGCTTTGCAACTTATATAAGACTAACTAATCGAATTAAATTAATAATAGGATGATAAGAACAGCACGTTATTCACTGGCCGTTATTGCCGCAATTGGAATGTTAAGTTTCAGCGGTAACGACAGAAGACTAAACCAATCTATGGAAACTTTAGAAACCGACAGTATTAAGGAAAAGGTAGATTCTTTGTTAAACCTGATGACCCTGGAAGAAAAAGTGGGGCAAATGAACCAATATAACGGATTTTGGGAAGTCACAGGCCCGGCTCCCGAAGGCGGGAGTGCAGAACTTAAATATGAGCATTTGCGCAGTGGCCTGGTTGGATCTATGTTAACCGTTCGCGGAGTGGAACAGGTTAGAGCGGTTCAAAAAATCGTAGTTGAAGAAACCAGATTGGGAATTCCGCTAATCATTGGTTTTGATGTAATTCACGGTTATAAAACATTAAGTCCGATTCCTTTGGCAGAATCGGCGAGTTGGGATATTGAAGCGATCAGGAAATCGGCTGAGGTTGCAGCTGCCGAAGCTGCAGCTTCCGGGATCAATTGGACTTTTGCGCCAATGGTCGATATCTCCCGGGATGCACGTTGGGGCCGGGTGATGGAAGGAGGAGGAGAAGATCCTTACCTGGGCAGTAAAATTGCTGTAGCCAGGGTGAAAGGCTTTCAGGGTGAAGATCTGTCACACCCGCTTACCATTGCCGCAACGGCTAAACATTTTGCCGGATATGGTTTTGCTGAAGCCGGAAAAGAATACAACAAAGCAGATATCGGTTCACTAACACTTCACAACATTGTACTGCCGCCTTTTAAAGCTGCGGAAGAGGCCGGAGTAAGGTCTTTTATGAATGGCTTTAACGAACTGAATGGAGTGCCTGTCACAGGAAGTGAATATCTTCTAAGGGACATTCTTAAAGACAAATGGGGCTTTGAAGGCTTTGTAATTTCAGATTATGCCTCTATTGAAGAAATGGCAATGCATGGATTTGTAAAAAACGAAAAGATGGCTGCTAAAAAAGCTGTACAGGCGGGTGTAGATATGGATATGGAATCCTATTCTTATGTGAATGAACTGGTAGCACTGGTAAATGAAGGTCAGGTGGATGAAGCACTTATCGATGATGCGGTTAGAAGAATTTTGCGGGTAAAATTTGAACTGGGATTGTTTGAAGATCCTTATAGATATCTTGATGAGGAAAGAGAGCAGCAAATCATTGGAAGCAAAGAGAACCACGATGCCGTTCTTGATATGGCCAAAAAATCCATAGTGCTGCTGAAAAATGAAAATGATATTTTACCTCTGAAGAAAAAAGGTGAGAATATCGCCCTAATTGGTCCGCTCGCGAACGATAAAAACAGTCCGTTAGGAAGCTGGAGAATAGCATCAGACGATAATACTGCTGTTTCGGTTTTAGAAGGAATGCAAAAGTATGAAGGCAATAATCTTGTTTTTGAAAAAGGAGCAGACCTGGTAACCGGAACAGTAACATTTATTAACGAACTCAATTTTAATACCACAGATAAAACCGGATTTGATGCTGCTATAGAGGCGGCAAAAAATGCAGATGTGGTGGTAATGGTGCTTGGAGAGCATGGGTTCCAGAGTGGAGAGGGCAGGAGCCGTACCAACCTCGATCTTCCCGGAGTGCAGCAGGAATTAATGGAAAAAGTTCACGAGGTAAACAAGAATATCGTTCTTGTTCTGAACAACGGTCGTCCTTTGGCAATTGAATGGGCAGTAGAAAATATCCCGGCAATCGTTGAAGCATGGCATTTGGGTACAGAAACCGGAAATGCAGTGGCTCAGGTTCTTTACGGCGATTATAATCCCAGCGGAAAATTACCTATGACGTTTCCACGAAATATCGGCCAGACCCCAATTTACTACAACCACGGAAATACCGGGAGACCTGAAGCAACCGGCGACGGAATGGTTTTCTGGTCACACTATATGGATGTTGAAAATACGCCGCTTTATCCATTTGGATTCGGTTTAAGTTATACCGACTTTAGTTATGATAATCTGAAGCTGGACAAAAAAGAAGTACCAGCTTCCGGAGAACTTAATATTTCTGTTGAAGTGACCAATCGGGGAGATTACGACGGGAAAGAAGTGGTTCAGCTTTACATAAGGGACTTGTATGCCAGTGTGATAAGGCCGGTAAAAGAACTGAAGGGTTTTGAATTAGTTGAAATTGCCAAAGGAGAAACAAAAACAGTGAATTTCACCCTTACCGAAAAAGAATTGGGTTTCTATAATGCCCAGGGAGAATATGTTGTGGAGCCTGGAGAATTCCAAATACTCGTAGGAGGAAATTCTGTAGAAGGACTACAGGCTTCTTTCGATTTAATTGAATAACCAGGTTATTTATTTTTAAAAACAAACTCCTGTGTCAATGATGCAGGAGTTTTGTTTTATAGACGTCTTCTGCTTTTTAAAACAAGCAGAACAGGCAGGCAGAGCTTGTCGCAGCCTCTCTTCAACTTTATCCACAGTTTCATGCGAAATGAAGGCCGATAATTGGCAAAAAACGATGCTGCCTTTTGCAGCGTAGCGCTCTTTGCTCTTTTCTCCGGTTGAAAATTGCTATAATTCTTCCTTAAAACTAGATACAGGCAGTCCTGCTTCATTAAAAACATTTGAAGTACTCGTATTTCCCCAGGAAAACCTAACCTGTTTTGGTTCTTTTACTTTATTCGTCTTTAAAATAATAGTGTTGCCTTCAATTTTTACGTTGGCAGGATGAAATTGACCATTTTCACCGGCAAGTTCAAATTGTGACTTCTTATTTGCCTTGTCAAAATTTAATTTTTCAGCATGTTCAAAGTAAATAGTGACTTTATTGCCTTCTTTTTCTGCTTTTTGGAATTGTGGAGCATAAGCGTTATCAACTTCTTTTCCATAGTGATCTGCAAGTGCGAGATTGGCAAACCTTAATCCTACATCCAGCTTATTCCGAGGGTGGATATCCTTAATATTTCCAATATCGCTGGTCATGATCATCTCGGTTTTTGGCAATTTTCGCACTTTGCGCTGTGCATCTCGTATTTCCACACCGGAAAAATTATCTCCGTATTCATAAGGTGCTATTTGAGCATAGTAGAAAGGAAACTCTGTTCCCCATTGCTCTCGCCAGCTTCTAATTAATGTAGAAAAAATCTGCTCATAATAATCGGAATTACTGGTGTTGGACTCTCCCTGATACCATAAAACCCCCTGAATTTTAAACCGAACAAGAGGAGCAATCATCGCGTTGTACAAAAGTCCGGGTTCGTTTGGTCCCCAACGTTCATCGGGAAGCATTTTGGCTGCTTTTGCAAGGCTGTCGTTACTTGCAATTGCTTCTGCAGGAATCCAGACTTCAGCAGGAGTACCACCCCAACTCGAATTGATCAGCCCTACAGGCACGCCAAGTTCCTCCTGAAGTTTTTTTCCGAAGAAATAAGCCACGGCACTAAAATTTTTCATCGTCTCCGGCGTGCTCTGCACCCAGCTGCCATCCAAATCCTGCTGCGGATTCCCTGCAGTGCGATGGGCTACAGAAAAGAACCTGATTTGATCGTTTTCTGCTCCTGCAATAGCTTCTTCAGCATTTGTGATGCCTGCGCCCGCGCTCCATTCCATATTCGATTGTCCTGAAACCAGCCAGACTTCGCCTAAAAGTACATTCTTAAGTTTTACCTCGTTATATCCTGAAATTGTTATTTCCTGGCTGCCTCTTACGTCTGGAGTGGAGAGAATGAGCTGCCAATTGCCATTTCTATCGGCTTTCGTACTAATTTCTTTATTGCTCCAGCTTGTGCTTAACCGGATCTTCTCACCCGGCTTTGCCCATCCCCAGATTTTTACCTCGGAATTGCGCTGCAATACCATATTATCTGAAAATATTTCCGGAAGGCTGATATTTGCAAAATTAGGGACACTACTCAGGGTGAAAAGCAGAAAAAAAAAGAATTTCAGTTTCATTATAAATTATTTTGAAGTAGATCGTTAAAAAACGGAATGAGTTGCGCTGCCATCTGTTTATGGTCCTCAATATCGGGATGATAGCCGCAGCCATGCGGAGTTACCGCTTCAAATTCAAAATCCTTTATTTCGTGATCGGGAAAATTTTCTTTTACCTTTTGCAGCGATTCCACTAACATTTCATTGTTTTCGCCGCTGACCATAGGGCTGGTTAAAAGGGCAATTTTCACCTCCGGATACTTTTCGAAGATCATTTTTACGAACTTTATATAATTCGAAGTAAATTTTTCCTGATTAAAATCGGCTCGTTCTTTTTCACCATCGCCAAGGGAAAGATCATTTGTGCCAAGGGCAATACTTACTACTTCAGGAGCTTCCTTAAAATTTGCTTTTTTAGAACCGTCGTTATTCAAATAAAGATTTTCATATACGTCCGGCATCACAGGCTGATCTTCGTCATTCCAGTTACGGTACATTCCCATTCCTGAAACACAGGACAACTCGAAATCTACATCTAAAGCCCTCGCAACCCTTTGACCATATGCGAGATAAGCATTATGCTGGAAATACCATTCTCCCGTATCGCAAGGATATTCTTCAGTATCGGCTCCCATTCCGCAAGTGATTGAATTACCGATAAATTCAATTTTTGGACGATCTTTAATCTTCGGACTACTTATTTTGTCGGCTGTTATTCCGTGGAAATAAAGTGTGCCGGTAGTGGCTTCCGTAGCCTTATAAATGGTTAAGGAATTAGTGTTGGTAGAATCTGGTAAATCAATTTTTATAGGCTCGTCGGTACGAAAACGTCCGAGATATTTTTCATTCAGCTCGATATTTGCAAAAAGCGGTTGTTCATTTTCTCCGCTTAACAAAACACTGACACTGTCTCCCGAAACCTGAATTTGTACTGAAGCGCCGGAGTTTATAAGAGCAACTGTGGTATCATTTATTTTTTCAATTCTGCCGGAATAGTGGTAAGAATCATTTACAGCGGTAAAATGTTGAGGTTTCTTTTTAGCTTCGTTACAGCCTGCACAAATGAGCAAGAGTAGCAGCAAAAATCTTCGAATCATGGAAAGTTTTTTTTGTAGTTACTAAACTACAGGATTTCCTCATATGCCGGGAAGAAATTCCCGATTTTATTGCTGCTGGAAGATTCAAAATTACAACTTGCCATTCTTCTGAAACCACGCAATAGCATCTTCTATCGCGTCGCCAATAGGATGAAAATGCACATCTAGTTCTTCCTCTGCTTTTTTAGCGGAGTAATAATTTTTCACGCATAGAATTTTCATATTTGCAGATGAAGCTGAAGTTTTCACGTTCAGCTTCCGAAGAAAATCACCAGCGTAACCTGCGATTAGGAGTAAGGGTTTTGGTACTTTAATCATTACCGATTTAGCTCCTGTACGTTTTTTTACCAGTTTCTGAAAAAACTCCTTATAACTCAGATTTTGCCCTGCAAGAAGATAAATTTCCCGGTTTTTACCTTTTTTTAAAGCAGCACTTATTCCCCTGGCAGCATCACGAACATCCACAAAATTCTTTCCGCCGGGAGGATAAAAAATAAATTTTTTCCGGTAGCCCATCAGGATAATTTCTCCAGAACTGGGTTTTCCATCATAAGGCCCCAACATAAAGGTGGGATTCACCGTTACAATAGCAATCTTATCAGCATATGAGAACAGCTTTTGCTGGGCTTCCAGTTTGCTTTTTGCGTATAGGGATTCTGTAAAAGGAGGTTTAAGCGGAGTAGTTTCTGTTCCGGGATTTTCTGAAGAACCAAAACCCATAGTATTTGCCGAGCTAACGTAGATAAACTTTTTCAGCTTAAATTTTATCGCGGCTTTCACCAAGTTTTCACTCCCGGCAACATTCACTTTATAGTAGCTGTCGTAATTTGGCAAATCCGGGGAGGTAAGAGCCGCTATATGTATCACGGCATCGCAATCTTTTACAGCATTCTCTACAGCAGAAGGCTCGGTAATATCCCCTTGAACCAATTCGAGCTTAGGATGTGGCGGGAGCACAAACTTTTCTTTGCTTCTTAAAAGTCCTTTTACTTCGTGGCCCAGCTCAAGGAAGTATTTAATTGTATTGGTTGCCAGTAAGCCGTTAGCCCCGGTAATAAGCAGCTTCATTAGTCGGCGTTTTCAATTTCCTTCAGGGCATTATTGCTCAGGATAGACATCTTAACCGAAACAGGTAAAACGTGCAGGAGGAACCAGCCAAAGCGATGTGCCCAATTCAGTTTTATAATTTTTTTTCCGCTGAAGAGTTGATCTATAGAAAGACGGGCAATTTCTTCTGGCGGAAGAACAAGTATTTTCGTGCGCATCCCTTGCTTGTCAATTCTCGAGGAAACGTCTCCGTTTGTTTTAATAGGTCCCGGATTTAATACGCTAAAAAATACACCTTTATCTGAAAACTCATTTTGAAGACTTCGGGTAAAACTGTGTACAAAAGCTTTTGAAGCGGGATAAACCGTCTTGTAAGCTATAGGACTCATTGCCGCCATGCTGGAAACATTCAACACATAAGATTGCTCGCTTTTAAGCAGATTGGGAAGGATTTGGTGGGTAATAATGGAAGTAGCCTTTACATTAAGCTGAATCATCTGGTCGATATAATCTGCACCTGCTTCCAAAAATCTTTTGTTACCTCCAAAACCTGCATTGTTAATAAGGATGTCGAGGTTAAAATTATTATTTATCCATGCGGTAAGTTCCAGGACATTCTGTTTATCTGTGAGATCTGTTTCGTAAAAATGAGCTTCGCATCCGGTTTTCCGGATTTCTTCTGCTACCTGTTCCAGGCCCTCTCCAGGTAAACTTACCAGGATTAAGTTTCTTTGCCGTTTAGCGAGATCAAATGCAAAGGCTTTTCCAAGGCCTCTGCTTGCACCGGTGATTAGTGCGAAACGTCCCGGTTTTCCGTTTCTGGTTTTATTCATTACTAGTTCATTAAAAGCAACAAATTTACTTTAAAACTTATCTTTTTCATAATTCATATCCCTAATAGTGCATTTAAAATTAAATGTATTTAACGATTTTCTCTAATTTGTGTAAAAACGATAAAAGCTTCAGATATAATTTTTTGAAGTGCTTATAAATGCGCTAAAAATCTTAGTTTTGGGGCTTATTATTAAAACCTGAAGATAGTATTCTGCATGGAAACCAATAGGAATTACGTAATAGATTTTGACAGTACATTTACCCAGGTAGAAGCCCTGGATATTTTAGGTGAAATTTCATTGTCGGGAAAGCCAAATCGTGAGCAACTTCTTGCTGATCTAAAGAGTTTAACAGACAGAGGAATGGAGGGAGGTTTATCTCTAAGGGAATCTATTCAAAAACGTCTCGAATTACTGCAGGCAGAAAAAAGCCATCTCGAACCGCTTATTGAAAGCCTTAAAGGAAAAGTTTCTTCTTCTTTTGTAAGAAATGAAGATTTTTTCCAGGAAAACAAAGATAACATCTTTATTCTTTCGAATGGTTTTAAGGAATTTATAGTACCTATTGTTTCCCAGTACGGGATAAAAGAGGAAAATGTCTTTGCCAATAGTTTTATGTTTGATGATGATGGTAAGATTGTGGGCTTTGATAAGGACAATGTGCTTTCTTCAAATAACGGTAAGGTAGAGCAGTTAAAAGCACTGGAGCTTAAGGGTGATGTGTATGTGATTGGCGATGGGTACACAGATTATGAAATTAAAGCGGCAGGCCTTGCCAATAAATTCTACGCATTTACTGAAAACGTATCAAGGGATAAAGTGACTGCAAAGGCAGATCATATTACCCCGAGTCTTGATGAATTCTTATATCTACATAAAATGAATAAAGCTATTTCTTATCCAAAAAACCGAATTAAAGTTTTACTTCTTGAAAACGTGCATGAAGATGCTGTAGCCATCATGAAAAAAGAAGGTTACAATGTGTCCACTTATGCCGGCGGAATGGATGAAGATGAATTAGCTGAAAAAATTAAAGATGTTTCTGTTTTGGGAATCCGTTCCAAAACGCAACTTACCAAAAAGGTGCTTGACAATGCACAACGACTTATTGCAGTTGGTGCTTTTTGTATCGGGACCAACCAGATAGACCTGGAGGAATGTCTTAAGAAAGGAGTTGCCGTTTTTAACGCTCCTTACAGTAACACGCGTTCTGTGGTAGAATTGGCAATTGGTGAGATTATCCTTCTTATGCGAAATCTTCCTGATCGTATTGCCGAGATGCACCAGGGAAAATGGAATAAATCCGCTTCCGGAAGCTACGAGATTCGCGGTAAAAAGCTGGGAATTGTTGGCTACGGAAATATTGGAGCACAACTTTCTGTTGTGGCAGAGGCGATAGGTTTTGATGTTTATTACTATGACCTGGTAGAGAGACTTGCCCTGGGAAATGCTACTAAATGCAGCAGCCTTCAGGAACTTCTTGAAACCGTGGAAATTGTAACCCTTCATGTAGACGGAAGAGCCTCGAATCAAAATCTTATAGGTGAAGAACAATTTCAGCAAATGAGGGACGGTTCTATTCTTCTGAATTTGAGCAGGGGACAGGTGGTAGATGTTGAAGCACTTAAAAAGCATATTTCTTCCGGAAAAATTAAAGGAGCAGGAATAGATGTATTTCCAAAGGAGCCAAAAACCAATAATGAAAAATTTGAATCTGAACTTTGCGGCTTGCCAAATGTGATTTTAACTCCGCATATTGGTGGTAGTACCCAGGAAGCTCAGGAGAATATTGGGAATTTTGTTCCGGGGAAAATCATTGATTATATCAACACCGGCGGCACAACTAATTCTGTAAACTTCCCTAATCTGCAGTTGCCAAGTCTTGAAAATGCCCACAGGCTTATTCATATCCATCATAACAAGCCTGGTATTATCGCACATATCAACAAGACTCTTGCTGCAAACGATATTAATATCGTTGGGCAGTATCTTAAGACCAATGAAACCGTTGGTTATGTGATTACAGATATTGACAAGGCATATGATGCTGATGTGATCAAGGAATTAAAAGGAATAGAAGGCACAATCAAATTCAGGGTGCTTTACTAAAAGTTATCTTTAAGCAAAAGAGGTTGACAATCTTCAGAATATGCTTTAAATTTATTCTGAAGATTGTTTAAAAACTCCTTTTGCTGTGGATCAGAATCCGAATACTTATCCTCCTTTCGAGGAGAAACTGAATGTCATTTCCCATGCCTTTGGCTTTGGGCTGAGTATTCTTGGATTAATTCTTCTTATCCTCCGTGCCAAAGATTACGGGGAAACGGTGCACCTGGTTAGCTTTCTGATCTTTGGGGCAAGCATGGTACTCTTATACGCCGCTTCCACACTTTATCACAGCGCAAAGAAACATAGATTTCGGGTAAAACTGAATATCCTTGACCACGCGTCCATTTACGTACTTATAGCAGGAACTTATACCCCATTTGCACTGGTTACATTAGACGGAATCATTGGTTGGATTATCTTTGGAGTAGTTTGGGGACTCGCGCTGGTAGGCATTATCCTAAAAATATTCTTCACCGGAAAGTATCAAACACTTTCTACCATTATGTATGTGGTAATGGGCTGGATCATTGTTTTTGCAGTAAAACCACTATTGGAAAATCTTAGCTTTAACGGACTAATGTGGCTTGTCGCCGGCGGAATTTCATACACGATAGGTGCTGTTCTTTTCAGCCTGAACCGTATAAAATTCAACCACGCAATATTTCACCTGTTTGTGCTATTCGGCACTTTTTGCCACTTTATTTCTATCTACTATTATGTGCTTCCAACGGAATAGTGAGTAGTAAATAGTGAATAGTGAAAATTTAGCTGAATTTTCTGCGGAAGACTTTTTGCCGAAAAAGATATTGCATATTTATGTATTCGTGACAGGAAAAAGAAGTGTAGAGTTTCAACATTTAAAATAGAATTTTAGAGAGTACTCCACAAAAGAATTTGAGCTTTCAACTTTTTAACTTTTTACTCTTTGACTTTTTAACTTTGCTTCTAACTCACCTCCAAACTACTATATCCCTGTCCGTTCCTTGTTAATCGAATTTGTGTAGCTATGCGCTCTTTCAAAGAATCCACATGACTAATAATTCCAATCGTTTTTGAAGATTCCGCCTGCAGTTTTTCCAATGTGTCAAGCGTTTGGTCCAAAGTTTCGGGGTCCAGTGTTCCAAAGCCTTCATCTATAAAAAGGCTGGTTATTTCCACATTTTTAGAAGCAAGATCTGATAAAGCCAAAGCCATGGATAAACTGAGGATAAAAGTTTCCCCGCCCGAAAGTGTTTTTACAGATCGTCGCTGTCCGCCCATGTGTTCGTCTATCGCTACGAGCCCGTCGTCTTCCTCCTCTTCGGGTTTATCGATGTGGTAACGGTCGCTGAGGTCTTTAAGGCGTACGTTGGCGAGTTGGAGTAACTGACTCAGACTCAGATCCTGAGCGAAATCGTTGAAATTCTTTCCTTTAGAATCCCCAATAAGCTCATTTAGCAGTCGCCATCTTTTGGTCAGCTTCTCTTTTTCGGCAATTTCAGATTTTAATTCTGTGAGGCGCTCCAGGTCTTCGTCGTGATTTTTGATGATGCGGTGGATTTCCTTGCACTCGTCGCTGATATTCTGAAATCGTTGCTTTTGCGCTTTCAGCTCCTGTGCGACGGCCTCCCTTTCTTTTTCCACGTCCATTTTTCTGAAGGTTTCCAGCTGTTCATTCAGGATTTTTTGAGAAGCAACCGTATTGTCAATTTGCTTTCGAACAGTTTCCCGTTCAGATCGCAGCGCGTTACACTCTGCATCTGGCATTACCGCTTTAAAAGCCTCCTCAATGGCTTCAAAACCCTGTGCAGTCACTTTTGTAGAAAGAGCCACTTCCAATTTAGATTTTGCAGCCTCTTTTTCTTCCAGTGCTTTGCTCAGTTCCTGGTTTTTCGAGAATAAACTCTTTTTTTCCTCATGATTACCTATCCATCGATTCTGAAGCTGCTGACTATCATGAAAAATATCATCTCCTTTATATAACTTGTCAAGTTTTTGCTTTAAATCCTTCCCTTCCTGCAGGATTTCTATAAGTTTTTCCAGCGCAGGAATTCCTGCAGAAATCTCCGCCGCTGTTTTTTGCCCTTTTTCGTACTGCTCTAATTGGTGAAGCTGATTCTCAAAAGAGTTGCAGTTTTTTTCCCATTCTGCACTGGTTTCGCCCTGGGGGAGTGCTGCGTATTTTTCCGAAAATTGCAATTTTTGCTGCCCGACCTTTTTCTCCGCGTCTTTAAGATTTTTATCCAGCTCTAGCAGTCGATCCTGGAGAATTTTAAAATTCAGGGCTGCAGTGTTTAGTTTCCGGTTCCATTCCTGTAATTCTTTCTCAGTTTTGCCAATTTCGCTCTCCAGAGTGTTGTCTTTTTCGGGTAAATCTTCGGCAAAAGGATGTTCGAGCGCACCACAAAGAGGGCAAGCTTCTCCATTTTTTAAATTCAGCCGGTGTTCTTCCAAATTGGCTCGAAGTAGCTGATTTTCCTTCTTTAAATTGAAATTTTCAAGCTGATTTTTAAGTTTTTCTGAAGTGTTTTCTGCATTTTTTATCTCTTCCGGAAGAATTTTAAGCTTTGGCGTGACTATTTCTTTCTCTGCATTCAGTTTTCCTATTTCTTCTGAAGCTTTTTCGATACTGAAGAAATCCCGCGTCGCTTCCCGGGCCAGTTTTAAATGTTTCTGAATTTTCTCTTTTTCTTTTTCCGGATGCTGAAGGTCCAGCGCTTTAAGGTCGGTGCTCAAATTTGCCAATTTTCGACCTGCTTCTGTTTTCAGCTCCTTCAATTCCTGCAGACTTTCCAGAAGGTCTTTTTCATTGAGCTGAAACGGAACTTCTCTTAATTCTGATAAAAACTGAGACTTCTGATAAGAATATTCACTCAATTTTTCCTTTTTTTGCTCCTGCAACTCCTGGATTTTCCTGGTAAATGCCTGGAGTTTTTCTGAAAGATCTTCAGCAGTAACTTCCGCATGTATAAAAGTCGATATTTGCCTTTTTTGAGCATCGGCTTTTTGAAGGTTTTCCTGCTGCCTTTCCCGAATGTTTTTTAATTCATCTCTCAGCCTTAAAATCTCCTTTTTTAACTGATTCCATTCCCTTAGATCATCAGAAAAATCCTGAACTTTTTCATGTTGCTTTAGTGGCAATCCGTGTTCTTTTTCAAAAGTTTTCAGACGCTCCAAAGCTTCAGTTTTCTGAGTTTCCAGCCGGAAAATCTCCTTTTTCTGTTTTTCAATAGTATCCTTAAGCTCCAAAGCTTTGTTCAGGACATCAATTTCCTTCTGAAAATTCTCGCAGGCACTCGTTTTCTTCTGAAATTGCTCTTTGTGATCTTTCAGGATTTCTTCCTCCAGCAATTTCTGCTGAATAATTTTTATTTCATTTTGCTGTTCCTGGATGTCCTGGTTTACCGCACGGTTTTTTTCAAAAGCCTTAATTCCAAGTTTTCGGTAAATCCCGGTGCCGGTGATCTTTTCCAGTAATTCCCCACGCTCTTCTTTTTTAGCCTTTAAAAACTGCGCAAATTCTCCCTGCGCCAGCAAAACAGATTTTATAAACTGGTTGTAATTGAGTCCGATCAGCTCCTCGTTTTTCCCCGGAATATCAGATTTCTTCACATCCAGGATCTTTCCCGAAGCTTCTTCCAGGATCTCCATTTCATAATCCCTCAGATTGTCATTCCGATTAGTGGAAATACTCCACTGGGAGCGAAAAATGCCGCTTTTACATTGATAAGTAACCGCCGCCAATGCCTCCTTTTGATTTCGGGTAAGGATGGCGCCTTTAGAAAGGATCTCATTTTTTGTGATCTTTCCCAGGCGGGGCACATGATTGAACAGCGCCAGAGAAATTACATCCAGGATGGTGCTTTTTCCACTTCCTGTAGGACCGGTGATGGCGAACAAAGAACTGGAAGTGAAAGGCGCCTCTGTAAAATCAATTATGTAACTGCCCTTCAGCGAATTTATATTCTGAAATTCTATTCTTAAAATCTTCATTTTTCTTCGTTTTTACTATTTTCCACTTCTTCCAGTAATTCGTCAAAGGCAGCAAGGAGCTCGTTCCTTGTTTCTTCGTCGTATTGATGCTCATCTACAAGCTTTGAAAAAACCTCCTTCGGTTTTAAATCTTCCAGCTGCTGTGAATTTTCATAAAGTGCACCGGCAGATTTTACCTGATTTTTAAAGGTGGCCCGGTGTTTTACAATTTCATAACCCTTAATTTTGAAATTCGTGACCAGCTCGTCGAGTAAATAAATTTTTGTCGCGTCGTAATTTTCTTCTTTCAGTTCCACTTCAATTAAAGAATCAAGGTTCTGATGAATTTCCAGAGCATCCAGCTTAAAGTGTAATTCCTCCACAGTTCCCGAGATTTTCAATAATTTTCGAAAGGAGGGCACAGGTATACTTTCCGGAATCCAGCCATTTTCAGAATCTATAAGCAGCACCCGCTTATCATCTTTTCTTTCGCTGAACGAAAGCTGAAGCGGAGATCCGCTATAGTAAGTTGGCACGGCAGCAGAGACTTTTTGGGGTTTATGGATGTGGCCAAGGGCGATGTAACTAAAGTATTCTCCAAACTGAAGCGCATTAAATGCCGCCTGATTCCCAATCTGGATATCTCTTTCACTTTCTGAAGTTTCAGAACCTGCAGCAAATAAATGTCCCATGGCAAGTGCCGGTAAAGCCAGGTATTGTTTTTGGCAAATATCGGCTGCCTGTGCAAAGATCCCCTGAATGCCTCTCCTGATGGCTTCCAATCGGTCATCGTACGAATAACCATCATTCGCGCTGCGCAAATCTGAATCCCTCAAATAGGGTAGGGCAGCGATTACCAGCTCTGGTTTTCCGTCTTTTCCATTTACCGGAATAATGGCGTCCTTAAGATTTTCAGGCAAACCTCCAATGACATGCATATCCAGCTCCCGAAGAATTTCCCTGGGTGCATCCAGCATCGCCGGGGAATCGTGGTTGCCTCCGGTAAGGATGATTTTGCAATCCAGCTTTCTAAGTTCCATGAGCGCTTTGTAATACTGTTTCCGGGCTTCCGAAGAAGGATTGGCAAGATCAAAAACATCTCCCGAGACAAGCAGGACGTCTACTTTTTCCTTTTCAATAGTACCGGAGAGCCAGTGAATAAAGAGCTCAAAATCCTGTGAAAGATCATGTTTATGTAATTTCTTGCCAATATGCCAGTCGGCGGTATGGAGGATTTTCATATAATTTTCAGCTTATGCGTAAGAGATTTTCAGAAGCTGAAAGATATTATTTATATGTTGTTCTTTAAAGAAATGCACCTGATTCTTACCTCCATTTTCAATTGAAGAGACAACAGCAAATTTTCTAAAAACTTCCTCTTCCGAAGGGGAAGATTATAACAAGAATAATTTAATACAAATACAACAAAGTATTATTAACCATTTAACTGAAAGGATTGGGAATCGTGCCTAATTTTATAATTATAACCAATAATTTAAATAAGCAGTTATGAAAAATTTGAAAGATTTATTTGAACATCAGCTAAAGGACCTGTATAGTGCAGAATCTCAATTAATAGAGGCTTTGCCTAAAATGGCAAAAACTGCCAAGGATGATAAACTGAAGAAAGCTTTTGAAAGCCACCTGGAAGAAACCAAAGAGCATCAAAAGCGGATCAAAGAGATTTGTGATGAACTTGGAATCAAACCAACCGGTGAAGAGTGTAAGGCCATGAAGGGACTTATAAAAGAAGCTGAAGAATTCATTAAAGAAGATGCAGAGGAAGATGTAAAAGATGCAGGTTTAGTAGCCGAAGCACAACGTGTGGAGCATTATGAAATTTCCGGTTATGGTACTGCAGTTCGCTATGCAAAAGAATTGGGTCATGACGATATTGCTAAAAAACTGAAGAAAACTTTGGACCAGGAATATGGAGCTGATGAAAAGCTTAATAAACTGGCAGAAGGACGTCTTAATAAAGAGGCAAAATAATTTTCTGTTGAATTTATAATGTGAAAGCCTGCGAAAGCGGGCTTTTCTTATGCTGATTTTTTTTGGTTAGAACATCAAAGGAGTTCAACATACCTCCTTCTGCTGAAGACAAAGTAATTGAAAAAATAACATATTTTAACTTTTTCCACGCTTTCCCAATAATTCTTTTGTTGAAGGGTATTAATAAGAAGTATTAATATTTTAAGTCTTTCGGAGGTTTTTTCCTAAAAGAAAATATTATGCCAAAATTTCTGACCGTTGGGAATCAGGTTAAAAAAGTTAAATCTAGATACTTCAAACCATTTCGTCATTAACTTGAACAAAGAAAATATTTATTTCCCTTCTATAAAAAAACTGAAAAGCCATGAACTCCCGCGAAATAACCTTGAGGATTTTAAGATCTCTAAAATGTAAAAATCTTTCTCATCAGAAAGACTATCAGCAAATAACCCAACATGCTGACAAATTACTGATAAAATCTTTTTTTCGGAATCTCTCTAACCAGAAAGAAAATTTTGTTGCTAAACTTCAGGAGGCAATTGAAAAAACAGAAAAAGAACTAGCACCTGATTCGAAATTGTATTTTTCAGAAGTAGCTTCAGAAGAAAAAACCACTCCATTATTTAAAACTTCCAGGCATGAAAGGCACGGTCTTATTAAAGAGTGTTACAGAAGGGAAAAAAGAAATTTACAGTTATATAATTATGCACTTACTCATGTAAATGAGAGTGGTGTAAGGGAAGTTTTATTATCGCAAAAAAATAAAACGAAATCCTGGTTAAGGGAAATTAAATGTATGGGAATTCGAATTTATGAAGATGTGGAAGGAGCGCTCGAGCCTTCTTTTGAATTTGATGCTGAATTAAAGGCTTAATCCTATTAAGCCTGTTACAAATATGAAGTTAAACGTAGGCCTGTGTCATTTTATGGAACAGGCTTTTGTATTACTAACCACAAAAAAATAATTAATGCTTAAAAAATCATTATGGAGCTCTTTTGCAACAAATCCTTTAAAGTATCCAAAACTTGAAGGAGATATCGCTGTTGATGTTGCAATTATTGGAGGAGGGATTACAGGAATTACTACCGCTCAGACGTTAACAGAAAGAGGCTTTAAAGTAGCTGTTCTGGAAGCGAGAAGTGTAGGTTATGGAACCACAGGGCACAGTACTGGTAATTTGTATATAATTATCGATGAACTTTTATCTTCTTTAAAA
Organism: Autumnicola patrickiae; assembly: GCF_031846525.1. NCBI lineage: Bacteria > Pseudomonadati > Bacteroidota > Flavobacteriia > Flavobacteriales > Flavobacteriaceae > Autumnicola > Autumnicola patrickiae. The sequence continues at coordinate 164,453 of NZ_JAVRHM010000003.1, forward strand.
TCGAAGTATGACAATGACGTGGTGATGCGGGTTATTGAATCCAGAAAAAGTGCCCTGGAAAAAATAGAGGAAAATGTAGAGAAATTTAATATAGACTGTGATTTCAGCAGGCAGCCTCTTTATTTATATGAAGATGTAAATAATATTATACTGGAGGAAATAAAAGTTGCTGAAGAGATCAATCTTGCGTTTACTGAACTCGCCGAAGATTTTCCGTTTGAACAGGACAACGGAATCCATTTTGATCATCAGGCCCAATTTAATCCGCTCTTGTATGTGTTGGGATTGGCAGCATCCCTGGATAAGGAAAAATGCTCTATTTATGAAAATACCACAGTACGTTCTGTAGAGGAGCAGGCAGACAGAGTGCTGGTAAATACAGATGATGCCATAGTTGCAGCAAAATATGTTGTTCACGCCACGCACACCCCAAAAGGTTTAGAATTGCAGTACCACACAACCTTAGGGCCGTACCGGGAATATGGAGTGGCAGCAAAACTAGAGTCAACATCTTATCCGCAGGGAATTTTCTGGGGATATTACAATAATCAGAAATATTCTATTAGGTCCTACAGCCGTGACGGTGAGAAATATTTAATAGCTGTTGGTAGTCCTCATAAAGTAGGGCAGGCAGAAAACAACCGGAAGCATGTAGAGGATCTCGTTAACTTTTTGCAGGATAGGTTTATTGTTGGCCAGATTACCTATACCTGGGGAGGCCAAAATTACAAGCCAGCCGATCTTCTTCCATATATAGGTAGAAAAATAAAGAATTCCAGGGAATTTATAGCAACAGGATTTTCTACAGACGGATTGATTTACGGAACACTTTCGGCAATGATAATTGCAGATAAAATCGAAGATAAATTTAATCGCTTTGAAGATCTGTATGAGGCTGCAAGACACCAGCCAGTTAAATCTGCTAAAAAGTTCGTTAAGGAAAATGCAAATGTTGCGGGAGAGTTTTTAAAAGATCTTAGCTTTAAAGGAGATGATAAGGATTTGCTCGAAATCATGCCGGGAGAAGCTGCAATTATTACGAGAAACGGAGAAAAAGCAGGAGTTTATCGGCAACAAAATGGAGAGTTAAAGGTTGTTTCTGCATTGTGTACCCATATGGCTTGCATGGTGCATTGGAATAATTTAGAAGAAAGCTGGGATTGCCCCTGCCACGGCAGTAGGTTTGATACCTCTGGGGAGGTGATAGAAGGTCCCGCTTATCATCCCTTACCAAAAAAAATAATAGAAAAATAAACTTTAAAATTGAAGGAGAACATGAAGCAGAGTGATGATGATAAATTTATTCCTATGACCTCTTTTAGAAGTGGAAAAGGAAGTGAAATACAGAGTGACATTTACTACTATACGAACCAGATTGTTAATGTAATAATGATCGGGAAGCCCGGGAGCAAAGATTGGGTGCTTGTTGATGCAGGTATGCCACATTCCGGCCCCGAAATAGAAAAGGTAGCCGAAAATAGATTCGGGAAAGGCAATAAACCTGCAGCTATTATTCTCACACATGGCCATTTTGATCATGTAGGCGGAATTGTTCATTTATTAAATGAATGGAATTGCCCTGTTTACGCACATCCATTGGAAGAATTATATCTAACGGGAGAGAAAAAATATCCTGAACCAGATACTTCAGTAGAAGGAGGTTTACTGGCAAAAATTTCTTCTATTTATCCGCATGAGCCCATCAACATTAAATGCGCTTTAAAGGAATTGCCTGAAGGTGGAGACGTACCGGAACTTCCTGATTGGCAGTGGATCCATGTACCTGGACACGCACCGGGACAAATAGCGCTCTTTAGGGAAAGTGACAGAACTTTAATTGCGGCAGATGCTTTTGTGACCGTTAAGCAGGATTCATTATATAAGGTGCTTGTTCAAAAAACGGAAGTGAATGGTCCGCCTGTTTACCTCACTACTAACTGGGAAGAGAGTAAAGAATCTGTTCAAAAGCTACAAGAACTTGAGCCTCAGGTTGCGATTACCGGTCATGGAGCAGCAGTAGAAGGAGAAGAATTAAAGGAAGGTCTGGAAAATCTTAGCAAAAATTTTGAAGAAGTTGCAGTTCCGGCCCACGGGAAGTGGGTGCGGAATGAAGACAAAGCTTAAAAAACCTTATATGGGTTTACCATTTATTAACCAAAAAAAATAATTTATGAAAGCATTAGTATGGCATGGAAAAAATGATGTAAGAATAGATAATGTCCCAGATCCCACGATCCAGGATGCCGGTGATATCATATTAAAAATATCTTCTACCGCAATCTGTGGATCAGATCTTCATTTAGTAGATGGAATGGTACCCACAATGGAAGAAGGGGATATCCTTGGGCACGAATTTATGGGAGAAGTAGTTGAAGCGGGAAGCAGCGTTCAGAAATTTAAAAAAGGCGACAGGGTTGTTGTTCCTTTTACTATAGCCTGTGGACACTGCGAATATTGTAATGACACGTTATATTCGCTATGTGACAATTCCAATCCTAAAAAGGAATTGGCTAAAGCCAATTTGGGGCAGCCAACATCAGCAATTTTTGGATATTCTCACATGATGGGAGGTTTTGACGGAGGCCAGGCTGAATATGTAAGAGTGCCCTATGCTGATGTAGGACCTATAAAAGTTCCTGAATCCCTTACCGACGACCAGTCGTTATTCCTTTCAGATATTTTCCCGACAGGGTATATGGCTGCGGAAAATGCGAATATTCAAAAGGGTGATACCGTGGCCATATGGGGATGTGGACCAGTGGGACAGTTTGCTATACAAAGCGCATGGATGCTTGGAGCCGAAAGAGTTGTAGCCATAGACAACGTTCCTGAAAGATTAAATATGGCCGAGACACATGGTAGAGCAGAAACTATAAGAACAACCGACCGAACAGATGTTTACGAGAAGCTGATGGAAATGACCAATGGGAAAGGACCCGATTGCTGTATAGATGCAGTAGGAGCTGAAGCGCACGGGGATTCCATGATTGGAAAAGTAATAGATAAAACAAAAGAAGTATTACAGGTTCCTATGTCCCGGCCTTATGTGTTACAACAAATAATGATGAGCTGCAAAAAAGCAGGTACTGTTTCTATTCCCGGGGTGTATGTGGGAATGGTAAATGAAGTTCCTTTTGGAGCGGCTATGAATAAAGCTCTTACATTTAAAATGGGGCAAACTCACGTACAACGTTATCTTAAACCTCTTCTGGAGAAGGTGGAGAAAGGGTTAATAGACCCATCATTTATAATTACACATCGTTTAAAGCTGGACGAGGCTCCGGAAGCTTATAAAACTTTTAAAGAGAAGAAAGATGGATGTATAAAGGTGGTACTCACACCATAAAATTATTAGATTAAGCTTTAATACTTGAGACGGCTGTTTTGCAGCCGTTTTTTTATTTCTATAAGAGATGTGATATGGCAAATAAGTATTTTTTAACACCTAATTAACAACATGAAAGAAGTAATAGCTTCTGCAGCTACCGTATAGCCTGAAATTTTTGGAAATACAGCTTTCATAATCAATACTTATATTAAGAAATGTTTATGCCGTCTTTAGCAGTATTTATTATTCATCTACTATAAATTTGGTTGTCATAGAAGGTTGGTACGCCACAGTGGCTGCGAGATTTGGAGATCTAACCGACATTCTGCTTGTAATTTGTGAAACATTGGGTTTACAGATTAAAAATTTTGATTAGGCTGAAGAGCCTGTAATATTAGAAAGAAAGTGAATGCGAACTGGAATTTTATCAAGAAAGGCATTAATAACGGGCGGGTCGAACGGAATTGGATGTGCTATTGCCAAAAAATTTTCTTCAGAAAATTTCAGAACGGTTATTGCCGATATTAAAAATACTGAAACAGACGAAGAAAACATCTTTTTCTGCAGGGCAGATGTTTCCAGATCTTCAGACATAGACCATCTTTTTAAATATACAACAGAGACCATAGGAGATCCGGATGTTCTGGTAATAAATGCAGGAAGAGGAATACAGGAGCTTTTAACTGAAGGTGATCCCGAGAAATGGCAGGAGGTAATCAATATTAATGTGATGGGAGCCTTGCGTATCATTCGTGCTTTTGTACCTGCAATGTTAGAAAAAAAGCAGGGAAATGTTGTGTTCATCTCATCAGTTTCAGCTAATCAACCGCATCCTTCAGGAGGAATCTACAGTGCTTCAAAAACTGCTCTTGAAGTTATTGCTGAAACGCTAAGGTTGGAAACTCTTCCGCATATAAACGTTACAGTTATAAGCCCCGGAATAACCAATACCAAATTCTTTGAAAATCAAATTTCCGGACACACGAGTGTAGAGGGACTGGATATGGGATTTATTTCACCGGAAGATTTAGCCGAAGATGTATTTTATGCCATTAGCAGGAAAAACAACAGAAGTATTAATAAAATTATAACCAGACCATTAAAACAAATTTTCTAATTAACCAAAAACAGTTTAAATGAGTAAGAGAATATTAATTACCGGAGGAGCAGGATTTATTGGCTCTCACCTGGCAGATGAATTATTGGACCAGGGTTATGAGGTGAGAGTGTTGGATAATCTTTCTGAACAGGTTCATGGAAAAGACAGGAAAAGACCTTCTTATTTGAACTCTGGAGTAGAACTTCTGGTAGGAGATGTTAGAGATAAAGAAGCAGTAGAAAATGCGCTCGAGGGCGTACATGCCGTTTTTCACCTTGCCGCAATGGTGGGAGTGGGACAAAGTATGTACCAGATAAGAGATTATACCGAAGTGAATAATCTTGGAACAGCCACACTTCTCGAGGCACTTACAAATAATCCCGTAGAAAAACTTGTCGTGGCTTCCAGTATGAGTATTTATGGTGAAGGCTTATACAAAGATTCTGAGGATAACCTGATAATGGAGTGTGAAAGAAAACTTGAAGATTTAAAAGAGGATCGCTGGGAAATGTACAAAGATGGAGAGGAGTTAGCGCCAATTGCCACTCCTGAAGGTAAAAAGCCAAACCTGGCTTCGGTTTATGCGCTATCGAAATACGATCAGGAGCGGTTAAGTCTCATCACAGGAAAAGCATATAATATTCCGACTACCGCATTACGGTTTTTCAATGTCTATGGAACAAGACAGGCGCTTTCTAATCCATATACCGGAGTGCTTGCCATATTTGCTTCCAGGCTTCTGAATGATAATGCTCCTATGATTTTTGAAGATGGTTTGCAAAAACGGGATTTTATTCATGTTAAAGATGTCGCTAGGGCCTGTCGTTTGGCAATGGAAAAGCCTGAAGCCAACGGTGAAGTGCTGAATATTGGTAGTGGTAACCAGTATACCATTACTCATATTGCCAATAAGCTGGCAGGGGTAATGGGTAAAGATATTTCTCCTGAAATTACCGGCAAGTACCGGATTGGGGATATTCGCCACTGCTTCGCGAATACAGATAAAACCAGAGAAATTTTAGGTTTTGAACCTCAGATGGACTTTGAAGATGGTCTTTTTGAGCTTGCAGAATGGTTGAAGGATCAGATTGCTACAGATAATGTGAGCAAAGCAAGTAATGAACTTTCTTCCAGAGGATTAACAGTTTAAACCGACCCATTATGCAAAATGAAAATAAAAATAATACTCCTGTTATCGGTATTCTAGAGTGGTTTAGGCCGGGAGAATATCAGGAAGTTGAGAATACAATTAAAGATCTGCAAAATTTAGGAATTACCCATTTACGAACAGGGATTTCCTGGGCAGACTGGTATGTGGAAGGCACAGAGGAATGGTATGACTGGCTTTTTGCTGAACTCAGTAAACATGTAGAAATTCTTCCGTGTTTTCTATATACTCCTCCTTCTATAGGGGAAACTGCGAAAACTTCTTCACCTCCAAAATATTTAAAATCTTATGCAGATTTCCTGGATTTAATGATCAGTAAATATGGAGACTATTTTGAGTGGGTGGAACTATGGAATGAACCTAACAATAAAGTGGAGTATGACTTCACAATGGATTATTCCTGGCACAAGTTTTCTAAAATGATCGACATGGCTTCTTATTGGGCCAAAGAGAAAGGTAAAAAAACTTTGCTTGGTGGAATGAGTCCTATAGATCCAAACTGGCTGCATATGATGGCTGAAAACGGAACTTTGGAAAATATTGATGCTATTGGTATTCATGGGTTTCCACATGTTTTCGATCAGCAATGGGAAGGCTGGGAAGAAAACATTAAGCAGGTTAAGCGTGTGCTTAAACGATTTGATCTTGAAAAGGAACTCTGGATTTCTGAAGTAGGATTTTCTACCTGGCAAAATGATGAGGTAAAGCAATACGAAGAATTTAAAAAAGTAATAAACACTTCAGCTGATAGGGTATATTGGTACAGCTTGAATGATCTTAACCCTAAGAATGCGACGGTGGGAGGTTTCCATTTGGATGAAAGGGAATATTTCTTCGGACTAAAAAAGACAGACGGCACAAAAAAGTTGCTTTACAGGCTTTTAGAAAATGGTGGACTGGACAATATTCAGAATCACTCCTATATTCAGAAAAAGTATGTCTTCGAAGATGAAGAGCAATATAGTCTTATAACAGGAGGAGCCGGTTTCGTAGGAACAAATCTTGCCAGTAGGTTGTTGAGTGAAGGCAAAAAAGTAATGATCTATGACAGTCTTTTTAGAGATGGTGTAGAAAAGAACCTGCAATGGCTTCAGAAAGAATATGGAGATAAATTAATTATTCAGATTGCAGATATTCAGGAGAAGAGAATCCTTGAAGAAAGCGTAAGAAATGCCAAAGAAGTTTATCACTTTTCTTCTCAGGTGGCGGTTACCACCTCTCTTACTAATCCTTTGCTGGATTTTCAGGTGAACCTTCAGGGAACTTTTAATCTTCTGGAAGCAATCCGTAAATCTAAACATCAGCCACCACTTCTTTTTACTTCTACAAATAAAGTCTATGGGGATTTGAACAATCTGGAGATGAAGCCTAATGAAACCAGGTACTATCCATCAGATAAAACAATAGAAGAAAATGGAATAAGCGAAGAGAGACCTTTGGATTTTCATAGTCCATACGGTTGCTCCAAAGGCGGTGCAGATCAGTATATCCTGGACTACTCCCGTTCTTATGGGTTGAAAACTGTCGTTTTCAGGATGAGTTGTATTTATGGTCCGCATCAATTTGGAACAGAAGATCAGGGTTGGGTCGCACACTTTTTAATCAGTGCGCTGGAAGATAATCCTGTGGTAATCTACGGAAACGGAAAGCAGGTGCGGGACATACTTTTTGTTGAAGACCTCGTGGATGCTTTTGTAGCGGCAAGGGAGAATATCGAAAAGATTTCCGGAGAAGTTTACAACATTGGAGGAGGACCTAAAAATACCGTCAGCCTTATCGAAATCCTGAATGTTATAAAGGAAAAAGCAGGAAAAGAAATGGATATTTCTTTTGAAGACTGGAGAACAGGGGATCAGCTTTATTATGTGTCTGATACTTCGAAATTTGAAAAAGATACCGGCTGGTCACCAAAACATTCTGTAGATGAAGGGATGGAAGAATTACTTCAATGGCTTTGCAAGACCAGAAATATTCAATTAAAAGATAATCCAAGATCATCAGCTAAAGCAATGGCTCTATGAGAATAACCAGAACATTACAAGAAATGCCTTCACTTCCTGAAGAGGCGGAAGTTAATAAATCTGCGGTAATTGAAAGTCCGGGGAAAGTAGTTGCCAAAGAATCTGAGATTCCAGAACCAGGAAAAGAAGAAGTCCGGATAAAATTGCAGGGAAGCGGAGTATGTGCTTCAAATATTCCCGTTTGGGAAGGTCGGGACTGGTTCGACTATCCAGTTGAAAAAGGTAATCCAGGTCACGAGGGCTGGGGAATAGTAGACGCCGTGGGAGAGGACGTGAAAGGATTTGCTGTAGGAGAGCGGGTGACAGGACTTACTTATAATGCCTATGCTACTTACGATATTGCGAAGCCGGAAAACCTGGTGAAGTTACCCGATTTCTTGGATGACAAACCTTTTCCCGGGGAGCCTTTAGGTTGTGCCATGAACATTTTTTCAAGAGCTGATATCCAAAGCGGACACACGGTTGCAATTGTAGGATGTGGCTTTTTAGGTTTGCTTCTAATCCAGTTAGCAAAATCAAAAGGGGCAAAAGTAATTGCGATTTCCAGGAGACAGTTTTCACTGGACGCGGCTAAAGAAGCCGGGGCAGATGAAATCGTTAAAATGGATGATCATTACCAGATTATTGAAAGAGTTAAAGAATTAACTAAAGGTAATTTTTGTGAACGTGTGATTGAAGCCACTGGAAAAGAATGGCCTCTGAATTTATCGATAGAACTTACGGGGGAAAGAGGAAAGCTTATTGTGGCAGGATTTCACCAGGATGGAATGCGAAACGTAAATGTGCAAATGCTCAACTGGCGGGGAATAGATATGATAAGCGCGCACGAACGCGATTCTCAAAAATATGTTGACGGAATAAAAGCAGCAATTGTGGCTATTCAGAAAAATGAATTGGATCCTTTTCCTTTTTTTACGCACATGTTTTTGCTTGACGAGATGGAAAATGCCTATAAAAATCTGACTGAAAGACCTGATGGCTTTATTAAGGCGCTCATTATGAACCCGCAATAAACAAAAAAAACTAACCAACCAAAAATATGATTACAACGCAACCAACTGAACCCCTTAATAAAACACTCTTTCTTGGCTTTATAGGCGTAGGCTGGATTGGCAGGAACAGGATGGAAGTTTTATTAAGAGACACTGCTGCTGAGGCTCTTGCCATTGCAGAGCCATCTAAAGATAATGCCGAAGAAGCTTTAAAAAGCGCAACTAATGCAGTACTCGCCAATTCACCTTCAGACCTTTACGAAAATAAGGATCTGGACGGCATTGTTATAGCAACTCCGAGTGCCATGCATGCACAGCAGTCCATCGAAGCACTAAAAGCTGGAAAATCAGTCTTTTGTCAGAAGCCTTTGGGGCGTACAGCTTCAGAAGTTTCAGAAGTTGTTGAGGCTGCCGGGAAAGCCGATAAGCTTCTGGCGGTAGATTTATCTTACAGATATACAAAGGCCTTTAAAGCGGTTTACGATCTTATTCAGAATGGGGAAATTGGGGATATTTATGCAGCCGATCTTGTTTTTCATAACGCCTACGGACCCGATAAAGAATGGTTCTATGATATAAAAAAATCGGGCGGGGGTTGTGTTATGGACCTGGGGATTCATTTAATTGACCTTGCGTTATGGACACTTGACTTTCCGGAGATAAATGAGGTAAAAAGCAACCTCTATCACCAGGGGGAAAAAATGACTTCTTTTGACGAACATGTAGAGGATTTTGCCAGCATTGCGATGACTTCAGAAAAAGATACTACTATAAACCTGCAATGTTCCTGGAATATTTCCGCAGGAAAAGAAGCGATAATTGAAGCGCGGTTCTATGGAACTAAAGGTGGAGCCGTTTTTAAGAATGTGAACGGTTCTTTCTACGATTTTAAGGCAGAAAAATATACAGGAACGCAAACCGAAACCCTTGTAACCCCTCCCGATGACTGGAGTGGCCGTGCCGGCGTAGTTTGGGCAAATGCACTTTCTGAAGGAAAAGGTTTCGACAGAGGATCGGCAAAAGAATTTATAAAAACAAGTAGAATAATTGATCGTATTTATGGAAGATAATAAGATGAAGATATTGATGACTACAGATACGGTTGGCGGCGTGTGGACCTATTCGCTGGAATTGTGCAAAGCGTTAAAGGAGCATAATATCGAGGTTCACCTTGCCGCAATGGGTGCCTTGCCCACAGCAGAGCAGGAAAGAGAAGCATCAAAATTGGCAAATATCACCCTTTATAAAAGTGATTACAAACTAGAGTGGATGCAGGATCCATGGGAGGATCTGGAGAAGGCGCATAAGTGGATAGCTTCCATTTATCAAACTGTACATCCAGATGTGGTTCATTTTAATAATTACGCACAGATAGAAAATTTCTGGTCCTGCCCGATAGTCACTGTTTACCACTCCTGCGTGCAAACCTGGTGGCAGGCTGTAAAAGGTACTTCTGCACCTTCGACCTGGAGTAGATATACGGCACTGGTAAAAGATTCTTTAAACGCTTCAGATATGGTGGTGAGTCCAACTAAAGCGATTCTGGAGAAAGCGGTACGGGTGCATCAGTTAAAAGCGCCTACAGATATTATCTATAACGGGAGGGAATTAAATTTTTCAGAAGAAGTAGAAAAAGAAAATTTCATTCTTTGTATGGGAAGGATCTGGGACGAAGCTAAAAACCTCCGGGCACTTTCGGGAATCGCCAAAAATTTGCCCTGGCCTGTTTATATCGCCGGGAATAACATAAATCCTAATACAGGTAAAGAAGTAGAAATTGAAAATGTTCATTTTCTGGGAGAATTATCTTCAGAAGAAGCACAGGGTATGATGCAAAGGGCTGCGATTTTTGCAAGTCCGACGAAATATGAACCTTTCGGACTCGCAATTCTGGAAGCAGCCAAAGCAGGTTGCGCCCTTGCCTTGAGCGAAATTGAAACGCTGAAAGAACTGTGGTCTTCAACCGCTTCATTCTTTGATCCTGAAAATCCTGAAGACACTCAGCAAAAGATACTTCAGTTAATAGAAGATAAAGAATACCGGGAAGAGATGGCTCAAAAAGCAGTGATGCAATCTGAAGGTTATAACCTTGAGAAAATGGGAGCGGAATATGCCGCTTTGTATAAAAGACTGATCGTAACCCGAAAAACAGATATTAACCAATTAACCCCCAGCCTATGAAATTTGTGATGTTTTATCATTCATTATATTCCGATTGGAACCATGGAAATGCTCATTTCCTGCGAGGAATCGTAAAGGAACTGAAAAAAAGAGGGCATGAAGTGGATGTATATGAACCGGAAGGCGGATGGAGTTTAAACAACCTTATAAAAGATCATGGAGCAGAAAAACTGGACGAGTTCAGAAAATATTATCCAACCCTTAATCCACAGTTTTACAATCCGGACAAGAAATTGAACTATGAAGGTATACTGGGAAATGCAGATGTAGTTATAGTACATGAGTGGAACAGTCCCGAACTGGTGGCTGAAATTGGAAAGAAAAAGAAGGAGTACGGATATAAACTTCTGTTTCATGATACCCATCACCGCGCAGTTTCTGATGAAGAAAGCATGGGGAAATATGACTTCAGCAATTATGACGGAGCTCTTGTTTTTGGCGAAATAATCCGGAAAATTTACCAGGATAAAAAGTGGGTGGATAAAGTTTGGACCTGGCACGAAGCTGCAGATGCCGACCTCTTCAAACCGAATCGTGATGAGGAAAAAGAAGGGGATTTGGTGTGGATTGGGAACTGGGGCGATAACGAACGTACCGAGGAATTAATGGAATTTCTTATAGAGCCGGTAAAAGAATTGGGTATAAAAGCGAAGGTGTATGGCGTAAGATACCCCGAGAAAGCTCAGCAGGCACTAAAAGATGCCGGAATCGAATATGGTGGCTGGCTTCCCAATTATAAAGTGCCGGAAGTTTTTGCAAAATATAAAGTCACTGTACACGTGCCGCGAAGGCCTTATGTAGAGATGTTGCCGGGAATTCCCACCATACGTCCTTTTGAAGCACTTTCCTGTGGAATCCCGATTATCTGCTCTCCCTGGGAAGATGCAGAAAACCTATTTACGCCGGGTGAAGACTATCTTCTTGCCAAAGATGGAAATGCAATGAGCTACAGGATATCTGAAGTTTTAAAAAGTGCTCAACTGGCGCAAAGTCTTTCGGAAAACGGAAGAGAGACTATCCTGGAAAAACACACCTGTGCTCACAGAGTAGATGAACTCGAGCAGATTATAGATGAAATTGAATCTCCTTTAGCGGATGAAATGAAGATAAACAATGGAAAATAAACTCAATATAGCTTTTTTTGGATCCAGTATCGTTTCTGCATATTGGAACGGCGCAGCGACTTATTATCGCGGAATTGTAAAAGCCCTGCATAAAATGGGGCACGAAGTCACTTTTTATGAGCCGGATATTTTTGAACGTCAGGAGCATAGAGATATCGACGATCCCGACTGGTGCAACGTAATCGTCTATAAAAAAGATAAACTCAGCTTAAGAGGACTACTTCGCAAAGCTCAGGAGGAGTCAGATGTTATAATTAAAGCAAGTGGCGTTGGGGCTTACGACGATTTCCTTGAAGCCGAAGTCGCAAAAATGAAGAGTGAGAATAACCTTATTATTTTCTGGGATGTAGATGCTCCCGCCACGTTGGACAGGATAGAAAAGGACGAAAATGATCCTTTTAGAGACCTCATTCCGCAATATGATTTTGTACTTACGTATGGTGGCGGGCAACCGGTTATTGACGCTTACGAAAAGAATGGAGCAAAAAAATGTATTCCAATTTATAACGCGCTGGATACCGACACCCATTATCCTGTAGATCCTGAAGCAAAATTTGAAGGAAGCCTGGCTTTTCTGGGTAATCGTTTACCAGACAGGGAAAAACGCGTAGAAGAATTCTTTTTAAAACCGGCCAAAGAACTTCCTGATCATAAATTCCTGATTGGCGGTAGCGGCTGGGGAGATAAAAAGATGCCCGATAATGTGGATTATTTGGGGCACGTTTATACCAAAGATCACAACGCTTTTAATTGCACCCCAATGGCTGTATTAAATATCAGCCGCGACAGCATGGCGAAGTACGGATTTTCACCGGCAACCCGGGTTTTTGAAGCCGCCGGGGCAGGAGCCTGTATTATCACCGATTACTGGAAAGGGATTTCAACTTTCTTTGAACCTGATGAGGAAATAATTGTGGTAAAAAGCGGGGAAGAAGTAAAAAAAGTAATTTCAGAATTAACTCCGGAGAGGGCGAAGAAAATAGGAGAAGCAGGTTATAAAAAGGTTTTAGCCGAACACACCTACGAGCATCGCGCCGAGTTATTGGAGTCGGTGATATCAAGAAAATTATTCGGAGAAGCAAAATCTGTAGATTAAATCAAAAAGACTGGATATGAAATTTGTAATTATAGGATTATCGGTAACTTCTTCCTGGGGTAATGGCCATGCCACGACCTTTAGAGCACTGCTAAAAGAACTGAAAGCCCTGGGCCATGACATTCTTTTTTTGGAAAAAGATGTACCATATTATGCAAATAACAGGGATTTGCCCAATCCGGAATTTTGTGAGCTTGGATTATATAAAACAAACGATGAGTTAAAAGAAGACTATAAAGATGCTGTTGCCAATGCAGATGTTGTGATTGTCGGTTCTTACGTCCAGCAAGGAGTTGAGGTTGGGAACTGGGCAATAAACACTGCAAAAGGGTTAACTGCATTTTATGATATAGATACTCCGGTAACGCTGGCGAAACTGGAGCGGAAGGATTATGAATATCTTGATCCGGAAATTATCAGCAAATACGATATGTATTTGTCATTTTCGGGGGGCTCTATTCTTGATCATTTGGAGAATCATTATGGATCTCCCAACGCTAAAGCCTTATATTGTTCTGTAGATCCCGATTTATATTATCCTGAAGATATAGATCATAAGTGGCAGATGGGTTATTTGGGTACTTACAGCCCAGATCGCGAACCAACAGTGAGCGAATTGCTGAACAAACCTGCGGCGGAATTTCCGCAGAAGAAATTTGTTGTGGCTGGTCCTAACTATCCTGAAGATTTTAAGTGGTCGCCGAATGTACAGCGAATCGATCATTTGCCGCCGGCACAGCACCGCGAATTCTACAACTCTCAGAAATATACGCTGAACGTGACCCGCGAAGACATGATACGGGCCGGATATTCTCCAAGCGTTCGTTTATTCGAAGCCGCGGCTTGTGGCGTTCCGATTATTTCTGATTTCTGGAATGGAATAGACAGTATTTTCGAGATTAATAAAGAAATCCTGATAGCAGGTAGTGCTGCAGATGTAAAGCAATGCTTCGAATCTATAGGAGAAGAGGAAAGAAGGCAGATAGGCGAAAATGCGAGGAAAAAAGTTCTTAAGTATCATACCGCCAAAGCAAGGGCTAAAGAACTGGAGACATACGTAGTTGAAGCTCTTGAAACTTCAAAAATTTAAAAAGTATTAAAATGTCAACCGAAACAGAAATAAAACAACTGGAACCCTGGTTCCACAATATTCACCTTCCCGACGGAAATCAGACTGCAACAGATCATTTTCTTGGTGATTTCCCGGCTTTTAAGTGGAAGAATATGAAAAATTCTATTCCGAAGGATTTATCCGGCTGGAAAGTACTGGATATTGGCTGCAACGCCGGATTTTATTCCATAGAACTTGCGAAAAGAGGAGCAGAGGTTACGGGGATAGATCTGGATGAACATTACCTTAAACAGGCAAGATGGACAGCAAAACAATTTGGTTTAGAAGACCGGATTACTTTTAAACAAATGCAGGTTTATGATTTTGCCCATTCTGAAGAAAAATTTGACCTGGTTTGGTTTATGGGAGTTTTTTATCATTTAAGATATCCGCTTTTGGCAATGGATATACTTTCTCAGAAAACCACCAGGATGATGGTTTTTCAAACATTGTCCCTTCCTGGGAAAGAAGAAATGGAAGTTCCGGAAGATGTGGAATTTCACAAAAGGGACATCATGAAATCTGATGCATGGCCTAAAATGGCATTTATCGAGAATAAACTGGCGGGTGATCCCACTAACTGGTGGGCGCCAAATCATCAGGGAATAATTTCGATGCTTGGGAGTTGCGGCTTCAAAGTTACCGAAATGCCTGAAGATGAAACTTATATTGCTGAAAAAAATGAAGACCTGAAATCCAGCCTCGAAACCTGGAATTTTTCAGAATATCTTTCTGCAGTAGGAAAGGACTGGAAGAAAGAAGTAGAGAAGAAAACGAAGAAGTAATAATTAAAAATAAAGAAATTATGGCAACTCAAGATTCAAAAACAACAACAGACCACAAGACGATTAAAAAATGGGCTGAAGAGCGGGATGGAAAACCATCTTTAGTTAAAGGAACAGGTGACAGCGGTAAAGGAGGGGGATTACTGAGAATAGATTTTCCCGGAGGAGCTGAGGAAAGCCTGGAAGAAGTTTCCTGGGACAAATTCTTCAGTATTTTTGATGAGAACGACCTACAGTTTCTTTATCAGGAAAAAACCAAAGATGGTAGCAAAAGCCGCTTTAATAAATTTGTAAATAAAGACTAAACGGGAGCCGAAAATTCAAATTATGAGGTTCTAAAAGTAAAAATATGGGTAGAGTACTTATTACGGGGGCCGCCGGTTTCCTGGGTTCGCATTTATGTGATCGGTTTATTAAAGAAGGTTTTGATGTAGTGGCAATGGACAACCTCATCACAGGTGATCTAAAAAATATAGAACACCTGTTTAAGCTTCCTAATTTTGAATTTTATCATCACGATGTGACCACTTTTGTACACGTGCCGGGTGAATTGGATTATATTCTCCATTTCGCTTCGCCGGCCAGCCCTATTGATTATCTGAAGATTCCTATTCAGACCTTAAAAGTTGGTGCTTTGGGAACCCATAACCTTCTGGGACTTGCAAAGGAGAAAAAAGCACGGATTCTTATAGCTTCTACTTCAGAAGTCTATGGTGATCCTCTGGTGCATCCTCAAACCGAAGAATATTATGGTAATGTAAATACGCTTGGTCCTCGCGGAGTTTATGACGAGGCTAAGAGATTTATGGAATCCATTACTATGGCTTATCACAGGTTTCATGATCTTGATACCAGGATCGTGCGTATTTTTAATACTTACGGCCCCAGAATGAGGTTAAATGATGGTCGTGTGATACCTGCGTTTTTAGGCCAGGCTTTGCGTGGGGAAAACCTTACCATTTTTGGCGATGGTAGCCAGACCCGCTCCTTTTGTTATGTAGACGATCAGATAGAAGGGATTTACAAGCTTTTGATGAGTGATTATGTGTATCCTGTGAACATAGGAAATCCAAAGGAAATAACTATTAATGAACTTGCTCACGAAATTCTTGAGCTAACAGGAAGTGATCAAAAGGTAATCAATAAGCCGCTTCCTAAGGATGATCCTTTGCAAAGACAACCCGATATTACAAAGGCTAACGAAATACTCGATTGGTTTCCTGCAGTTTCCAGAAAAGAAGGATTTGCAAAGACTTATGAGTATTTCAAAAATCTAAGCGATGATGAACTCTTCAAAAAGGAACACAAAGACTTCAAACAATACAATAAAGTCTAAACCCGGCAGGATACTTTTAATTCTCCTGCTCCTGACTTTAATCTATCCGGTTTGGTCTTATTTTCAGCTACAGGATATTGAAGGTGAAACAGCTGTTAATGAATATCTTCTGAACTCTATCCAGAATTACCTGGTGAGTATCTGGATAAGTTGGCTGGTGTTTGTAGGCATTTCCGTTTTTTGGAAATGGACGCGTGAAGAGAATATTTTTTTCTATTTCACCTACGGATTTCTGCTACTGGCCTGGGCAGTGCTGGGGGTTTACGTTCAGGACGTGAATTATAGTGGCAGTAACGCTTCAGGAGGAATGGCTGTGGGAAATTATCCGGTGATGACGATGATGGTACTGCAACATTTCGTAGCGTCTGTAGTACTTACCATCTTTTTGCAAATAAGCAGCTGGTGGTTTACCAGGAGATGGCACAGGAGGTAAGAATTACTATTTAGATTTTGAATATTCAAATTTTGAATTGAAAAGCACCTCAGAAAGGTTTTCATTTCTGAAGAAAATCTGATCCTGAAGGTTTTTCTTTTTTCAAGGGAAGGTGGCTTTAACAGCGAAGGCTGATAAAGACGGAAGAAAAACTACATGCCGATATTTGCCATTTTTGGAGCTTCGCTTAGTTCTGACTTATATTTGCCAATTTTCCCATTCCTCTTTAATTTCTATAACTTTCTTCTCAATCATGAAGAAAACTGCGCCTCGAATGGGTTTCTTCCCTTTTTTCAAAGTAAGGTGGCTTTAACAGCGAAAGCTGGTAAAGACGGAAGGGTTCAGACTTCTGAAGAATTTTTTATAAACATCGCCCATAGTCCAAATGCCGGCCCGGCTGCCAGGATGAGAAATAGGTAAATGGGATCAAAAACTTCCGTAAATATATTAAGAAGCTGAATGCTTAAAATGGTTATTCCAAATCCTATGGAATTCACAATGGTAAGCGCTGTGCCGCGGGATTCAGGAATAGCATTTTGGGCGACTAGGCTGGAGAACAGAGGGGAGTCTGCAACCACCATTATTCCCCAGAAAATCAGGAAAGCGACTGCGACAAGTGGAGAATTCTGAAGAAGCAGTAATGGGGAAAGTAAACAACAACATCCGGAAAGAAAAAGCGCTGTTGCTGCAGTATTTCGGGTGCCAAATTTTTCCGAAATATAACCTCCGATTATACATGCCAGTCCGCCGGAACCGATAATCAGGAATGAAAGCAAAGGAATATTAAAATCTGTACCGGGATGAACTTCCTGATAGATTTGTAAAGCTACTGGTACAAAAGCCCAGAAAGCATAAAGCTCCCACATATGTCCAAAATATCCAAAAGCGGCAGCTTTAAAGTCGGAATTTTTAAAAACCTTAAAAGCGGCTGTAAAATCTCTGTTCAACTTTGGTGTCCTGTACGGCCCATTCGGAATAAATAGGAAAATGAGCAATCCGCCCAAAACAGATAAAACAGAGGTGGTGATAAGCACGGCTTTCCAGTGCAATTCTCCGAAGCTCGTAATATCTTTTAAAAGATGAGGAAATGCAGTTCCCAAAACTAAAGCACCAACAAGAAATCCGAGCGAAGTTCCCAGGCCTTTCTGATAATAATCTGTAGCGATCTTCATACCTACAGGATAAATTCCGGCGAGGGAGAATCCGGTAAGAAAACGCAGCATTAACAGGCTGTTGAGGGTATTTTCTTCAGAAATAATACTGAAGTTGAACATTGCTCCCACTAATGCACAAATAAAGAAAACCCGGGAAGGCGGAAACCGATCTGCAATGCCGAAAATTGCAAAAATCAGGGTGCCGCTTATAAATCCCAATTGCACGGCAGAAGTTAAATGACCTAAAGCGGAAGCATCGAGATTATAATTCAGCAGTAAGTCTGCCATCACCGCATTGCCAGCAAACCAAAGGGAAGTACAGCAAAACTGGGAAAAGACTATAATTGGTAAAATATGTTTTGCAACAGGCATATCCTAGGGGCAGGTTTTAATGCGAAGAAAAGCAAAAATGTTGAAATATAAGGAGTAGGAGCTGGTCTGGATTGGCAAATTTCAAGAATGGATTCAGCAATATATGATTTTGATCATATTTCAGGTTGTAAAGCTTCTTCATCTTTGAGCTTGCCAAAAATTTAAAACAATGAGTGTTCTTTCTCCACATAATTTTCACATCCCGGTTATGGGACTTTCTTTTACAATAGATTCACCTATAAAAGTTGCCCACTACGGGATAACTTCAGCAATTTCAATTATTGAGGACAATTTGGTTGAAATGATGCGCAAGCATTATTATCAGCAAAGTGATGAGCCATACGTTCCTATAAATACCAACGAGGAAAATTACCGGGTTCGCCGCCTTACTGATTATCTGAACCTTGTAAACCGCAATGTACAGTCGAAACTGGAAGATTTGCGCTCTTCTGCTTTTGAAGCAGGATCGGAAATAGTAAAATACTTCGAAATGCTTCCAGAGGAAAGCGGACTTAAGGAAAAGTACAGGCGTTTTCTGGAAATGACAGGTGAAGCTGAAAAAGTTGACCTCGAGCGGGTTCTTAGAGGCCAGGTAAAAGCCGGTGCAATAGAGGTGAATATTATGACCAAAGTGGATAAAAATAATTTAGATAAAAAGGGAGAAGTTATTATTGATGGATCTGACGCTCTTGGCGCGTTAAAGGCTTATGCGGAAAGTGACCTGGAGAACTCTTCAGTTATTTTCTCGGCGGGTATGAATCCGCGTTTGTTTAACTACCTGGAGAATTTCAGGCAATTTGACGCAAGTAGCTGGGGTAAATTTAAGAAGAAGGTGGTCATTAAAGTAAGTGATTATCGTTCGGCACTTATTCAGGGAAAGTATTTAGCTAAAAAAGGAATTTGGGTAAGTGAATTCAGAATAGAATCGGGGCTTAACTGTGGCGGACACGCTTTTGCCACGCAGGGGCTTTTGCTGGGGCCAATCCTGGAAGAATTCAGAAGTAAAAAAGAAGACCTGGCTGATGATCTTTTCAGTCTTTATAATCCGGCGATCCAAAGCAGGGGCGAGGCAGGTTTTGAAAAGCCGCACCCAATCAGGATCACGGTGCAGGGAGGAATTGGAACTTTCGAAGAAAATAAACTTTTATTAAAGCATTATCAGGTAGACGGTACTGGCTGGGGAACTCCATTTTTACTGTGTCCTGAAGCAACAACGGTAGATACCGAAACATTGGAACTTCTTGCCAAAAGCCAAAAAGAGGATGTTATTTTGAGTAAATCTTCGCCGCTTGGAGTGCGTTTTAATTACCTGAAAGGAACGAGTGCAGAAAAGGAAAGGCTGGGGCGTATCCAGAAAGACAAGCCCGGGAGCCCTTGTACAGAAAAATACCTGGTTTCTAATACCGAATTCACAAAAGAACCAATTTGCACGGCTTCAAGAAAATATCAGAAGCTAAAACTTGAGCAGCTGGATTCTTTAGATCTTCCTGAAGAGGAATACAAGAAGCAAAAGGAAGATCTGCTCAGCAAAGAATGCCTGTGTGTGGGATTGAGCAATACTGCTACTTTAAATTATAAGGTACCAATGGTAAAAAAACTGGATGCAGTTACCGTTTGCCCCGGGCCTAATATTGTGAATTTTTCGAAGTCGGCAAGTCTTCAGGAAATGACAGATCACATTTATGGCAGAGCGGCTTTGCCACAACGTGCAGATCGTCCACATATGTTTGTAAGGGAATTGCAATTATACGTAGATTACCTTCAGGAGGAAATCTCGGGTAGCTTTAATCCCGGACCAAGGGATTACAAGAACTGGAAAAGCTTTTGTGCGAATCTTCTGGAAGGAATATCGCATTACCGTGCCTTAATTGAGGAAGGTTTAATCGAAGATGAAGCAGCTTTTCACAGCGGACTCGCTGCTGCGGAAGAAGAAATTCTTAAAATCCAGCAGCAACTCGAAAATTCAGGCCAAAAAGTAGCAGTTTAATTTTGAAAATACTGAAGAGGCTGTTCTCTTTAGATTTTCGGTCTCGTTAACTTCAGAACAGCTAAAGTTTATAATACAAATTAGAAGAAGCGTGAATTTTTTCATGCGGCTTTCCCATTTAAGACGAGGTGTTAAAAATAAAAATTTTCAACCTGGAATAAGGTAGATAATTCCTTGCAAATGCAACTAAAATTTTTAAGAAAAACTTTGAAGCTGCTTAATTTATCGTAATTTAGAAACCTTAAAATAAATTTAAAATTATGTCTGGACTTTTAAAAGTAGTAGTAGTTGCAGCAGTGGTTTTGGGAGCTAATTCCCTTTCTGCTCAGGAAGAAAACAAAGAATTTGATTCCAATTTCACTCACGTTGTCTATTTTTGGTTTAATAATCCTGATAATGCTGAAGATCGACAAACTTTCGAAACTTCCCTTAAAAAATTTCTGAAGAACAGCGAATATGCGCAGACGAAATTTATTGGAGTACCGGCAGAAACTCCCCGGGAGGTAGTTGATAATTCCTATACATATTCCTTAATTCTTACTTTCCCTTCAAAAGAAATTCAGGATAAGTACCAGACAGAGCCTGCTCACAAAGTGTTTATAGAAGAATCGTCTCATCTTTGGAAGAAAGTGCAGGTTTACGATTCTGTTGGCATAGATAAGTTAGCGGAAAAATAGTTTTTTAAGCAATAAAAGTAAAATTCATTTTTATTGGCAACTTAAATTTGTTATTTTGATGGGGTGCTGAAAATGTCAATTTTCGGTAAAGGCAGGCTGTTACTTTTACTCGATTTTCCGAAAATTAATTCCCATTTCCTTCAGTTGGTTTACAATTTGTTGCGTTCTTTATTCCGGTAGGGTTAAACTTCGGGTTCTTCTATTAAGTTTAAGGTTTAAAACGCTGTCAGCAGTGTTTCGAAAACCTGTGGTAATAGAAACTTCAGAAATTTCCTGTATAGATATTGAATCTTTATAAGTGCGATAAAATATTTCCTTTAGGACAAAAATAGTTAAAATGGAAATAAAAGTAACTGCAAAGAAGAGATCTGCTATTCTTCCGGTTCTAATATATTCCACGAAGTTTACAAAACCCTGATACCCTAAAACCCCCACAAGAATTTTCGAGAAGCCTTCTTATATTTCTGTTTTTCTCTATAATTTGAACTTTACCGGAATCTATAATAACAAAATTTTCTTTAGAATTCATATTAATATTTTGGCAACTGTTCTGCTAAGATATTATAGTGTGAGGTAAAATTTCTTCAGTAGATATTTCGTGATAGAGCAAGTCTAAAAACTACATTATCGGTATCAAGTCCGATTATATTTTCCTCAAATGTGCTTCTGAAGTTGTTTAACAAAGGTTAAATTAATATTAACAATAAGTGTTTTATTTGCAAAAATGATAGTGTTACTATTATATTTGCGAACTTTAATATTATTGAATGGAAAATCTGTTTGCCAGTTTGAAAATAGAGGTTAACCCAAACCTTTATGTAAAGGATCCGGAATCTTCAGCATTAGGTAAGAAGATCGTGGGACATAGTATTCTTTTGATTAATGAAATTGGATTTGAGCATTTTACTTTTAAAAAGCTTGGAGCGCAAATAGGCTCTAATGAGAGTTCCATTTACCGTTATTTTGAAAACAAGCATAAGTTACTACTTTATCTCACATCCTGGTACTGGGGATGGAAAGAATATCAGCTTGTATTTGCTACAGCCAATATTCAAAATCCCGAAGAAAAACTGGAAGCTGCAATTGAGGTATTGACCCGCTGTGTTGAAAAGGATTCCATTATTTCCCATATTGATGAAGTTATTCTGAACAAAGTGGTAATTAATGAATATTCTAAGTCTTATCTTTCCAAAGAAGTGGATAAAGAGAATAAGGAAGGTTTTTTTGCTATTTATAACAGATTGGTCGTGCGTCTTAAAAACATTATATTGTCTGTGGATAGGAACTATCCCTTTCCTTCTTCTTTGGCCAGTACAATTCTTGAAGGGGCGTTGCATCAGCATTTTTTAAAGGAGCATTTTTCTTCCCTTACAGAGTGTAACGATAAAATAAGGCCTTCTGAATATTTTATTCATCTTGTTTCTTCAACCTTAAATTTAAATAAATAATGGCAAAAGGATCCTCTGCCCTTGATCGATTATATGGATTGTTAAAACTCGACAGGAGAGATGTACTGCAAACAATCTATTATGCAATTTTCGCCGGTTTGCTTAACCTTTCGGTTCCACTTGGAATTCAGGCAATTGTAAACCTTATTCAGGGCGGTCGTGTAAGTACTTCCTGGATTGTACTGGTTGTACTGGTTACCCTGGCTGTTGGTTTTGTTGGGGTTTTGGAACTAATGCAGGTGCGGATTGTAGAAAACCTGCAGCAAAAAATATTCACGAGGTCTGCTTTTGAACTTACCTACAGATTTCCGAAGATAAAAATGGAAGAACTAAACTCCTCCTATCCTCCGGAACTTGCTAATCGGTTTTTTGATACCATTGATGTGCAGAAAGGTGTGGCAAAACTTGTGCTTGATTTTCCGGCGGCTTTATTACAAATCTTTTTTGGATTAATTCTGCTTTCCTTGTATCATCCGTTCTTTATAATATACGGTTTTTTGCTGGTCATTCTTCTGTGGCTTGTTTTTAAATTTACAGCCCGTAGGGGTTTGGATACCAGCCTGGACGAATCTAAAAATAAATATAAAGTTGCGCACTGGCTTCAGGAAATGGCCCGAGCTCTTATTAGCTTTAAAATTTCGGGCAAAACAAGCCTTGCAATGAAAAAGAGCGATTCGTTAACAAATAAATATCTTGTAGCTCGTGAAAGTCATTTCGGCGTGTTAAAAATTCAGTACATAAAACTTATTATTTTTAAAGTGCTGGTTACGGGAGGTCTTTTGGTAATTGGCGGTATGCTTGTTTTAAATCAGGAAATGAATATCGGGCAGTTTGTAGCTGCGGAAATTATAATTCTTCTTATAATGGGATCTGTGGAAAAGCTTATAAAAGGCCTTCCTACCGTTTACGACCTTTTAACTTCTTTGGAAAAAATAGGACAGGTGGTAGACAGGGATCTTGAAAAAACTGAAGGTGAAAATACGCTTTCTGAGCTTCCTTTAACAGTAGAATTATCTGATGTTTCTTATACTGCTTCTAATGGAAACCGGATTATCTTAAAAAATATATCCTTTACAATTCCCGCAGGCAAAAAAATACTCATTAAAGGATCTAACGGAAGTGGACGAACCACATTATTAAAAGTAATTGCCGGAATTCTTGAACCAACCAAAGGACAGATGTATATTAATAATCTTTCCCTAAAGAGTTTAAAAATTAACCAGTACCGTGGCCGTTTGGGGGTCTATTTGCCTGAAGAATTTCCTTTTGAAGGAACCTTACTGGAGAATATAACCTTTGGAGACCACTCAATCCCGGAAAAGGATGTGCAATGGGCTCTGGAGGTTATGGGCCTTTCAGGTTTTGTAAAAGAACAACCCAATGGGCTCAACAGTATCATTTTTCCTGAAGGAAAATATCTTTCTTCTCTTATTGCAAAGAGGATAATCCTTGCTAGATCGATTGTAAGAAAACCAGATATCCTTATTTTGAAGGAGCCGTTGGAGTTATTTGAACCGGAAGAGGCTTCCCGTCTTCTTCAGTTTTTTAATGATCCTGTCCATCCCTGGTCCCTTATCGTCGCAAGTAGAAATGAAAACTGGCAAAAGGTATGTGACGAAACGATCATTCTGGAAAATGGTACAATAAAGAATTAATTTTAGCAAAAGATGCTTAATATATCAAAAGAGAAACTGAACAGGAAGGTAGACCTTTCAGAATATAAATCTGTGAAATATGCTTTTCACAAAACACAATATGGCCTATTAAACAAGTTTCTTCTGGGGTTTGCAATTTTTATAGTTTTAGTTATGTTCCTGCCCTGGACGCAGAATGTCTCCGGTACGGGATATGTTACGACCTTAAGTCCCGAGCACAGGCCCCAAACCATACAATCTGCCATTCCTGGCAGGATTGAAAAATGGTTTGTGGAAGAAGGCGAATTTGTTAATAGAGGAGACACCATTCTTCATATTTCAGAAGTTAAGAGTGAATATTTTGATCCTATGCTGGTGGAAAGAACCGGAGATCAGATCGAAGCAAAAACAGGGTCTGTAAATTCTTATGGAGGTAAAATTATAGCTCTTACCGCTCAGATTGCTGCTTTACGGAACGAATTGGCATTAAAATTACAACAGGCGAATAACAAACTACGACAGGCTAATTTTAAAGTGGAGAGCGACAGTATAGATCTTGAAGCAGCCAGGACAAACCTGAATATTGCTCAAACCCAATACGAACGTACTGTACAATTGCAGGAGGAAGGTCTTAAAGCATTGCCCGATGTGGAGGAGAAAAGATTAAAACTGCAGGAAACTCAGGCTAAATTAATTTCCCAGCAGAATAAATTACTGGCGAGTGAGAATGAAGTTATTAATGCGCAGCTGGAAATTAACCGTGTTGAAGCAGAATACGCAAATAAAATTGCTAAAGCTGAAAGTGATCTTAATACAGCAAGATCCAATCAATTGGATGCCGAAGCTCAGGTTAGCAAATTGGAAAGTGACTATTCCAATTATTTAATTAGAGGCCAGATGAATTATGTTTTAGCACCCCAAAGCGGATATATAACTAAAGCCTTGAGGGCCGGGATAGGAGAGACATTTAAAGAAGGAGAGCGACTGGTGGGAATTATGCCTTCAGATTTTATGCTGGCTGTAGAAACTTATATAGAACCACTTGATATTCCTTTAATTCATATAGGAGAAGAGGTAAGGGTGCAATTTGACGGCTGGCCATCTATTGTTTTTAGTGGTTGGGAAAACCTGTCCTACGGTACTTACGGTGCAAGGGTAGTTGCCGTGGAGAATTTTATTAGTGATAACGGAAAATATAGGGTGCTTCTTGCACCAGATCCTGATGATCATCCATGGCCCGATGCAATTAGAGTAGGATCTGGAGCAACAACTCTTGCCTTATTAGAGGAAGTGCCTATCTGGTACGAAATATGGAGAAATCTAAATGGTTTCCCTCCAAATTACTACCAGCCTGAAGGTTCTTCTGCAGCAAAAAATGAAAAGAAGTAACATGAGAGGATATTTGCTTTTATTTTGTCTTTTTTCTTGTTTTCTCCTTAAAGCACAGGAACAACTTCCGGAGGTCTTGACTTTTGAAGAATATATGGCCTATGTAAAACAGTATCATCCTGTAGCAGGACAGGCAGAGCTTCAGATTTCTATGGGAGAAGCTGAGATGCTAAGGGCTCGGGGCGGTTTTGATCCAAAAATTGAAGTGGATTATGACAGGAAGAAGTTTAAGGGAACAGAGTATTACGACATCTTAAATTCCACATTTAAAATCCCCACCTGGTATGGAGTAGAGGTAAAAGCCGGTTTTGAACAAAATGAGGGATATTATTTAAATCCGCAAAAAACAGTGCCAGAGGACGGACTTTTTAGTGCTGGTGTTTCTGTAGATGTGGGACAGGGAATGTGGATTAACGATCGTATGGCCACTTTACGAAGTGCACGAGTTTTCCGGCAGCAAACCATAGCCGAGCGGGAATTATTTTTAAATGAGGTGCTTTATGATGCAGCAACTGCATATTTCGATTGGCTAAATGTTTATAATGAGGTGATTATATATGAAGAGTTTTTGGAAAATGCAGCGGAAAGATTTTTGGGTGTAAAACAAAATGCCCTTTTGGGAGAAGTAGCCGCTATAGATACGGTGGAAGCGAAAATTCCTGTCCAAAGCCGTACTTTGGAGCTGGAACAGGCAAGGGTAAGACTAATGAAGGAAAGACTTAACCTATCTAATTATCTATGGCTTGCGAATAATGTACCGGTAGAGCTACAACCTAATATTATTCCGGATATAAGTCTGCAACAGGAGCTGGATGAAACACTTGAGCTCCCGCAGTTTATGCCAGATGAGATAAACATTGAAGATCATCCTAAATTGCGTTCTTTGGAATTTAAATTACAGGCCCTGGAAATTGAACGTCGCTTAAAAGCTAATAAATTATTGCCCGCTATAAATTTAGAGTATAATTTTATAACTCCAGAGCCGGAGTTTCAAACTCTGAATACAGCAAATTATAAAGCAGGAATAAGTCTAAGTGTTCCTTTATTCCTTCGGAAGGAGCGTGGCGATTTACGACTGGCCGAATTAAAGTTGCAGGATGCCTCTTTTGATCTTCAGTTAAATGAGCGACAAATTGAAAACAAAATAAGAGCTGTGTTTCAGGAATTGGAGTCTTATAGAATTCAAAATGTTGTTGTAGAGGAAATGGTTGAAAATTATGTTATAATGCTTGCTGCCGAGGAACGACGAATGAGCTTTGGTGAAAGTTCTATTTTTCTAATAAATAGCAGGGAAATTAAACTTATTGAAGCTCAATTAAAACAAAATGAGGTGCTTACGAAATTTTTATATGCAAAAGCACGACTTTTCCAGAGTCTGGGAATAGTTCCAGAGCTCGATTAGCGATATTTTTATAGTTGGAAGGGATTTCTCTTTTTCTTTCATCACCTTATCGTACTTCTATTTAGGTATATTTTTTGATATCTATTTCTCATAGGTTTAGAATGATAGAAAGTTAACAGAGCCTTTTAAAGCTTCTGTTTAAAACAAACCTATATATCATTCTGAAAAAATATAATTAATAATTTTAAAATAGAGGAGGACCTATAATGTACATCCTAAAATCTTTGTTTGGTTTCGGATCCCGAACCAATACAAAAATCGAAATCCTTAAAAAGTCTCAGTTTAAAAAACACCTTTTAGAAACCCGAGGTTTGTTAATTGATGTTCGCACCCCAAAAGAATTTGTTGAAGATCATATCGAGAATGCCAGGAACATCAATTTTTATGATTCCAGATTTTTAACCAGGGTGAAAGATATTAATAAAGATAAACCTGTTTTTATTTATTGCCGAAACGGTGCAAGAAGTGCACGTGCAGCAAAAAAAATGGTAAAGCAGGGCTTCTCTCAGATCTACGAACTGAAGGGCGGGTTCTTGGCCTGGCAGAAATAAATAATCCTGAAGGATTTTCAGCCACTAGTTTCAATATTTTTGGAGTTAGTGGTTTTTTATTTCAATTTTATGCATTATCAACTTATCCCGAAATTTGCAGAATTTTCCAGCTGGATTTTCCAACATTCTGTACGAACCAATTTCATTTTTTCCTTCTGAAATTTGCTCTATCCCCGTTAATTTTTGATTAAATTTATTGCGAACAAAAGCATTTAACGGTGATTATTTAATAAATTGATAATCATATAGTTAGATGCGTGTTTTAGTATTTTTTTATGGAAAATTTAGAATACGCAAGGCTGCAAATGGCCTTTACCCTGGGCTTTCATATTATTTTTGCCTGTATTGGGATGGTAATGCCTTTTTTTATGGTAATAGCTCATCGCAAATGGTTAAAAACAAGAAATCCGCTTTACCTTAAGCTCACAAAGGCATGGTTAAAAGGCGTAGCAATATTCTTTGTGACCGGGGCAGTCTCTGGTACGGCTTTATCTTTCGAGCTCGGGATGCTTTGGCCAGAATTTATGAAACATGCAGGACCCATTATAGGAATGCCGTTTTCTTTGGAGGGAGCGGCTTTTTTTGTGGAAGCAATTGCCCTTGGTTTTTATCTCTACGGCTGGAATAAACTTCCCGAAAAGTTTCACTGGTTTACAGGTATAATAATTGGCATTTCCGGGGTGGCATCTGGAATTCTTGTAGTTTCTGCAAATGGCTGGATGAATGCCCCTTCGGGTTTTGATTATATTAATGGTGAATTCCTCAATATAGATCCTGTACAGGCTTTCCTCAATCCTGCGTGGTTCACCCAGGCATTGCATATGACACTGGCGGCTTTCGTGGCAACAAGTTTTGCAGTAGCCGGACTCCATGCGTTTCAGATTTTGCGCGGCAATAGTCCCGAACTTCATAAACAGGCTTTTAAAATAGCAATTTCCTTTGGTGCGGTCGCAGCACTTTTGCAGCCGTTAAGCGGGGATCTTTCAGCAAAGGATGTTGCAGAAAGGCAGCCGGTTAAACTTGCTGCCATGGAGGCTCATTACGAAACCGGAAAAGGTGTTCCGCTTTATATTGGTGGGATTGTAGATGAAGAAAATAAAGAAGTAACTAATAAAATAGAAATTCCCAATGCGCTCTCTTTTCTGGCTTTCGGGGATTTTGATGCAGAAGTTCGTGGTTTAAATGATTTTCCTGAAGACGAACTTCCACCGGTTGCTATCGTGCATTACGCTTTCCAGACCATGGTAGGGATCGGTACACTGCTTATGCTTGCCGGACTCATTTATTTTATTAGCCTTAAGAAGAAATCCTGGATGGAAAGCCGCAAATACTGGTGGTTTTTTATGTTACTCGCACCATTGGGATTTATTGCTTTGGAAGCCGGTTGGATAGTTACAGAAGTTGGACGGCAACCGTGGATCATCCACGGTATAATGCGTACTGAAGATGCCGTAACTCCAATGCCGGGAATGAAATTTAGCTTCTTTTTGTATTTGCTGGTTTACATTACCCTTGCCTTTACGGTTACCTGGCTTATGAAAAGGCAAATTAAAGTATTAAATGAAGATACCGAATAAACTATGTTATACGTCGTCCTGTTTTTTACACTCTTCTCTTTCTTCCTTTATGTGCTTCTGGGTGGCGCCGATTTTGGTGCGGGGATCGTAGAACTTTTTTCTTCCCGGGAAAACAAGAAAATTAACCGGGACACGATCTATAAAGTAATGGGGCCGGTTTGGGAAGCCAATCATATTTGGCTAATTATCCTAATCGTTATTCTTTGGATCGCCTTTCCTGTGTATTTTAATGTGATTATCATTTATTTGCACATTCCGCTTACGCTGGTACTTTTGGGGATTACGATGCGCGGGGTAGCATTTATTTTCAGGCATTACGATGCCATAGAGGATCGTTCGCAATATTTCTATAATGCCATGTTCCGTATCTCAAGTTTTATTACACCCGTTTTCCTTGGTATGTCATTTTCGGCTTTAATTGGTGGGAAAATCATTAGAACCGAAGATTATGCTGCCTATACTTTTCAGGATATTTTTATGGATCCATGGTTCAATATTTTTTCTCTGCTCGTGGGCCTATTTTATGCAGCGCTATGTGCTTTTCTTGCTTCAACTTTATTAATTGGAGAAAGTGAGGGGAAAATTAGAAAAATGTATAGCCGAAAATCGCGATATTTTACCATTGCCCTTGTTTCTATAGGATTTGTACTTATCGCTTACGGCTATATTTCGAATATTAAATTTATCGGGGATTTTGTTACCAATCCGGTTTCTTTAATTGCCGTTGGTTTGTCGGGAATTCTGCTTATTCCGCTTTGGAATTCCATCAGGAAACAGAACAGAATTGCCAGTCGATACTTGGCAGGTTTCCAGGTGATCCTCATTTTATTTGCCGCACTTTATGCACATTTTCCATATATTATTATTACTACTGAAGAGGAGTTGAGCATTCTTGAAGGAATTGCTCCGGAATCTACGATTAGCAGCCTCGGAATTTCACTTATTATCGGCGGATTTGTTATCTTACCAGGACTTTTTCATCTTATGAAATCCTTCAATATGATAAAAGTATATGAAAAAGATGCAGAGGAACTAAAGGGTTAGAAATTAGATCAATAACGTGGCAGGAATTAACGACTTTAAAAAATCATTTGGAAAAAAACCTGAAGGGGAACGGCTGGAACGTATAAAGAAATCTTCCAATTATTCTGAAGGAAAATTTCAGAATGTGCAGCCAACAGCTGTAAGTCCGGAGGATGTTTCAACCATCACTGTTCTTAAAGATTTTATGACACGGCCAAAGTCGGTTAAACCTTCCGCAGAAATTCCAAATGTAAAGAGCGATTTAAAAGAACTTTCTTCAGAAAAACCTGCGATTGTCTGGTTTGGCCATTCCTCTTATTATATAAATTACAGCGGTTTCAGGATCCTTGTAGATCCGGTTTTCAGCGGAAATGCTTCTCCTGTGAAATTCTTCGGAAAATCTTTTTCGGGAGCAGATCATTATGAAGTCGAAGATTTCCCTGAAATAGATTTGCTTATCCTCACGCACGATCATTACGATCATCTGGATTATCCTACAATTATTAAACTGAAAGGGAATGTAAAAAAGATAATCACCTCTTTGGGAGTGGCATCGCACCTGGAATATTGGGGATGGAAGAAAGCTGATATTACAGAATTGGATTGGTGGGAAGATAAGCGCATTAATGAGAACCTGAAAATTACAGCCGCTCCTTCCCGGCATTTTTCCGGCAGGGGAACTACACGTTTTAAGACGCTCTGGTCATCTTTTATTCTGGCATTTAAAGAATATAAAATTTATATAGGAGGAGATTCTGGTTACAGTCAGCAGTTTAAGGAAATTGGAAGAAGGTTTGGTCCTTTTGACCTCGCTTTTCTGGAATGTGGGCAGTATAACGAAAACTGGCCGGAGATTCATATGTTTCCGGAGCAGACAGTCACCGCTGCAAAAGATTTGAAAGCCAAAGTGGTAATTCCGGTGCATTGGGGAAAATTCACTTTATCATTACATCCCTGGAACGAGCCTATTCAAAGGTTTGTGGCTTCCGCAGAAAAAGCAGGGCAGCATTATGTAGCACCAAAAATTGGAGAACCTTTTCGACTGGGAGAAGATTTTCTTCAGGAAACCTGGTGGAAGTTTGAGAAAAATTTATAATTGTACAGATCCCGAATTTTGATGAATGCTGATATTTGCCAATTTTCGACCTCTATTTTTATGGCTTAAATGGACCCACAGTTAATAAAATCTTCTCTTAAGATCAAAAGAAACTCAGAGTGGGCGAACAAATTTCGCTCCTTTAAACTTGTTTTAGACGGCGAAATCCTGGGTTATATTGAAGATCGGGAGGTTAAAGAATTCAAAATTTCTCCCGGTAAACACACATTAAAGGCAAAACTTGGTTGGTGCGGAAGCAAACCAGTTATTTTTGAAGTTATGGAAGGGGAAGAGAAACTCGTAGAAGTTAAAGGTTTTATTTTTTCTAGCTGGTTTCTGCCTGTAGCACTTCTTAACGGCATACTCTACTTTTATCTGGAGGTGGTATATGATATAAGCTCTATTATTCTCGCTTTTCTCATGTTCTTTTTTCTTGGTTATTTACTTTACTTTATCACCTTTGGCAGAAACCATTATCTACGGCTTATTGAGTATAATTAATTTGTCCTCTAAACCTTAATTGTAACAAATGTTACTTTAATCAAGCTTCAAAAAGAATATTTTTGCTGTAGAAACATGATGGTGTGGAGAAGTATCTAAAAATAATTGGCGATTCTTTTACGGGTTACTTTAATTACCTGGTTTTGGAAATTACCAATCCATCATGGACAAATTATTTGTACTGGCTTCTTGGTCTTTCTTTGCTGGTATGGGTGCTGGAAGTTATAGTTCCCTGGCGCGGGAATCAGAAGGTTTTTAGAAAAGGATTTTGGCTGGATACATTTTATATTTTTTTTAATTTCTTCCTTTTTTCACTCATTGGTTACAATGCCCTATCTAATGTTGCTGTAGAACTATTTAATGATTTTCTCCGGCTGTTTCATATTGAGAATATTATTACATTTCAGGTTCAGAATCTTCCTTTTTGGGTGCAGTTGCTTATTATGTTTGTTGTGGCTGACTTTATTCAGTGGAATGTGCACCGACAACTTCACCGACAGCCATGGCTTTGGGAATTTCATAAGGTCCATCACAGTGTAAAGGAGATGGGATTCGCCGCGCAATTCCGTTTCCATTTTATGGAAACCATTATTTATAAGACGGTACAGTACATTCCGTTGGCGATGATTGGGTTTGGGATTCAGGAATTTTTTGTAGTACATATGTTCGCGGTTTTTATAGGTCATTTAAACCATGCAAATCTCAACTGGAACTACGGCATTTTTGGATATATTTTTAATAATCCGCAAATGCATATCTGGCATCATTCAAGAGAATTACCTGAAAATCACCCGCACGGAATGAATTACGGACTCTCACTTAGTATCTGGGATTATCTCTTCGGAACAGCTTATATTCCAAAGAACGGGCAAAAAATTAGTCTTGGTTTTGCAGGGGATGAAGATTTCCCTGAAGATTTTAAAAACCAACTGGCGTTTCCATTCCGAAGGAAAAAGAATAATACAGCTGTAAAGCTTTCAAAAACATTCCGAAAAGAGCAGAAAACAATCTGAAGTCTTAGAAGTTTCATTTGTGTTTTATTTTTGCATTCTTTCTTTTAACCACCTGAAGCTATAACTTGTTTTCTAAAAGCTATGCAAAGTCTTTAATTATTACTTCAAACTTTTTCTATATTTACGAAACCGGCTTTAAAAGCCTCTTTTAAGTAAGAAATATGGAAAAAAAATATAAGGTTAGGGTAAACGATAATTACAATTATAAGTTTACCAATGATGAAATTACCGCTTTAGATCAACAAAAACTTACCACTTCAAAATTCCATGTTTTAAAGGAACATCATTCTTTTAAAGCTGAAATTCTAAATTATGATTTTAACCAAAAAAAATATTCGGTCAGGATCAATTCCAACATTTATGAGGTTGATATTTCTAATGAACTGGATTTGCTTATCGAGGAAATGGGGCTTTCTTTAGGTTCTGCGCAGGCTGTAAACGATATAAAAGCACCAATGCCGGGACTGATCCTGGATGTAGTGGTAAAGGAGGGTGATAAGGTAAAAGAAGGAGATTACCTGCTTGTGCTGGAAGCTATGAAAATGGAAAATACTCTTACCGCTCCCGGCGACGGAATTATAAAATCTGTACATGTAGAAAAAGGGCAAACGGTAGATAAAAATCAGTTATTGATCGAGCTGGAGTAAATTAGTAAAGAGTCAAGCGATCAAAAAAAGCTTATCTTAAAAAAGATAATTACAGATGAAAAAAATATTAGTAGCTAATCGCGGGGAAATTGCATTGCGGGTGATGAAAACCGCTCAGAAAATGGGAATTAAAACCGTGGCTGTTTTCTCTAAGGCAGACAGGAATGCGCCGCATGTAAAGTTTGCAGATGAAGCGGTTTGCATTGGAGAAGCGCCTTCCA
Organism: Autumnicola patrickiae; assembly: GCF_031846525.1. NCBI lineage: Bacteria > Pseudomonadati > Bacteroidota > Flavobacteriia > Flavobacteriales > Flavobacteriaceae > Autumnicola > Autumnicola patrickiae. Next base: position 197,819 of record NZ_JAVRHM010000003.1, read on the forward strand.
GCGAATCATATTTGCGTGGGGATAAAATTATAGAAGTTGCAAAAGATCTTGGAGTAGACGGCATCCATCCCGGCTACGGATTTTTAAGTGAAAACGCAGGTTTTGCCGAAAATGTGGAAAAAAACGGTATCACCTGGATTGGCCCCGGCTCCAAAGCGATTAAAATTATGGGAAGTAAACTTGCCGCCAAAGATGCGGTGAAGAAATACGACATTCCAATGGTTCCCGGAATAGATGAGGCTATAACCGATGTGGAGAAAGCTAAAAAAATTGCCGGAGAAATTGGTTTTCCAATCCTGATTAAAGCTTCTGCCGGAGGCGGCGGAAAAGGAATGCGAATTGTCGAAAAAGAAAAGGATCTAGGCGACCAGATGCAACGCGCGATTAGCGAAGCGGAATCTGCTTTTGGGGACGGATCGGTTTTTATTGAAAAATATGTTGGTTCTCCACGGCATATAGAAATTCAGGTTTTATGTGATACGCATGGTAATTCTCTTCATCTTTTTGAACGGGAATGCAGCATTCAGCGGCGCCACCAGAAGGTTGTGGAAGAAGCACCTTCGGTAATTCTCGATGAAAAACTTCGGAAGGAAATGGGAGAAGCTGCCGTAAAAGTGGCCAAGGCTTGTGATTATGTTGGAGCTGGAACTGTGGAGTTCCTGATGGATGAGAACAAGAATTTTTATTTCCTTGAAATGAATACGCGTCTGCAGGTAGAGCACCCGGTAACCGAATTAATTACCGGAATCGATCTTGTGGAGCAACAAATAAAAATAGCGAGAGGTCAAGAACTGCAGTTTTCGCAAGATGATCTAAAAATCAATGGCCATGCGGTGGAACTGCGCGTCTATGCTGAAGATCCCATGGAAGACTTTATGCCCAGCGTGGGAACTCTGGAAAGATATCGCGGTCCGGCAGGTGAAGGAATCCGTTTGGATGATGGTTTTGAGGAAGGAATGGAAGTTCCCATCTATTACGATCCAATGCTCGCTAAACTCATTACTTACGGGAAGAGCAGGGAAGAGGCTATTCAGCTTATGATAAAGGCGATAGATCAATATGAAGTTAAAGGAGTAATGACAACGCTGCCCTTCGGGAAATTTGTCTTTGAACATGAATCCTTCAGAAGTGGAAATTTTGATACACATTTTGTAAAAAAATACTATTCCGCAGAAAAAATGGAAGCTAAAATTGAAGAAGAAGCGAAACTTGCCGGATTAATTGCGCTTAAACAATATTTAAAGGATCAGAAATTAGTCCGTTTACCAAAGTAAAAGTTTTGAATATTTCAGCATTCAAAATTCAAAATCAGAATTCTAAGAGATGAGTCAGAATATAGAAAAGTTAAACGAGAAGATTAAAGAAGCTCATTTGGGTGGCGGTGAAAAACGGATTGCCAAACAACATGAAAAGAAGAAGTTAACTGCCCGGGAAAGAGTAGATTACCTGCTGGACGAAGGTTCTTTTGAAGAGCTGGGGATTCTGGTAACCCACCGTACCACCGATTTTGGAATGGAGAAACAACAATATTACGGTGATGGAGTTGTGACCGGATATGGTACTATAAATGGCCGGCTGGTATATGTTTTTGCTCAGGATTTTACAGTTTTTGGCGGTGCTTTATCTGAAACCCATGCCGAGAAAATCTGCAAAGTGATGGATCACGCCATGAAAGTGGGAGCGCCTATTATAGGACTTAATGATTCTGGTGGTGCCAGGATTCAGGAAGGGGTGAAATCCCTGGGCGGCTATGCCGATATTTTTTACCGGAATGTGCAGGCGTCTGGCGTAATTCCCCAAATTTCAGCAATTATGGGACCTTGCGCAGGGGGAGCCGTTTATTCCCCGGCAATGACAGATTTCACACTTATGGTGCAGGATACCAGCTATATGTTTGTTACCGGCCCTAATGTGGTAAAAACGGTGACTAATGAAGAGGTAACTTCCGAAGAACTGGGCGGTGCAAGTACACATTCTAGAAAGTCGGGCGTTACACATATTACCTCGCACAACGATATTACCTGCCTGGAAGATATAAAAACGCTGATGAGCTACCTTCCGCAGAATAACAAAGAAACCCCTGAAAAGCTGCCTTACGAGTTGGGTGACGAGATTAGAGAAAATTTAGATACTTTGGTGCCGGATAGTTCCAATAAACCTTATGATATGCACGAGGTGATAAAAGGAATTATAGATCAAGATTCGTTTTTTGAGATTCATAAAGATTATGCCGATAATATAATTGTAGGTTTTGCGCGGCTTGGCGGCAGAAGCATTGGTATCGTGGCGAACCAGCCCATGAGCCTTGCCGGAGTCCTGGATGTGGACAGCTCTAAAAAAGCGGCCCGTTTTGTACGTTTCTGCGACTGTTTTAATATTCCGTTACTCGTGCTGGTCGATGTACCGGGCTTTCTTCCGGGAACAGACCAGGAATGGAATGGAATTATCCTGCATGGAGCCAAACTATTGTATGCTTTGAGCGAAGCAACGGTGCCTCGGGTAACTGTGATTACGCGTAAAGCTTACGGCGGAGCTTATGACGTGATGAACAGTAAGCATATTGGTGCCGATCTTAACTTTGCGTGGCCTACTGCGGAAATTGCCGTAATGGGAGCCAAAGGTGCGAGTGAAATTATTTTCAGAAAAGAAATTCAGGAAGCGGAAGATCCTGAATTGAAACTTTCTGAAAAGGAAGCCGAATATGCCGAAAAGTTTGCCAATCCGTTTAAAGCGGCGCAACGCGGATTTATAGATGAGGTGATCATGCCCAGAGATACCAGAAAAAAGCTGCTGAAGGCTTTCAGTATGCTCGAAAATAAGCAGGTATTAAGGATAGACCGGAAGCATGGGAATATTCCATTGTAGTTTTAAGCTAAAAAGATAAGGAGTTAAAGAGGAAAAGAGGAGAGGAGAAAGAGGAGAGATTTGAAAATTTGAAAAATGAATTCGAGAAGAGAACAACATTTCAAAATTTAGAATTCAATATTTAAAACAAGTTTCCAGGTCGATAATTGGCATTTTGAGACATGACTTTTTCAGTTGAAAAAGAGAAAAATAAAATATGAAATTCAAAAAAATTGTTTGTGTAGATAGTACAAAGATCGAAGATTGGGCTTTGGAAGAACTACAGCAATATAGTAAAGAGAAAATAAGTGTTTATAAAGACGATCCCGGTTCTAAAGCTGAGATTTTGGAGCGGATAGGGGACACAGAGGCGATTTTCGTATCCTGGAGAACCCCAATTGACGAGGAAATTATTAAAAAATGTCCGAATCTTAAGTACATCGGGATGTGCTGCAGTTTGTACGACGATGCTTCGGCTAATGTTGCGGTAAATTTTGCCAGGGAACGGGGAATTGGCGTAAAAGGCATCAGGGATTATGGTGATCCCGGAGTGGTGGAGTTTATTGTTTCAGAATTGGTAAGATTACTGCACGGATATGGTGAAAATCAGTGGCGGGAAATGCCAATGGAACTCACCGATAGAAAACTGGGAATTATCGGACTTGGAACTACCGGACAGCTGCTTGCAAAATGTCTGCTCCCTTTTGGGATGGACCTCTACTATTTCAGCAGGACCAGGAAAAAGAATTGGGAAGAGAAAGGTGTAAAGTTCCTGGAGCTGGAGGAATTACTGAAAACTTCAGAAATGATAAGTATTCATCTGCCAAAAAATATTGAGATATTAAAGAAGAAGGAGTTTCAGCAGTTAGGTTCGGGTAAAATCCTTATCAATACATCGCTGGGATTACCTATTGACGAAGAGGCTTTTCAGAAATGGATAAGTGAGCCTTCAAATTTTGCCATTTTCGACGGAGATGCAAAAAGTAAGCTAGATGGCCGAATCCTGAAAAACACAAATTTGATTACGGTAGACAAAAGTGCCGGCTGGTCCACAAAAACTGAAGAACGGCTGTCCCAAAAGGTGCTGGATAATTTTAAAGACTTTATTAGTTGAAGTATTTACGTTGTTTGGAGATTATTTATTTTTTAATATCGATAATTGGCATTTTTCAAGAGTAGTTTTAAACAAAAAGCTAAAGCAGATAAAAATGATAAGTTTTGAAATATGTAAGAGAGGTTGATCTATTTTTTGAGAAAATTTTCTAATTATTCCCTCGCAGGTGATAAGAGGGTAACGAAATCTTATACTTTACAACGATCAAACGGATAATGATGACGGTGAGTGACGTTACTACGTAAATCACATCAATATTTACATTCAGCCTGTGAAGCACAACAAAAGCAAGACCCCCTACAATACTGGCTGTGGCATAGATTTCTTTTCTGAAAATCACGGGGATTTCATTACAAAGAATATCCCTTACGACTCCGCCAAAAGTACCTGTCATTGCTCCTATGGCAATAGAAACGATAGGATCCAGATTATTGGCAACCCCGGTTTCTACCCCGGTGATGGTAAAAACTCCCAGCCCAATTGTATCAAAAAGGAAAAGGGAGGTTTTAAGGTAATTTATTTTTTTACGGAAGATAATTGCAAAAATTGTTACGGCACCAATCAAGTAAATATAAGCTGCATTCTCCATCCAGGCAACGGGAGTGTTCCCCATTAAAGCATCCCTTATCGTACCACCGCCAATTGCTGTAACAAATGCAATAATAAAAATCCCAAAAAGATCCAATTTCCGGTCCATCGCGGCAAGTGCTCCGGAAATGGCAAAAGCCATAGTTCCCAGGATGTCCAGAATGTTGAATAGACTCAGTTCCATAACGAACAAAGGTATATTAAACTTTTAATTCTGAAGAAGTCACAAAAGATTTTTGCTGAAGCCTCCAATGATCTGTATTTGTAGAAGCTATGTTCCAATAGCAAATCTTCATGGCTATAGAGCCGGGAAGTTCCTAAAAGTTAGTATTTTTGCAACTCAAATTAGAAATATTATGAGCGATAAAGTTGAAAGAATAAAATGTCTTATAATAGGCTCCGGGCCGGCTGGATATACTGCAGCAATCTATGCAGCCCGTGCCGATCTTAAACCGGTTATGTACACAGGAATGGAACCGGGCGGACAATTAACTACTACTACTGAAGTGGATAATTTTCCCGGTTATCCAGATGGTATAGACGGTCCACAAATGATGATGGACCTTCAAAAACAAGCCGAACGTTTTGGTACTCAGGTTAGAATAGGAATGGTAACAGAAGTTGAATTCAGCAAAGAAGTTGGCGGAATTCATCGTGCGCGTGTAGACAATGCAAATTGGGTAGAGGCAGAAACAGTAATTATTTCTACCGGAGCTACTGCAAAGTACCTCGGCTTACCGAGTGAGCAGAAGTTAAGAGGAGGCGGAGTTTCGGCATGTGCGGTTTGTGACGGTTTCTTTTATAAAAATCAGGATGTAGCAATCGTTGGTGGTGGAGATACCGCTGCAGAAGAGGCTACGTATCTTTCCAATATTTGTAATAAAGTAACCATGCTGGTTAGAAAGGATGAAATGAAGGCATCAAAAGCCATGCAGCACAGGGTAACCAGTACAAAAAACATCGATTTGAGATATAATACTGAAGTTGATGAAATCCTTGGTGACCAGGTAGTTGAAGGTTTAAGAATGGTGAATAACCAGACAGGAGAGAAGGAAGAAATTAAGATCACCGGATTTTTTGTAGCCATAGGGCACAAACCAAATACCGAAGTTTTTAAAGGTCATTTAGATATGGATGAGACTGGCTATTTGATTACTAAGGGAAAATCTACAAAAACAAACCTCCCGGGTGTTTTTGCTTCAGGAGATGTACAGGACAAAGAATATCGCCAGGCAGTAACTGCAGCCGGAACGGGTTGTATGGCTGCGTTGGATGCAGAACGTTACCTTGCAGAAGTAGAGAGCAGGGAAGAAGAGGAAGTTACTGCCTGAAAATGGCAATTTTCGATATTAAAAAATCCCGTCAGTTGATATTGACGGGATTTTCTTTTTCAGATTTATTCTTCAGTACATTCTTCCGGAATTTTTTGCTGAAGCTGAATCTTACATTTTTCTTCAGTATTATTTTCCGGTATTTCCTCTGTGGGAACTTCCATTATGAAGGACATGACTATGCTGATCAATAAACTGATTAATGTGCTCATGATTGATTGGTTGTGTCGGTTTCTACCGCGGTTGTATCTGGATTCTGGAAATTTTCAAGTTCTTCAGTAGTACCACTATCATTTCTGCTGGAATTATAATCTCCTTCTTCGTCCCACTCATCTTCGCTTTCCCATTCATCTTCTATATAAGTACCTTCTTCATCTTCAATATCCATTTCAAGTGGACAGTCGTTGCAAATTGTTCCGTTTTCAGTTACTTCCAGATAGCGCTCCTGGTCACCACGCCTGTAAATGTTATCACTGTTGTACCTGCTAATAAAAGGACCTACGTTTCTTTCTACATAAAGTGTGGTGCCTTGTGGAAGATACAGTGTGATCCTGACTTCCTGATCTCTGTATTTATATTTCAAATCTGAAGTAAAGTGACTGTCGAGTTGTAGTTCGTTGTCCAGGAGATTTGCATCATAATCTATATTCCGTGCTCTTTCGTTGGCATCTTCAAAATCACTTCCTTCCGCAGCTTTTACAATTTCCATGCTGGCAAGGGAATCCCGGGTGGATTTTATTGTTACCCAAACCCGGTCTGAAAACATCATTTTATTATTGCTTTCATCATGTCTGATTTTAAATTTATCCCCGCGATAAAAACTTGTGGAAAAACTATTATGATTTTGCATTTTCAGGAATAATGTATCCTGAGAAGAAATTTTTAGCGGCTGTGTGATCACGGTTTCTCCATCAAAAGCAGTGTTTGTAGCCTGTTGAATTCCGATAATAATTAATCCGATTAAAGAAAGGATCCACACTCCCAATAATACTAATTTGGCAGTCGTTCCAATCGATTTAAGATTATTGACAAGGATTTTTAACCCGAGAATAAACAGGAAAAGAAACGGGATTCCTACCAGGAAAAAGCTAAGTAAAGACATTAACCAGAGCGGCCCGCCGCTTACGGCCATTTCTACGTAATCTGTCCATGGAGTTTCAATAATTCCGAAGACACCTACTGTAAACAGCGCAATAAATAATCCGATCAAAATTGATCCCGAAAGTAGTAATAGTAAGATTCCGATGAATTTCACGAAGATGGTCAGCACCATCATGATGGCATTTCCCAAAGCAGATCCTGCAGAACTGGCTCCCGATCTTGCTCTTTTTCCGTATTTCTCATAATCTACCTCTTTTACTTTACCAGCTACATTGTCAAAACCCTCCCGGATTTTTTTTTCGATATTGCTAATTGTCACTTCTTCACCTTTCATGGCAAGCCTGTCTGCTGTCGTTTTAGCTTCAGGAACAAAAATCCAGAATGCTATATATATTAAAATAAACGCACCGCTGGTAAGGAATGTTAGAAGCACCCAGAGTAGTCTAACCCAAACAGCATCAATTTCCATATAATGACCAAGTCCCGAAGAAACACCGCCCAGGTAACTATCTAAAGGATCCCGGAAAAGCTTTCTTCCGGTGGTTTTACCAGTGGTTTCGTAAACAGGTTCATCTTCAAAGATTTCTTCATCTACCATATAATCTTCAGGCTGACCCATGATTATGATCACCTCTTCCACTTCTTTGATGCTGATTACCTGTCTCTTGTCCTTAATCTTTTCATTGAACAATTCAGCAATACGTGCCTCAATGTCTGCTATTATTTCCTCACTGCCCTGTGTGTGGGCGAAGGAACGTTTGATAGCATCCAGATAATGCTGTAATTTGGCGTAAGCATCTTCATCTATATGAAAGAAAATACCGGCAAGATTTATATTGACTGTTTTATTCATGATCTTTATTTTTTTGAGTGGTTACAATAGTCACAGCGGTTTGCAGTTCGTCCCAGGTGGTGGTTAGTTCCTTAAGGAACAATTTTCCTGTGTTTGTAAGTCCGTAGTATTTACGTGGCGGTCCGCTGCTTGATTCTTCCCATCTGTAGGATAGTAGTCCGGCGTTTTTAAGTCTGGTGAGTAAAGGGTAAATAGTACCTTCAACTACCAATAATTTTGCATCTTTCAAAGTCTCCAGAATTTCTGCCACATAGGCATCTTCATCCCTAAGGACAGAGAGTATGCAGTACTCCAGCACACCTTTTCGCATTTGTGCTTTGGTATTTTCAATCTTCATAATGAGTGATTTTCTTTGTTGTTAAACTGTCCATTTTTTGATTGATGATTAGTGTAATTAATAGGTATAAAATTGATGCATAATGGATAATTGTAGCTTTCTCCCTCATTTGCTTTAAGGCTGGCACTTATCACGGCAAATATTTCCAGGATAAAAAGTGCAAGAAGGAGTGTGCCAAAAACCCCTACCAGAATAATAACAGACAGAGCCTCTTGCAGATCGTCTATGGCAAATTCAGGAAAGGTGTGCAGGGAAATTTGGAGATCAAGGTTAATTGCAGTAAAAACAATCCCTGCTAATCCTAATAGAGCAATCAAAATGCTATACAGAAAAATACTTATCTGAAAGTTGAGCGCATTTTTCCCGTGATGATCTACAAATTCATCATCTTTTCTGAAGATCCAGAATAGGAGCGGAAAAAGAAAATTACCCAGTGGAAAAAGGAATTTTGTAAACACTGACAGATGGATGAGTGTTGCGAGATTTTTATCCCGATTGTCGATTGATGAGTTCATTACCTATTAATTTCTTATACAAATATATGTACAAAGGATAGTAATTTGCAAAACATAGTACCTAAATTTAACGTAAATTTAAGAATTAACGTTTATACCTGAACCGTTTATTTTGGATACATTTAAGTGCAAAATCAATAATTATGAAAATGACTCCTGCAAAACTTAATTCCTTTTTAATGCTGAAGTTACCCAGCGCATGGCTTTGCGGAGTAAGGGTTAAGCAGATAAACAGCAGGAGCTGCGAAGTGGGGGTGAAGCACAGATGGATTAATCAGAATCCCTTTAAATCCATGTATTTTGCGGTACAGGCGATGGCTGCGGAATTGAGTACAGGAGCTTTGGTTATGTCTAAGATTCAGCAGGAGAATAAAAAAATCTCTATGCTGGTTGCGCAGAATAAATCTACATTTTCAAAAAAAGCAACCGGAACAATTACATTTACTAGTGAGGATGGCGACAAAATTACACAAGCAATAAAAAAAACTTTGGATACAGGAGAAGGTGAAACGTTCTGGATGAAAAGCGTGGGACGTAATGAAGAGGGGGGTGAAGTCTCCAGTTTTGATTTTGAATGGACGGTGCGGGTGAAGAAGTAAATGATTTGAGAATTTGAAGATGAGTTAATTCGAAGAAGTAGACATTTGGAAATGTGAAAATGTGCTGATTTGAAGAGGTGGAAATTAAAATCAAATAATTCAAAGATGAAGCTGTGAAAAATTCGGAATCAGAATTTAAGGAAATTCTGGGAAAAGGAACATATTTACGGACAGACAACAGACAACCCCCAAACTTTTAAACTTTAAACATTGAACCTTAAACATTTAGAAAATGAACGCACATGAAATAGATTACCAGATTTTCGGAGAGGAAATGCAGTATGTAGAGCTGGAACTGGATCCACAGGAGGCGGTAATTGCCGAAGCCGGAAATTTTATGATGATGGACAACGGGATCCAGATGAATACCATTTTTGGAGACGGTTCTGCCAAAGACGAAGGATTTCTTGGAAAAGTATTAGGAGCAGGAAAAAGGCTTCTAACCGGTGAAAGTCTTTTTATGACAATTTTCTCAAATGAGGTACAGGGAAAAAAGAAGATCAGTTTTGCATCTCCCTATCCCGGGAAAATTATTCCGATAGATCTAACCAGGTTTAACGGAAAATTTATTTGTCAGAAAGATGCTTTTTTATGTGCAGCTAAGGGCGTTTCAATTGGTATAGAATTCAGTAGAAAGTTTGGGCGTGGCTTCTTTGGTGGAGAAGGTTTTATTATGCAGAAAGTAGAAGGCGACGGATTGGCATTTGTGCACGCCGGCGGTACGATGGCTAGAAAGGAATTACAACCGGGAGAGAAATTAAAAGTGGATACTGGTTGTATTATAGGTTTTACCCAGGATATAGATTATGATATAGAATTTGTGGGCGGTATTAAAAATACATTTTTTGGAGGTGAAGGTTTATTCTTCGCCACACTTACCGGTCCGGGTACAGTTTATGTTCAATCCCTGCCCTTTAGTAGACTAGCAAACCGGGTACTTCAGGCAGCACCACAAGGCGGGGGCAAGGATAAGGGAGAAGGTAGTATTCTGGGAGGACTGGGAGATATGATTGGAGGAGATAGAAGATTTTAAAGAACTAAATCGTTTTCGTTGGTGGAAGTTTAGAAATTTTTATCTATATTTAAAAAGTATTAATGGATGCCTATAGAAACAATTCTACCTATTTTTTAATTATTTTCTAACTAAACCAGGTACCAAATTATGGCGAGAGCGATGTTTGAGTATACCAAAACTATACTTGATAAAGTAAGTTTTGATACTACGCTGTTCTGTAAGGAAGTTAATAAAGCGATGGACAGATTACTGCCTCACGAAATTGAGGAACTAAAAATCTGGATTATTTCTTTAACCCGACAGAACCCCGAATTAAATAGTTGTTTAATTTATTTAAATCCATAGAAAAAAGCGGCCTTCGAGCCGCTTTTTCTTTTTATTACATATCAGGTTAGAACCTAAAACTTTTTCAACCCGATCCTCTTTTAATTCCTATGCGAACGTCTGCTGGAAGTGAGATGAAACCGTGTCGACTGCCGCTATGTATTATTTTTCAAGTTTATTTTTTATTTACAGGACTAATAATCTGAACATTCTGGTAAGCAATTGCTCCTTTTACAACTCCGGCAATGGTGCTGCGCATGGCTTCAATTATCTGCATTTTTAGCTCGCTGCGATTGTAGATAAGGCTTACTTCCCGGGCAGGTACAGGATCTTCAAACATTCTTAAATTCTGTTTTTCAGATTCTTTGATCTCCAGGGTGTGCAGGTAGGGCAGGAGTGTCATACCCAGTCCTTCATTTGCCAGGCTTACTAAAGTCTCAAAACTACCACTTTCCAACTGAAAATGGTCATCATTTGTGCTTCGGGAAACCTTGCAAAGATTAATTATTCCGTCCTTAAAGCAGTGACCATCCTGAAGCAGCAGTATATCATCCAGATCCAGATCATTTACGGCAATTTTATCTTTTTTATTTAAACGGTGTGACGGCGGAATATAACCTACAAAAGGTTCATAGTAAAGAACATTCTCTTTAATACCTTCCTGTTCGAGAGGTGTGGCAGCAATGGCGGCATCCAGATGGCCTTCCTTTAATCTTTCGATAATCGCATCTGTATTAAGCTCTTCAATTTTCAGTTTTACCTTCGGATACTTTTTAATGAAATTTGTAATAAAAAGGGGTAATAGTGTAGGCATTACTGTGGGAATTATTCCTAGTTTAAATATACCTCCCACAAAGCCTTTTTGCTGGTCTACAATATCTTTAATCCTGTCGCTTTCATTTACAATATTACGCGCCTGGTGAACAATTTTTCTACCGGTTTCCGTCAGCTGAATAGGTTTTTTACTCCTGTCGAAAATTTGCACATCCAGTTCTTCCTCCAGTTTTTGAATTTGCATACTCAGCGTAGGCTGCGTCACAAACACCTTTTGAGCAGCTTTTGTGAAGTTTTTGTGTTCTGCTACAGCCAGAACGTAATGAAGCTGTGTAATCGTCATAATTGATAAAATTTATTCCTTTACAAATGTATAGGTTTTTTCTATTGCCCATAAAGAATGTCTTGTAAAATAGGGTTAAAAAGGATGTTGATTAATTGATTAAAGAATGTGATAATTTGAAAATGGCCAAAGAGGATAATGGAATTCGAAGGGATGTCGAACCTGAAAAGAATTAACTCAAAAATGTCAATTAACGGCTTCAGGGTTGCAGAGATTTTGTTTAGAGTGGAATAACATCGGCTTCGACGGGCTTCAGCACCTATTTTCTTCTGAAGAAAGAAAGAGATAGCTCTAAAATGACAATTATTAAACTACACTTATTTGAGGAAGTTAGGAGTAGGAGTTAATTTGGAAATTTGAAAACATATTGATGTGCTAATATGATAATTCTTGGGTGATTTGCGAGTTTAGAATGGGGCAATTTGATAATGGATTTAGGAGTCCAACCCGCTCTGAAAGAGATAGCTCAAAAATGACAAATATCGACTTTTAGGAAGCTAGAGTTCAGGTTTCGTGAATTTTTACGTGGAGAAATTACTTGACGAATTGGTAAAAGCTGCCGTCTATAGGATAATAAACGGCAGTGTATTCTTTTGAAATTTCTTAAAACCTGATTTCGATATTTTGTGGTTCCTGATCATAACTAAATTTAGACTCCTGCCATTGGGGTGGTCCATAAGGCATTGAATTTCCTGAAGTGCCATAACTTTCCATTGGCATTCCGCTGCTGTCAAAATCCATTCTTTTATTGCCATTTCTGTCATGAAGTGCGATGATGGCGTAGGTTCCTTCCGGAATATTATCAAAAGTAGCTTTGGCCACACCGTCTTTCACTTCACTTAAAGCGCGAAATTCCGGCTCTGCCTTCATAAAAGTATCTTCAGTATATACTCCGAAAAGGACTTCTCCTTCATCACTAGTGGCATTGCTGACAGTTACTGTAATTCTACCTTTTTCTTCCTGATTCTCCTGAGCGGTTGCGAAATTGAAGAAGAAGATGCTTGCTAATACTGCTAAAATTTTCATAGTTGTTGGTTTTAAAATTATACTTCAAATATATCCTGAAGCAGATTTAACAACTAAAAAGTTTTGCTGAACTGTAGAATTGCACTCCTGAGTCGTAATTTCTACAATATTCCCCTGGCTTTGATTTCCAGGTATTTATTAATGGTATTGATGCTAAGCTCTTCGGGTTTGGTTAGCACTGTCTGGATTCCGTTGCGCTGCAATTCCTTAGCCATTTTAATTTTATCATGCGAGAACTGCTCTGCTATGGTTTGATGTGCACCGGAGGCAACAGAATCTGCATTTGTTTCTATAAGTTTCTGCACTTCAGTATTTTCAAAAAAGATCACCACCAGGACGTGCTTTCTAGCGAGCGCTATTAAATAGGGAAGTTGACGTTTAAGTCCGGAAGGATGTTCAAAATTAGTATAGAGCATCAGCAGGCTACGCTGATTGATGTGCTTTTTAACACGGGCGTAAAGCAGGCTGTAATCGGGATCCCGAAAGCCGGTTTTAACGTTGTACAAGGTTTCTAAAATGCGGTTGAGCTGTGTAAACTTTGAACTGGCACCAAGGAGATATTCCAGTTCATTGGAAAAGCTCAGGAAACCGACTTTGTCCTTTTTTTTAAGTGCAACATTGGAAAACGCCAGGGCGCTGTTGATAGAGTAATCCAGTAAACTGAGTCCGTTAAAGGGCATTTTCATCACACGGCCGGTATCAATAACAGAATAAACCGGCTGGGCTTTTTGATCCTGAAACTGATTCACCATTAAATTCCCCTGCTTCGCTGTGGCTTTCCAGTTAATCGTACGCACATCGTCGCCCGTTACATATTCTTTGATTTGCTCAAACTCCATCGTATGGCCAATCCTTCGGATCTTTTTGAGGCCCGGCTGGGAAATTTTATTATCAATAGCCAGGAAATCCAATTTTTTCATCTGAATAAAAGATGGGTAAACCTTTACCATCTGATCTTCATCAAATACCTGCCGTTTCTTGGCAAGTCTCAATTTTGTAGTGGCGTAAAGATTTAATTTTCCGAAGATATATTCTCCACGATGCACGGGCCGCACGAGATATTCGAATGTGTGCTTTCCTTTGGAAGAAATATTAAAAATTTTCAGAAAATCCCTTTTCTGAAATTGCACGGGAAGTTCGTCTATTACTTCGCACTGAATCTGGAAATTGTATTTGTTCCGGATTTCCACTCTCACCGGATTTTCATCAGAATTGGAGAACTTTTCAGGAAGAATTCTGCTGGCAGTAAGTCCAGTGTTTTTAAAAAGAGTTACCATATCCAGCAGTACAAATATAAAAAGCAGCACTACAAATAACCAGGCAACAGTATAAAGAAATTCAAACCAGTAGGAAAACAGGAAGATAACAGCAATTGTGAAAAGCGCCACAAAAACCCGTTGCGTAAAATATAAAGATTTGAAGAATTTAATCACTATCGTGGTATTTCAACAGATTGTGTAATCATTTCCAGGACATTTTTAGTCGTCATTCCTTCCATTTCACGGTCTGGGGAAAGTATAATTCTATGTCCTAAAACAGGATTCAGGGCGCGTTTAATGTCTTCAGGAATTACGAAATCCCTACCGTTAATAGCGGCAAAAGCTTTGGAGGCATTCATGACCGCAATAGATGCCCTTGGAGAAGCGCCCAGGTAAAGGTGGGGGTGCTGACGTGTCTTCCCAACCAGTTGAGCAATGTAGTTCAGCAATTTTTCTTCAACCAGAATTTCGTGAATTTGTTCTTTTAGTTTAAACAATTCTTCCGGGTGTAACACGGCTTCGATATTAGCTTCGGGAAGTTTTCCTTTGCGGTCGTGGTGGGATTGGAGAACTTTGACTTCATCTTCTGTAGATGGATATCCCACATCAATTTTAAATAAAAACCTGTCCAGTTGCGCTTCCGGAAGGGCATAAGTTCCTTCCTGCTCGATAGGGTTTTGTGTGGCAAGCACCATGAAAGGAGCTTCCATGGTGTATTGTTTGCCGTCTATCGTGATTTGCCGTTCTTCCATGACTTCAAAAAGTGCAGCCTGGGTTTTTGCCGGGGCACGGTTAATTTCGTCGATAAGAACCACATTGGAGAAAATAGGTCCAGGTTTAAATTCAAATTCCGAAGATTTCATATTAAGGACAGAAGTTCCCAGTACGTCGCTGGGCATAAGGTCCGGAGTAAACTGAATTCGGCTAAATTCGGTTTCAAGGCTTTTTGCAAAGAGTTTGGCGGTGACTGTTTTTGCCACTCCGGGAACTCCTTCTATCAGCACATGACCATTGGCAAGGAGGCCCACAATAAGAAGTTCTACAAACTCGTCCTGGCCAACAATTACTTTTGCCAGCTGTTCTTTGAGCTTCTCAACTGAGCCTTTTAGATCCTCGAGAGGAACCCGACTGTCAAAATTGAGCTCTTCTCTTTGATCACCTTCGTTAGGTTGTATTTCTTCACTTTCCATCTTTTGTGTCTTTAAACTCATTAATTGCCCGACTTAATTCTAAAAAATCTTCTTTAGAAATCTGTGCCTTGCTTTCACTTTTATTAATATTCTTAAATAGATCCCTCGCTTCTTCAGGCTCTTTTCCTGCCCGTGAAGATAAATCCAGGTAAAATTGTTCGTTTATTTCCTGGGTAGAAATCCGGTAGTTAATCCGGATGTATTCCAGGAACAATTCTATTTTTTTTGTGGCAAGTTCTTTATACCGCTTTTGTTCAAGGTACAAATCTGCAATGGTTTGCGTGTATTCGTAAGTTTGATTTTTTTGTGGAGCCACTACCGGAATTGGACGTTGTTTTCTTTTGCCTTCAAAGATGATAAAAAGTACACCCGCAATAATTACGAAATAATAAGCCCACTTTAAACTTCTGCGGTTAAGGAGAATGTAAAGTGGTGAGGAATAAAAAGTTTTGCCAGATTTGTAGTAACTATCCCATAAAATTGGCCCATTATCATCTATATATGCCAGGACTTTTTCAGCATATTCGTGGTTGTCTTCGGAAAGTAAAAAGTAATTGCTGAAAGCCTGCGGATTGGTATGCAGTAGTAATTCTCCATTACCGAAAGGAGCTTTTATAAAATTTATTTTTTGTTCTTCAGAAGTTGCTTCTTCCTCAAGATTTGCGACCCCAAGAACTGTGTGCCGCGCTGTATCTATTTTACTGAAAAATATAGCTTCAATATCATGATCCAGTTTATAAGATTCTGTACTCTTAAGAGCTGGGTTCACCAGGTTGAACTTTGGTCGCGAAGTGAAATCTTTGTTGCTTATAAATTCATTTATTTCCAGGTCCAATGTATCTAGCAGGTTCATGCTAATATAATCTGCCGAAATAAAAGCCGAATTCCCTTTTTCTACCCACTCCAGAAGGTTGTTAAGTTCATCATCGTCAAAAGCGATGTAATGATTCAGAAAAAAATAGGTGCCGTTAGGAAGGCTGTCCTGCATGAAAAATTCGTAAGGCGGGATTTTTATTTCTTCAATTTCTGAAGAAGTATTGCCTTTCCAGCTCTCGAAAAATACAATGCTGCCCAGCGGAATTTTATCTTTGGCTACGTAGCTGGGAGACCAGTTCACCGGTTCCGGCTCTGTAGCTTCCAGCCAGGTAAGGGCGAGAACCAGCAATAGGAAAAGAGCAAATGTTATTTTAAAAGTCCTATTCATTTGCTGAATTTTCTAATACCGAATTCATCTGAAGAAAACCTTTTTCTGCTAATCGAAAATCTGTTTCTGAAACCTTAAAATCGCCGTACCAGATAAAATCATAAAGCCTGGTAATCTTCCGGAATTGCTGTTTTACAGATTCCTTCTGAATTTCGCCTGAATAATCCTCATTTGTCTTTTGAAGCTGATATGAAATAATTCCAGTTTCATCCAATCGTTTTAGATTTAGAAGGTAATAATAGCGTACGGCCAGCCGGTATTGTTTATTGGCAATGGCTTCGTCAATTAATCGACTGATATCCTTGGACTGGATGATTTCTTCCTCTTCACTCAAAAACACTTCGGGTTCTGCCGGGGAATTGAGCAGCGAACTTCCAGGATCCAACCTCGTGATAAGCCAGAAAACGAAACCCAGGACGAGCACCAGGATAAGGTAAGGGAATATGGTTATGATGAATTGCAGGAAACCTCCAGGTGTATATTCGCCAAACAACCAGTTGGTAAACTGCTCGTATTTTAAGTTGATATAACGCTTAAAACGTGTCCACCACGAATCATTTTCTATACGATCCAGGTAATCAAATTCTTCCTGACTTTTATAGGTTTCAATTTCAGCTTTGTTGAAGGTTATTAATTTAAGATCCTCGGTGCGGTCATATTTTATTTCAGCAATAGAATCTGTCGTCCCTTCAGCCTGTGGAAAAACATTTCCGAAGCAAAAGAAGCAGAGTAAAGTTGCTAAAATAAATCTGATCATTATTGTCGTCCGAGGTTTTCTATAGATTCAAAAGTTCCCGTGAAGTTTTGCTTTTCATTCAAATGAAAATACACCAGTGAAATTCCAAGGGGCATAATCGCATACAGCATGTATTGTATTAAGGAAGCAATAATAGACAAGGTAATATAAACCCAATCGAACATACCCGAAATATCTGCCGCCGATCCTTCCTGCATCACTGTAAATGTTTTTATGATGGTGTAGATCAACAACGGGATTTGAAAAATAAAGCTGATGAGATAGATGAGCATTCCAATAACGAAAAGACTAAAAAAGGTCATCCACCAGTTATCTTTCACCAACTGGAAAGATTCTGATATGCTGTCCATGATGTTTGTTCTTCTAAAAACAAGAATTGCGGTGCTTATCGTTAGTGGAACAAAAAGGTAAATTCCGGGAATGATGAACAGGATAGTTCCTGCCACAATTAATACCCAGCCTATAAGTGTTAGACCAAGTAATTTTCCAAAATCTTCTTTTAGCCCCTGCCCAACTTCTGAAACATGCACGTCTCCATTATTGCTGATGTAAGACTTGATAACGTGAAATATTGTTCCGTAAAGCGCGGCAGAATAAAGAAGAACAGCGATAAGCATGAGAATAAATGATAAAACAAATTCCCCACCGGTAAGGGCTCCTGTGGCAAAAACCGGGTTGCCTATAGTAGAGTAGGTGTAATAACTCACTGCGGCTATAAGTAGCACAAAAGCCGGTGAAACAAACTTGATGAAGACATTAAAAAGAAGTTTGTAATTCTCCCTAAGGAATTTGAAAAGGACGCTAAGGATTTCTCCCAATTCCCTTTGTTTTTTAAACCTGATGTAGTCCGGATTCATTTTTTATTTTTTGATTATGTAGATAGGTTGGATAAAAAACATAGTAAAATAATATTAGAGCCAAAGAAAGGGAAATAATAGTTATCGCCAGCCAATCGGGCATCTGAGTTAACCTCGTTACAAAGCCTTCAAGAAATCCTGCAATTATAAAGAAAGGAATTGTACTAATAACTATCTTTAATCCGTCTTTTACGCCGGAAGTAAAGGATCTTAGTCTGGAATAAGTACCTGGAAATAAGATACTTTTTCCTACCACTAAACCAGCACATCCGGCGACTATAATTACTGAAATTTCTATAGTACCATGAATCCATATTGTCCTGGCCGATTCCCATAGCAAACCCTGATCATAGAAGAAATACTGAAAAGATCCAAGCATTACGGCATTCTGCATTAAAATAAAGGCTGTCCCCAGACCCGCAAGGATTCCGAGGGTAAAGGCAAACAGACTAACCCTTATGTTATTTATCGTAATTCCCAGAAACATATCGGTTTCAGATGCTTTCTTATAAACCGCCATTGGATCGTTGTTAGCAATATTTTCCAGGGTCATATTCACATAGGCATCGCCAAGTATGCTACGGACAAATGAACCGTCACTGGCTGCTGAAAATGCACCTACAACAGAGAATAATGCAAAGATTAAAAAACTGAGCAGTAATTGTTTTTGATGATGATAAAAGAAAAGCGGAAATTCTTCAGTAAAGAACGTTATAAACCGGTTCCGGGATTCTTTTCTGTTCCTGTACACCTTTTGATGTGCCGAAGAAGCGAGACCGTTAAGATAGGTTGTAGTGTTGCTCTTGGGATAGAAAGTCTGCGCATAGCTTAAGTCGTCACTTACCTCTACATAAACCGCCGATAATTCCTCTGGAGGAATGCTGTTTTTATTTTTAAGGAGGCTTTCAAACTTTAACCATTTATCCTTATTTTGCTTCACAAAAGCGGCCTCGCGCATAGTTTCCCAATTAGAACTCAAAGAAACAGATTAAATGGATAATTTTCAAATAGAAACTGCTCAAAATATTAGTATTAAACAGAATGTGGCCGGGATTGGAGAACGCATAGTTGCTTATATTGTAGACAGTTTTATCCTGATCCTATACGCAATCATAACCGGACTAATAATTTCGGGAACAGATCTTGACAGCGGAGGTACCTGGATGTACTATCTGGTGTTGGGCCTACCTGTTTTTCTGTACTATCTTCTTTGGGAAACTTTTTGGAACGGACAAACTCCCGGGAAAGCAGCAATGCAGCTAAGAGTGGTAAAAGAAGATGGTTCCAGACCTGTGTTTTCAAATTATCTTATAAGATGGCTGCTAAGGTTTATTGATATCACTCTAACGAGCGGCGCAGTAGCCGTGGTTATGATTTTACTGAATGGGAAAGGCCAGCGACTCGGAGATCTGGCAGCAAAAACCACAGTGATTTCTGAAAAGCAACGAATGGGCATAGAAAACACACTCGCTGTTGATTTACCAGAGAATTATACTCCTAAATATTCACAGGTAACCGTTTTAAATGATGCTGATATCCAGGAAATAAAAGAAATCTACAGAAAGGCGAAGATAAACGGAAACCATAATGTCATCCTCTCACTGGCTGCAAAAGTTTCAGAATTACTGGATCTGGAATACCAGGAACGGCCGATGGATTTTATAAGCCGGGTTATTTCCGATTATAATTATTATACGCAGCAGTAAAAAAATGTGAGCTTCATCTGTCTACTCAATAATTTCCACATCCATATGTATATTATCAATCGGCCATTCTGATTGTCCGGTTTCTACCTGTTCAATTTTTTCGGCTACATCTATTCCGCTGGTAACTCTTCCAAAAACAGTGTGATCATTATTCAGGTGAGGTGATCCGCCTTTATCCATAACAATAAAAAATTCGAAAGGAGAAGATGCTTTGCTCACATTCTGCTCGCTGTATTTGGCTGCGGAAAATGCGCCGTAGGTATGTTTGTGACCGGCATCGAATTCGCTGGGAATTAAATATTTCCCTACTTTCTGCCTCATTTCGTAGGTAGCTTCATTATCAGAATTGCCTCCCTGAATCACAAATCCCGGTGCGACCCTGTGGAAATACGTATTATCAAAATAGCCGTTTTTAACCAGCATTATAAAATTAGCACGATGCAAAGGAGTGTCCCGGAATAATGTCACTTCAATATTACCAAAGCTGGTAATAATCCGTACCCGGTTTTCGGGATTTTCCTTTCCGTATTGGGTTAAAAATGGAATGAGTTCTTCCTGCGGAATAGGGTAAGCTTCGCCAAGATCTGTTTCTTCTTCATTTTCTTCGTCTTCAGTATTATTTTTAGTCGTTTCTACTGCTGCACTATCGCTTTCTTCCATCTTCTCGGCTACAGTTTCAGCAGCACTTTTCCGGGAAGAATCCTTATCTTCACAACTTGCAAAAAAAAGAGTAAGAAAAACGGCAATTATTGACAGGCTATATCTCATGGACTTCAAAATCTTTAAATCTAAGGTATCAAAATTAAAAAAAATCGAACTACCGGGAGAGGCTGCTCACCATAAATTAGCTCCTTTAATGAGAATCCAGGAGCTCGCCAATGTTGATATTGAAAAGAAAAAGCCAAATGAAGCAGGTGTTTTGGCACTTTTTTATCCTGATGAGTCTTCAAAAACTAAATTGGTTTTAATTCTGCGGAAGACTTACAAAGGTGTGCATTCCAATCAGGTTGGATTTCCCGGCGGTAGGGTGGAAGAGGAAGATAGGGATCTTTCGGAAACAGCTCTTCGGGAAACTGAAGAAGAGGTAGGGGTACAAAGAACTTTGATTACGGTTCTGAAAAAGCTTACCAAACTTTATATTCCGCCAAGTAATTTTTGGGTTCATCCTTATATCGGGATAATGGATACCACACCAATTCTCATTGCGCAGGAATCTGAGGTAGAAGATATTCTTGAGGTGGATCTGGATGATTTTCTCGACGAAAAGAATATGGTCAAACAGGTACTTAGTACTTCGTATGCAAAAGAAATAGAAGTGCCTGCTTTCAGCTTAAATGGCCATATAGTCTGGGGCGCCACGGGGATGATGCTGAGTGAAATAAAGGAAATGCTGGTAAAGGTACTGTAAGAAACTTATTATTATATTTGCCTTCGTTCAAAAAGATGTTTCTATTTAAAACGAGTTAAAATTTGTAGTTTCAGATAATGGGCCTTTTTAAAAAAAATCCGTTCGGACACATTTTATTTTTGAAGAAGTGGCTTATCCGCATCTTTGGAGTCCTCACTCACAGGAGATATCGAGGGTTTAACGAACTTCAAATAGAAGGATCTGAAATTATTAAAAATCTTCCGGATACCAACGTTCTTTTTGTTTCCAATCACCAAACTTATTTTGCAGATGTTGTGGCGATGTTCCATGTTTTTAATGCCAGCTTGAGCGGCAGGGTGGATTCCATTAAAAACGTAGGCTACATCTGGCAGCCAAAACTTAATATCTACTATGTTGCTGCCAAAGAAACAATGCAGGCCGGGCTGCTTACCCGAATAATGGCCTATGGCGGTGCAATTACTGTAGAGCGGACCTGGCGGGAAAAAGGCAAGGAAATACATCGGAATGTAAATCCCCAGGATTCTGAAAATATTGCAGATGCTTTAAAGGATGGCTGGGTAATTACTTTCCCGCAGGGCACTACCAAACCTTTTAAACCAATCAGAAAAGGAACCGCCCATATTATCAAGAACCATAAACCAATTGTAATTCCAATTGTTATTGATGGTTTTCGCAGGTCTTTCGATAAAAAGGGCCTACGGATTAAAAAACGCGGAATCCTGCAATCATTTCAAATAAAAGAACCCCTGGAGATAGATTACGAAAATGAGTCTATAGAAGAAATCGTCGAAAAACTGGAATATGCGATAGAGCAGCATTCCTCATTTTCCAAAGTTATTCCTGCGGAAGCTTTAAATACTATGGAAGAGCTCAATAAGAAACGGGAGTACTAATTTATTCTACTTTCTTCATTATATATTTTAGATTTTTGCACAGGAGCATTCTTTTGAGGTCAGAAGTTGAGACTGCGAGAAGGGAAGCAGAAGAATACTTGAACCGACTGCAAACAGAAACAGGAAGCAGGAGCCTATGCTGTAAGAAAAAGGAACGATTTTTAGTTAAAGATCGATAATTGCCATTTTTGGAGGATGCCTTTTTGTTGTGAAAAGTGGAGAGAGGAAAGCACTTTTAGCAAAATATCGTCGGGATAAACTTTAAACCTGAAACTTTGTGACAACTCACAACTCACAACAAATTATCCCCTCCTTAACTCTTTCCCTCTTTAACTCCAAACCCCGAACTATATAACTCCAAACTACTAATCACACATCCAAATTCTTCAGTTCCTTGTAATTTCGGTTTAACCTTCTTAATAATATTCCGTAGAGTAATCTGTAGAAAAGCCAGATACTACCCAGTAGGAGAATAAGTGCAATGGTTAAAATTGCAATCATTTTAATCCAGTCTACCGTGTCAAAGACATATTTGGAGGTTTCATCTACATCTATTTCCAGTACGTGAAAATGTATTAATATATAAACCGAAACCATCGTAATAATGGCGATGGAAATAAGCACATAGGCAATATAATATTTCACAGTTTTTCTTGTCCTCAGGATGTCCTTCATAAGTTTTGAAGCACTATCTGTAGAAGAAATTTTGCGATAATTTTTGTAAAAGCAATAGATAAAATACAAAGTTATAGGATAGCTAATCGCTTCAGCAAAAATCATAAACTCCTTGAGGTGCAGTGTTTCCATCTGCTGCCAGTATTCTTTATCGGCCAATACGATACTTAGGACAGTACCCAGAAGAAATTCTATAATGCTAATGATAAATATCCATTTTACGATAGAAGAAGATTTCTTCCAAATCATTTTATAAATTTCATCATAGGAAAGGTGCGGAAGGTTCTCTTCCTGTTTTTTCCAGTTTTTCTTTAGTAAATCCAATCCATCCATCTACTTTCTAAGGATTTAATATTGTTCTCAATTTTGTTTTCACCCTATTCATTTTTACTCTTGCATTTACTTCAGATATACCCAGGGTTTCGGATATTTCGCGGTAATTTTTATCTTCCAGGTATAGAAATACCAGTGCTTTTTCTATATCATTCAGTTCTTTTATGGCGTCGTACATAAGCTTGATTTGCTGCTCTGCTTCATCGTCGTATTCTTCGGCTTTGATTTTAAAATGAACAGTGGCGTAGTCCTGAGTCTGAATTCCGCGCTTTTTCTTACGATAAAGTGTAATCGCAGTATTCAGGGCCACCCTGTACATCCAGGTGCTAAACTTGGCATCTCCTCTAAACTTGGGGTAAGCCTTCCAAAGCTGAATTGTAATTTCCTGAAATAAATCGTTGTGGGAAGCCTGGTCGTTTGTATAGATGCGACATATTTTGTGCGCAATATTCTGGTGTTTTTCCAGATTTGTTACAAACTGATGTTCTAGGTCCTTGTCCACTTTACTTGGTTAGCTGCTATATGTAGCCTGAAGAGGTACAATGTTACAAAAAACTATAAATTATAGTTAATGCACGGGGAATTTTTCTTCCAGAGCAGGATAAGCCTTAAATTAGACTTAAACGTTTTTGATATATGAATATTCCCCATAGCGATTTGCCCCGGGTAGTAATAATCGGAGGAGGTTTTGCCGGCATGGCACTTGCAAGAAAACTGCTTAAGGAAGATTTCCAGGTGGTTTTACTGGACCGACATAATTATCACACCTTTCAGCCTTTATTGTACCAGGTTTCCACTGCCAGCCTGGAGCCCGATTCTATTGCTTATCCTTTAAGGAAGATTACACGGGATAGTAAAAAATGTTTTTTCAGGCTTACCGAAGTCTCTTCAATTTCTGCGGAAGAAAATTTAATTCATACCAATATTGGGGATATTACCTACGATTATTTGGTGATTGCCACAGGTTCAAAAACAAATTTCTTTGGAAATAAAAGTATTGAACAAAACGGAATGTGGATGAAAACCGTTCCGCAGGCGCTAAACATCAGAAGCTTAATCCTGGAAAACCTGGAACAGGCGGTAATTACCGATGATCCTGAAAAAAGGAAAGCACTTCTTAATTTTGTGCTTGTAGGGGCTGGCCCAACAGGAGTGGAACTTAGCGGCGCACTTGCCGAAATTAGAAATAACGTGGTTCCCAATGATTATCCAGATATTGATCCTAATGAAATGAATATCCATCTCCTGGAAGGACTCTCACGGGTTTTACCACCAATGAGTGAGGAGTCTTCTAAAAGAGCACAGAAATTTTTAGAAGAACTGGGGGTTCACATTCATTTAAACACCATGGTAGAAAATTACGATGGAGAACTTGTTACAACCAATACCGATCTTTCTTTAAAAACAGAAACTTTTATCTGGTCTGCCGGCGTTACAGGCGCTCCTGTTAAAGGACTAAATGCTTCGGCTATGGTCGAGAAAGCGAACCGGTACGAAGTGAACACTTTTAACCAGGTAAACGGCTACGAGAATATTTTTGCAATTGGTGATATCGCTTTAATGCAAAGCGGTGATTTTCCCAGAGGACATCCTATGGTAGCCCAACCCGCTATACAGCAGGGGAGGCACCTGGCCAAAAATCTTAAGCGACTGGTAAAGGGCGACAAGTTAGAGCCTTTTAATTATAATGATAAAGGTACTATGGCTACGGTAGGACGAAATCGCGCCGTGGTAGATTTGGGAAAATTTAAGTTTGGAGGTTTCTTTGCATGGTTTGTATGGATGTTTGTGCATTTGTGGTTTCTCGTAGGCTTTAGAAACAGGCTGGTGACCTTCTTTAACTGGGTTTATAACTATATAAACTTCGATAAGGCTGCACGTTTAATTATTCGACCCTTTAAAGCCAATAAAAAACTTATGGAAGTGGACGAGGACATTTAATTCATTTCTTCGGAATAAAATATTGCGGTGCAAATAGATTTGGGTACCAAAAATTGTATAGGGTCGAAAATGGCAATTTTCGACCCTATCTTTTGTGTGCAATTATTTCAGATTTCTTCTGAAGCTCAGGATGCTACATTTCTACAGAATCTTTCTCTTTTTTTCGGATAGTTTTTTCTCTCCATTTATTTTTCTTCAGATTTCATCTTAAATTTATCTATTTTGGCTATTCAGATGCCTAAAATCCTTCAGAAAATGATAAAATTTCCTGTCCTGTCTGTTTTAATTACAATTCAACATTAAATTTTGACGGTTCAGCAAAAACATTTTTCGGAGAACGCACAATAACCAGATATTAGCTTCAAATTAAGAGCTGGGATGAAAATTATCTTCAAAATAATAAAAACTTCAATTGTAATTTCTGTAGTTATACTGCTGTTGGATTCTATTTTCAGCGCAAGTACAGAAAAGCTCCTTCGTTTTGAAATGTGGGGAATTTATTTTTTCTATGCTTTTGTTCTTACCACTATCAACGGCCTTTATTTTGCATTTTTCAATAAAAAAATTGGATGGGAAAATGCGGGGCTAAAAAGGGCAATTATCGCCTCGGCGGGGTCCATCGTTCTTACCCTTCTTGGCTACTTTTTTTGCCGTCTTATAGACAGAACCATTTTTAACGATGTTTCAATAAATGAATTTTTGGAAAATGAAAGTCTGCGTTACTATTTCGCTCCGCTACTGTTTACTATCATCATATCCCTTGGTTTTCACGTTTTCTATTTTTATAAGGCACTTCAGGAGCGAAAAGTGACTGAGCAGAAGATTATTGCAGGAACCGCTTCAGCTAAATTTGAGAGTTTAAAGAACCAGATAGATCCGCATTTTTTGTTTAACAGCCTTAATGTTCTGACTTCCCTGATTGATGAAAATCCGGAGCAGGCGCAGAAATTCACCACTTCACTTTCAAAAATTTACAGGTACGTCCTGGAGCAAAAAGATAAGGAACTGGTGAGCCTTGAAGAGGAACTGGCTTTTGCGGTCACTTATATGAAATTGTTGACGATGCGTTTTGAAAACAGCATTTTCTACGAGGTTCCACAAGAAATTTCTACACCAGAGGCCAAGGTGGTACCGCTGTCCCTTCAGTTATTGCTGGAAAACACGATTAAGCATAACGTGGTAAGCGAAGCAAAACCTTTGCGGATTAAAATTTATGAAGCAAACGGATACCTGGTGATAGAAAATAATTTTCAGAAGAAGGAAGTTCTGCATCAGCGAAAAGGGGTGGGGCTTCAAAATATCGTGGACCGCTACGGAATTGTGACCCGTAGAAAAGTATTTATAGAGAAAAACCAGGAAATTTTCAGAGTAAAATTACCTGTACTAACCAAACAAATAGCAATTATGGAAACCCAGGATTTTAAAGAAGAAAAGGCATATTTTAAGGCGAAGGAGCGCGTAAAGGAAATAAAGGAATTTTATGGAAACCTCGTTTCTTATTGTGTGGTAATTCCGTTTCTCATTTTTATTAATTACTACACGTTCTGGGGCTTCCAATGGTTCTGGTTTCCGTTATTTGGATGGGGAATTGGGCTAACAATTCACGGATTCTCGGTCTTTGGCTATGGCTCTGCCTGGGAAGAACGTAAAATTCAGGAAATCATGGAAAAGGAACAGCAACAACAAAAATCCTGGAAATAATGGAAAATTATAAACAAGAAGGACCTGGTTACTGGTCTGCAAAAAAGAAAGTGAAGGAGATCAAAGGTTTTTATGTACACCTGCTCGTTTATCTTTTTGTGAACATCGCGATAGTTGCCGTAGCGGCTTATCAGGATGGAGATTGGCATGCTTTAGACGACATCTGGACGTATTCTACGGCTTTCTTCTGGGGAATTGGATTATTTGCTCACTGGCTCTCTGTCTTTGGACCCAACAAACTCTTTGGAAAAGATTGGGAAGAGCGCAAAGTGAGGGAATTAATGGATAAAGAGAAGAACAGGAACTGGGAATAATGGAAAAACACACTGAAGAGGACTTTGAATACAGGTCGGCAAAAAAGAAAGTTAAAGAGATAAAAGGATTTTACATTCATCTTCTCATCTACATCTTCGTAAATATTGCTTTTTTTGCTGTAGAGATAAGGCAAAAAGGTTTTGAGGATGCGATGACCGATATCTGGAATTACAGGACCGCGTTCTTATGGGGAATTGGGATATTTGCCCATTGGGCCAGTACTTTTGGGATACACCTTTTCTTCGGAAAGGATTGGGAGGAGCGAAAAGTTGGGAAGCTTCTGAAGGAGAGAAAGAGAAATACCTGGGAATAATATTTATTTTAAATGATACAGGCATTAATTATTGAAGATGAAAAGCCATCTGCCAGGCGTTTACAGCGTATGCTGGAAAAACAGAAGGTAGAGGTAATCGCTACGCTGCATGGGGTGGAAGAGGCTACGGAATGGTTCCTGCAGAATGAACATCCCGAAATTATTTTTCTGGATATCCAGTTAAGTGATGGTTTGTCTTTTGAAATTTTTGAAAATGTGGAAATTAAAAGTGCCATCATTTTCACTACCGCTTACGATGAATACGCGCTGAAGGCTTTTAAATTGAATAGTGTAGATTATTTACTTAAGCCTATAGACGATGAAGAGCTTACTGCCGCAATGCAAAAGTTTTATCAAAATACCGCTGCTATTAACGGCGGACTAAGTATGCAGAGCCTGAAGTCTATTTTTAACCTGCCAACCTCGGAGTACAGGAAGCGGTTCACCATTCAGGTGGGCCAGCATATTAAACTGATTAACGTGGAGGAAATCAGCTGTTTTTGTTCTGAAAATAAATCTACTTACCTCCATACGCTGGACAAACGGAATTATCCTCTCGATATCTCCCTGGAAAAACTGGAGAACGAACTGAATTCCGAAAACTTCTTTAGGATCAACCGGCAAAGTATTGTAAATATTTTAGCAATTGAGGATATTGTTGCTTATTCCAATTCCAGGCTGCGCATTAGTCTGAAGTCTTTTAATGATCTTCCGTTAATTGTGAGCAGGGAAAAAGTAAAGGATTTTAAGCAGTGGCTTTCTTAGGTTATGGAAGGAGGTTTTAGATCAATCCTAAAATTTATTTAACAACAACTAGTTGGTTTCTTATCTTGATATTTGGAATTTTCAACCATTCATCTGAATTTGCTCTTTTATAAAACGAAAATGAATCTGAACTGGTAATACAATCTAATGAAAAGCCGAGTTCTTCGTTATTGTTCAATAATTCTAATCCGATGTAGATTTCGGTTAAGTGTTGCAAATCCATATTTAACAAATCCAGCTCAATTTCTCCCTTATGATCTGGAGTGACTAGGAAACGAATGTCGTTTTTGTTTATTATCCTTCCTGGTTGTAGTTCTGAATTTATATGGTAAATTTTTAATCTAAAGCTGTTTTCTGTAAAGTTGGTCTTTTTGCGTCTGTTGAAATAGAACTTTATGGAGGATATTTTACCTTCTGGAATATTACTGATCCTGGAGACAAAAATCGATTTCTCTGCTACGGAAAAGGTTGCGTTTCTTTTACCTTCTGTTTTAATTATGACTCTGTCTTTATAATCTCGTATAGCGTTAACAGTCACTTCTTCTAAGAAAATTACTTCTTCCTCATTATGATCCTGGGAGTACAGATTACTTAGCAGGAAGAAGAATATCAATAAGAGAGCTTTATACATGAATTTTAATGATAGTCGAAAATGGCAATTTCAGGATAAAGGTTGGAATTTACTCTATCCAATTGTAGTATAGATTTCTCAGAATAGATAACATTGCCTTTATTATGTTTTAGATTTGAATTGCCATTTAATTTATTACTCGCTCTTTAACTGATCATCAAATAAGTCATACACCTTATTCAAAAAAATTGGATACAAAGGTTCACGTTCAAACATATTAATGTAAAAGAGGGCTATTAAATCATTTTCCGGATCAATAATATACTCTGTACCTAACATGCCTCCCCAGGCATAGGCAGTATTTGAAACTGCGGGGACGGGTTTCTTTAAATTGTTATATAATTCAAAACCTAAACCGAATTTAAATCCTTTTCCTCCAGAATTTTCTTCTGGTAGCCGGTTTACTGTGGTCATTGTTTCAATTGTTTCGGGCTCCAGGATACGATTGCCATTAAATTCACCTTTGTTCAATAACATCTGGCAAAATTTAGCATAATCTTCAATAGGTCCGTTTAGACCGATGGCCCCTTCAGTATATGTTTGTTCGCTGCTTATAGCACCTTCGGTATACATAGTCGAACCGGATTTTAGTTCCCCTTCAACAGCACTATAAGGTTTTACAAAACGCTTTAATGCTTCCGGTTTATAATACCAATCTGTCTCATTCATCCCCAACGGATTCAGGATTGTCTCTTTGACATATTCGCGGAAGGGTTGCCCGGATATTCTTTCCACCATATACGCTAACATGTTCGTACTAATATGGTAGTTCCATTCAGATCCCGGATCAAAACCGAGAGGATATTCAGCCAGCGCCAACATTTCTTCCTCCAAATATTTTGAATCTGGATTGCCCCCGAAGCTCCGTTGTCCTTTTGGCTTCTCATCGGGTATTGAACCTCCAAACCCGGCAGGGACACCGGCTTTTTTTCCCTCTGCACGTCGGATTTCACCCACAAGCCCGGCGTTAAGTCCAGAAGAGTGTGACATCAGGTGGGCGAAGGTCATTGGTGTTTCAACCGGGCGCGTTTCATAGGTGCCATCTTCATTTACTTTTGTTACTACCTGATCAGGAATTTCAGGGAAATATTTCGATACAGGATCCTCTATTGCTACCAGGCCTTTTTCAACAAGCGTCATAAATGCCACCGTAGTAATAGCTTTTGTTTGCGAAAATAGTACGTAATAATCATCAACCTTAGCAGGAACTTCGTTTTCAACGTCCTTTAGACCAAAAGCTTTTTTATAGATTACATTTCCTTCTTTGGCAACGAAAGCAGTAACACTGCTCACTTTTTTCTCATCTACAAACGATTGTAGCAAAGAATCTATATTATTTATTTCTTTAGCATTAACATCAAATCTTTCAATTTCGGCAGTGTGATTAAAACTTTGAGGATTGGTATCCTTTTGTGCTGAAATTGTGTTGCAGCTAAAAATTATTGCTGCAAACAAGATAGAGAACGAGTTAGCTATTTTCATTATATGCTTTATTAATTTTCCTGTGGATGAAGGTATTTAGCTAAAAACTCTTCAATAACGGGATCGGTCACTTCAAGTTTTTCTGCATAAGCCACACCATGGCCGCCTTCAACTTCCATATATTCAATATTGGCTCCCGCGGCTTTCATTTTTTCTACAAAATCCTCTGTTAGTTCAGCGCGTACTATTTTGTCGTCTGTACCCTGTATGATAAGAATAGGAGGATGGTCGGCACCAATATAACCAATAGGCCACCAAACCGGTTTTGCCATTGGTACATCACGTCCCAGTTCTGTTGGTGTTGAGGCGCTGGCCGCAACATTGACCATACTGGAATACTCATCCCATCCGCCATCACCTTCCAGTCCTGCACTTTCAGGTGCCATGGCCAGCATCAGAGCAAGATGTGCGCCTGCAGAGTGACCATAGCTGCCAATTCGATCTGGATCTACACGTAGCTCTTCGGCATGAGCACGTAGCCAGCGAACTGCTGTTTTTACATCTTCAATACTTGCAGGAAATTCAGCTTCACCTGTAAGACGGTAATCCACATTAATTGTAACGTAACCTTTTTGAGCATAGCTTACCATCATCTTCTGGTAAACATCTACAGATTTGGATCCCGCAGCCCATCCGCCGCCATGCACGATGACCAGAGCGGGACGAAGCTCACCTCCAAAATTTGCCGGCATGGCTAAATCAAGTTTCCAGGCATCACTTTCCCCTTCGCGATAGGGAATATCCTTTGTTACAGAAATTGATTTGTATTCTGAAGTAAAATTATTGTCCCCGGAAGCCTTGACACCGCAAGACATTACTGAACATGCGAGGAGAAGGGTCAGAATAAGTGGAAATTTCTTTTTTATCATCTTTTATAATTTATTTATTATGTTCAAAATTTTTAGCTTTCATAGCCCAGCCTGAATAAGCGTTTAAGTTATTTTCAAGAAAAACAGAAGAATTGTCTTTTCCTTTTAATTGCCAGTCGAGCCAATCAACAGCCATTTTAGAAAATGATCCTCCATATTCTTCTCCAAAGGTGCCCATATGCCCACCTTCCAGGAGGTTGGCAAAAGCAACGGGAACATCTTTGATGCGACTGTAGTCCATTTCAGCATTGTTGGTGGCAACGTCTGATTCTCCGCCAACGATATAGAGAATATTTCCATTTAGAGATTCCAGGGATTTTGAGCTGGCACCGGCCATGGTCATTTCGCCCATTCCGGAATTAAACATCATGTAGGTTTTTATTCGGCTGTCACCCGCTACCGCCAGAATCTGGGCTCCTCCACAAGATTGCCCCGCTGCTGCAATTTTACCCAGATCTAAATTTCCGTAATAGTCGGTATCCTTATCTTTAGCTTGTTTAGTGATCCAATTAATAGCTTTCAGGAGCATTTTAGCATCTGTACTTTCGTGTTGACGTTCATCCAAGGTCATTTGTAGGGAGCCGATAGCTACTACAATATATCCTTGTGATGCAATTTCAGACAATACCCTTTCATGATTAATAGAAGAATCGGCACATCCGCCATTAGCAAAGACCATAACCGGTAGTTTACCTTCCTTTTCTGCTGCATTTCCAATGTTTTCCGGGCGATATACAACAAAATCGGGCAGGGATTTTTCAGAAACTGCTACAGCTTTATACTGACCGCTGCCGCCATTGTCAATTACTTTACTCTTAGCTCCTTGTGCAATACTATCGCTTATCAGGAAGCACAAAAATAGAATAGTAAATAAATATTTTTTCATTGTTAAGATCTTTAGTTTCTGCTGAGTATATTACAGCAGTGAATTAAAAATTCAAGTGAATATATTTCAATTTCTCAGCACAATTCCATTATAATCAAATATTACTTCAAGGAATTTTGTTAAAAATAAATTAAAAATTTAGAAAGCAGAAGGTTGTAAGGGAAAACTTTTTGTCCGTAGCAAATGGGTGAAGTAGGAGCGGTGGATTTATAGGAAACTAGGATCTGTAAAGGACAGTCTAAAATGGCAATTTTCGGCAGGTAGGGGCTCTTTAGTAAATACCAGGCTGCAAAAAATTAAATTCTTATTCTTTCTACCTGATAACCTTGATTAACCAATAGCTTCAAAACTTCTTTTTCTCCTCCAAGGTGACCTATACCTACTGCAATGAATATTTTGTCATTTTCAATGAAAGAAATTATCTTTTTCAGCCAAGCATCATTGCGATTATCCACAAGTATTTGTGTGATTTCATTTCCCATTTGAATGATCAAAGTTTCTTTAAATTCCTGAATGGATTCCCTTTGGTACAATTTCAACGATTCTTTGTAGTCTTGCAGCATTTCATCTGCAATGAATATGCTGTCGGAAATAGGGATTTTTTTTACAGTTTCCATTGTTTTAATTACTTCTTCAGAAGATTCCAAACCATAAATATCCACATCTGAATCTTTTGCTATTTCTGTGAATTGACTTTCCATACTCACCAGTCCATATCCATATTCTGACCTGATAATAGTAAAACTCTTTAATAGGAAATCCGGAATTTCTGTCGCTATCCTAATATGTTCTTCCTCATTTGTCATATGACTTTCTAGTACAAGTTTATTCGAGCTTTCTACCCTTGCAATAACTTCTTCTGAAAGTGTTATTTTATTTTCAGGATATAGATGAAGGGTCCCGAATATATATGACTCTGTTCCACTTTTGGAAACAATTTTCCAGAGACTGCCATTTTCTAAGTCAGTTTTATCCTGATGGGTACAGGAAACCAGTGGTAGTAAGAATAATATTAGGTGTAGAATTTTTTTCATGGATTTCACTGATAAAAAAAGAAGTGCTGTCGCAGTATAAAAATAACTCTACCACTATAACCACAATTGCCCGCTCCCAATGCTGGCTACGATCTTATTTCCCTCTGGAGGTTTTTCTCTGCGTTATCCATGACTTCTAAAACAGAATTGTACTTTCCAAGCTTATATTTCCTATTATTTTCTAATCTCCACAAATAGCTTAATATTTCTTTTCGTTGATCTTCACTTAAGGCTTTGGGATGCTCAATTTTGATTAGGTTTCCTTCATCATCAAATTCCATAAACGGATGAAGCAATTCGTTAACCGGAGTAAAATAGTTTTGAAAAGATTGCATTTCATTTACGTTATCCAGTATCTCTACAATACCGTAATGATAATCGTAAAGGGTTATTATTTCTAACCTTAATGCATCGTTTGTAATTGTTTTCAATCCCGACTCTTTAAGCGATTCATATCCCGACCGATTAATTAATGGTGTATAGTCCCTAAAAAGGGAAATGTAAAACAAGTCAATTGAATCCTGAGCTACAGGTTTGTTCCCGAGTAAATCCCTGAATATTTCGTTGGCTCGTAAACTTAGTTCATGTCCCTTTATATTGGCTTCAAAGTCTTGGGTGTCTATACCGATCCCGTTTTTAATCTCTATGAGGATTTTTTGTTCAGAGGTTCTGCTATTTCTGTTATCATTCCAGTTAGTAAGAGCGAAAGCAGAAACTACTGCAATAAAAATTGAAAAAAATTCAAACGTATATTTTTTCCAGTTTATGTTTTTCATTTATATCTAAATGTCCTTTTCGAAGTAAAGATAAATATATACTGCATATCCAAAATTAGTAGCATCTGTTGAGGCCAAACGATAGCCGTTCTTAGCATATTCGTCTAATTTCTCCTGAATTTCTGTTTTGGATCTTTTAGAAATATGATTTTTATCCAGTGATAACCTGGAATAATAGATTAAGGATTCTACTTTGTATTCTTTCATTTTAGTATTCTTTTTTATTAATAATAGCTGGTGTTTCGTATAAAGGGTGTGCGCTGGTAAGGTTGATTTTCCTCTATAGCTTTGAAATAGGAATTTATTTATTGGGGTTGCTCATTTTAAAATCTGTAACCAATCCTCAAGTGTAAGTTAACAGCAGCTTCTCCTTCATTTTCTAAATATCCGGCACTTTTTGCAAATGTATATCTATATCCAACTCCAAAACCGGCTTCATAGGTGAAATGACGTCCCAAATTCCTTTTGATTCCCCAGGTGGGAATAACTGAAACCTGATTAATTACGTTTATATTGTCATAATTAGAAATTACAAACCAGTCAGGGTTATAACTTGTTTTTAGTGAGACAAAATTTCCGCTGTTTCCTTCAATATTTCTCGATTTTGAAATTCGTTTGTTTAAATTATAGTACCATCGTGGTTCTAGAGTAATTACCGGTGCCATTAAGAAACCCACGCCGTCATAAAACATACCTCCAAAAATCCCGCTGTCAAGCCCTAGCTCGCTTCGCAATGCTATTTGATCACATAGTTTAGTTTCGTTATGAAACCATATTCCCAGTACGCCGGTTTGGATTCCGTAAGTTGACTGTTCTACACTTGCATTTTGAGATTTGGTGATAAGTGTTAGGGAGCAAAAAGTGAGGGTAAGTAAAATTTTTTTCATTAAAATAATTTTAATTCTGTGTTTTTTAGTATTGCCAAATATAACATAAAGTCGCTCAGATTCTAGAGGAAGGAACCAGCGAAGCGGAAATGAGGCTGTGCCAGTAATTTTATTTCGGCTTTTACAGGGGAATGCATCTCGTTAAGAGGTTTTCCGTCCAAACTATTTATTGAGCTGGCTGAGGTTTTTCAATTAAAGCGAAATGAAATTAGTTCATTCCAGAGTCAGAAGCTAGCACATTCTAATATCTTTCTTACTCCAGATGGCTTAATGAGTTGATATTATAATTATTAAAAAACCTTATTTTATCTTCTGTTTCTGTAAGTAGATCTAATTCGGCATTTAAACAAATCACACTTTCAGGAGAATCTGAAACATGAAATATTTCTGATGTCATTGTCATATAAATTGAACAAAAAAAATCATCAAAAAGGTAGAAA